>JBBQFG010000247.1:0-7519 GCA_038321765.1 Elainellales cyanobacterium
CTTGGAGGGCGCTCAAATGTTTTGCCGTATTCGCGGGTATATCTCCACCCTACGTAAGCAAGGTATCGAGGTGCTTGATGCGCTCAGGAGGGTCTTTGTCGAAGACCCGATTTTTCCTGCGCTCAAACCTGAGTAGTTACAATAAATGTTTAATGTACAGCAAGTATCTTGCAGGCATAAAGATTAATCTTCTGACAGAAAATCTGCAAAAGATTAAACTGAGGCTGAGAGGCACTTTAAAGTAGAACGCAGTTAGGTTAGGAGTAGCACTGGAGGATCAGGCAAGATTCCGACCCCTGATATACTGCCTTGTCTTGTATAGCCATAGACGGATTGGTTAGGACGGGGTGCAGGGGTGGAACCCCTAGCTGGGGGCTTTGCCCCCACACCCCCTTTGATCCCAGTGTCCTGACCTTTGTGGCAACAGCTATATCACTAAGGACGTAGACAAACTAACTTATAACAGTTTTTTATGAAAAGGCTATGAGCAAGACTTTCACAAAAAGCTACCGAGCTGATTGACTAACAAAACTCCGATCTTCCCCTGCTTCGCAGAAGCAAGCTACACCCCCACCTTTCTCCCGATCTGGGAGAGGGGCTTCGAGCCAAGACTTGATCTCTAGCTCTCCTTCTCCCCTTATGGGAGAACAGGTTAGAGGATGAGGGGTAAAAGATTTGTCAGTTAACCGGGCTACAAGGTTTTATGTACTTCACAATCTTAAGACCGTTCACGCCCCTATCCATTTAGATGTTTAGTCAGGTTTAGTCAACAATGAGACACATTCAAGCCAGATCAGCGAGCGACTATCTGGCGATCGTGGCTGGGGCATTTTGGTTTCTAATTGCCCAGCACCAAGAGAGTGAGTAGCCGTTTGCACTGTTGAACAAGCGGACATATCACAACTTCATTAACATTATGCAAAAAACTCTCTTGACAGATAAGGAAGCGGTCAAAGGCCGCGCTATTTTTCTTGGAGAACGACTTGATCTTCGCTCGTTAGAAGCTACTGAACCTCTCGCCCGCCAGCCGTTAGTTGTCCTTGCTGGTGAGAGCGGATGTGTTGCTCTATTTAAGTACGGAGCCGCTGTGTTTTTTGGGTTGAGCCCTATCGAAGAAGTATCGTTTCTGTCTTATCTTAAACCATTGATTGTTGAACCATTTGCAGCGCCCGAAACAGAAGAAGTAACTATTAGACTCGATCCCGACCGAGCAGGCCAAGCCGAAAATGGAGTAATCTCTGTTCAGGAATTTAGCGTTAGCTGCCTACAAATTGTGGCAGAAGTGTTGGCAAAAAGTGTAGTACTGGCTCATTACGAGATTGGAACGGCTAGCGTGTTTGATCAGGTTGAGCCATTCGCGGCTGGGTTACAGCGAACCACTAAAAATGAGCGCTGGGGTAAAGAGCTACTGCGCCAACTCGGAAGAACGCTCTCAATTCAACACAAAATTGTCGGTCGGGTCGAAATTGTAGATAAACCAGAATTACTTTGGGAAGCGCCAGATTTGGAGCGCCTTTACTCTCGGTTAGAGAGCGAATATGAAATTCGAGATCGTCACCTGGCTCTAGAACGGAAGCTTGGACTAATTTCTAGCACTGCAGAAACAGTACTAGAGTTACTTCAACACAACAGCACGTTACGAGTGGAGTGGTACGTTGTGGTCTTGATCGTGGTTGAAATTTTGCTGTCACTCTACGACATCTTTTTAAAAGCCTAAGGATTGCGTACAAAATAAGACCTAATCTTTTTTTGGAAGTGCCGCGCTCCGCGCGGCACTTCCAAAAAAAGATTACAGGTTAATTAATTTGCAATCCTAAGCGTTTAACCAGGGGATGCGAGTTGACGTTTGAATTAAATCAGACGTTTAAACTGAACTACCCTAGATTAAGCTGCTTGAAGCTGGGAAATTTTACACCAATGGTTTATGCAGTTATCGAGCTTACTCAGTTTTTTTGACACCCCAGAGAATGACTAAGGCGCTGACGGCTCCAACAATACTAGTTAGCCAAAGACCACAGGCAGAAGCAACACCCAATGAGGCAGAAACCCAAACTGCCGCCGCCGATGTTAGTCCCTGGGTAGTGGTATTGAGGTAAGGATTTTCAGATGGGCAGGCGAAGCCCGCCCATCTGAAAATCCTTATAAGTTTAGGGCTACCAGTCCCTGAAGCTTAATTTTTGTTGAACTACTAGAAGATCTCGAAACAACCTCGCCCGCTCCCAGAAATTCAATTCCGGATGCAATGCCTTGAATCACACGGTTAGCGGTATCTGCCGTGTGATAAGCGAACCTACGTGAAGACTGGTCAGAGTAAACATAGCTGAGCCTAAACTGACCAGCATATGAGTTCTTAACCCAACAGGCTTCCGCTCTGACTGCCGTTCCCAGCGAATGCTGGCACCTACAGCGATCGCCAAACCCAATCGACCTAACATATCGAGCCAGTGGTCGGGAATCAGAGAATCAGCACCTATCAGCAAATCTAGCCACACAAAACCCTACGTACCCGAAACCTTAAGCAACGCTCTCGGAAACTTTTGCCAAAATCAGACGATTTTCGGACGGCTTGATTTGATACTTCACCAAATTAGCAAGCTCTTGAAGCTGACTAATAGCTTCAGCCCCTTCCAATTTCATCAATTCTCGATCATCTCGCATTTCAGTCCAGGTAATGCCGTAGTCGGACACCAAGAAGCGAATCAAATGATTCTCACCCAAACTAACCATAAACGATGCGCTATTCATCTGACCGCCGCAGGTATAGCACGATGCCAGGTATCCCTGACGTTCTAGAACAGTTGCCAAGGCCTGGAGATTCATCACCAGATCACGGACAAATTGACGGTGCTGCTCTGCAAGTCGTAAAAACATACTGACCTCCAATCACCACACTCTTTAGCACTACATCTGAATATTCTAAACTTCCTTAATATTCCCTTAAGGATTTCCACACCAAGGAATCCAGAGATTGATTTCTAAAACATTAAAAAAACTTATACGAAAATTAAAAAACAAATTAAATTTCGAACTAGGGTAACGAACCCTGTTTCAATACAAAGTGGTCTATGCAACATTTAATGGATCAACCCTACGGACAGAATCCCCATAAGGCCTTAAAGATCTATTCAGCTAATAATGATAGCCTTCCGCAAAATAGTCTAAAACTTTCATACGACTCTAAGTTGCAAACCCTGCTCCTAAAATAGATGCCACTGAGCAAGACCGCTAACCCGAGGGCATAAGTATCCAAAAAGACCCAAACTCATCGTAACGTGTTATTTCACAAAGTGGTAAGCCGAGGCAACTTCTTAAAGTAACATGCTATTGGTTTTGTCTACTTGTCATTCTAAGGAAGCCAAGGATATTGGCGAAAATCAGGTTGGCGCTTCTCTAAAAACGCTTGTTTTCCTTCTGTTCCTTCTTCTGTCATGTAGTACAAGAGCGTGGCATTGCCAGCTAGTTCTTGGAGTCCGGCTTGACCGTCACAGTCTGCGTTAAAAGCAGATTTAAGACAGCGAATCGCAATAGGGCTTTTCTCTAAAATCTCCTGTGCCCAACTAATCCCCGTTTCTTCTAGCTGCTCTATGGGAACAACACAGTTAACCAAGCCCATCTCTAAAGCCTGGGGGGCATCGTATTGGCGGCAAAGGTACCAGATTTCGCGAGCTTTTTTTTGTCCTACAATGCGGGCAAGATAACTAGCCCCAAACCCTCCATCAAAACTGCCTACTTTTGGTCCTGTTTGCCCAAAAATGGCGTTGTCAGCCGCAATAGTCAGATCGCAGACAACGTGCAGAACATGCCCTCCACCGATCGCGTAACCTGCTACCAGGGCGATGACTACTTTAGGCATACTGCGAATTAAGCGCTGCAAATCTAGCACGTTCAACCGGGGGATGCCATCGCCCCCAACGTAACCTGCCTGCCCACGAACACTCTGATCCCCACCAGAACAAAACGCATACTTGCCGTCTGTATGGGGACCAGCTCCGATCAGCAGGACAACGCCAATGCGAATATCTTCGCGGGCATTACTGAAGGCATCGTAGAGTTCAGTAATGGTTTGAGGACGAAAGGCATTGCGTTTATGCGGACGGTTGATAGTAATTTTGGCAACGCCGTCGGCTTTGTGGTAGAGAATATCTTCGTACTGTTTAACAGAGTTCCAAATCAGGGACATGGGTGAAGTAAAGAGACGGGATTAGAACGGATGCGGGGCTGAATCTCAGTTTACGTGGTTTTGTTAGCCCATTGGCTGAGATGAGTTTTTAGCCAGTGGGCGTTGACTTTGCGATCGCTTTTTAGCTCTAGCACTCGGATACCTTTGCCTGGAAGTACGTTTAGGCTTTGCCTTAAGTGATCCCACGTTTCAATGTATTCGTATTCAACATCATAGGTAGCACAGAGCTGGGCAAAGTTAATGTGTTGAGGGGTGGCAAAGAAGTCTTCAAAAGGCGGGTTGAATTGAGCAATGGGCAAGATCTCAAAAATTCCGCCGCCGTTATTATTCAGCAGCAAAATAGTGAGATGCCCGACAAAATTATGGCGTAATAACAGGCCATTTGTGTCGTGGAGGAGGGCGAGGTCGCCTGTCAGCAAAACGCTACTCTGCTGCCGATGTGCGATCCCCAGTGCGGTCGACAAAGTTCCATCAATGCCGTTGGCACCTCGGTTGAAGAACGGCTGGATGGCGCGATCGCCCGGTTGCCAAAACCATTCCATCAATCGAATCGAAGTGCTGTTGGCAATAAAGAGAGGGGTGCCCATGGGCAAACACTGCGACAAGAGCCAAGCAGCTTTGCCTTCAATCAACGGTTCTATTGGCTGCATAGCCTCGTGGAGCGTCTGTCGCGTTCGTGATTCTGTAGAGCACCAGAGTTCTAAATAAGCCGACTGGACATCAGACAAGTGGGTGCTTAATGACTCCAAATTACCCTTATCCAAATTTCCTGTGACACTGACCGCTAGTTGCTCAACCGAAAGGTGTACGTGATGCGTACGTAAATGTAGGGGATCGAGGTTGCGATAGGTGCTGCCGTCATTGGCTTCGGCACCCACAATCCATTGTTGGGGCTGGGTCTGCTCTAGCCAAGCGCGGAGTTCTTTACTCGTAGGCAGTTCGCCAATGCGAATCACAGTCGCTGGGGCAAGTCGCGCTGCTAGTTGGCGATCGCGCAAAATCAGATCATAGGTAGAAATGAGATACGGATTAAGCGCTGCGTAATTCCTTAGAGGTGAAAGCGCCTCTGCCAATACTGGGAAGCCCAGCGTGCGAGAAAGCCGAGCGATCGCCTCGCAGTAGCGCTGAGGCGATCGCGGTTGAACTGGCCCAGCAATCAAAACGCCCGGAGGCTGAATCTGGGTCAGAATCGGTAATTTCGAGCTACTCAACCATCCAAAATCTACGTTCTCCCCCTGATGTTTCCCAACCTCCGTTTCCATTCCCCTGTCTGCGTTCGCGGCTCCGCGCCGATCCTCTAATCCTGCAAAAAACCACTTGCTGTCGAATTGCCCTGCAAACGCCTGCACGTTGGCCTGGGGGAGAGGAGCTAATGGATCTCGAAAGGGTAGGTTGAGATGCACTACACCAGCAATGGGATACTGCGATCGCTCCCAGGCTTGAATGGCAGTCTGGCGGAGGTAGGCCAGCAGCGGCAGGCTCAGCGTAGGCGTTGCCACTTCGTGATACCAATTGGGATAGCTCCCAAACAGTTTTTGCTGATCTACTGTTTGCCCAGCCTGACAATCGCGCAGTTCCGGTGGGCGATCGCCAGTCAAAACCAGTAACGGCACACGACTTTCCCGCGCTTCGATCACGGCTGGGTAGAAATTGGCTCCCGCTGTACCCGATGTACAAATTAAGGCGGCTGGCTGTCCCGATTGGCGAGCGATCCCCAAGGCAAAAAAGCTAGCCGAGCGTTCGTCCAATACGGGGATCGCTTCAACCTGAGGATGTTGGGCAAATGCAACAGCTAACGGTGCAGACCGCGAACCTGGACAGACAATCGCAATCTTCAATCCCAAACAGCTCAAGGTTTCGGCTAAAACAGATGCCCAAAGTGTATTGATGTTTCTGAAATCCAGGGACATAGCGAGTAAAAGAGGGCACTATTGGCTTAGTCAGTATCGATAGCTAACTGGGTTTGGGAACGTACAACCGCCTGCAAACCTAAATCACTTAGGCCAACTGCCCTGTAAAGTACAGTCCAGCCATTCCAGGTTTAGATCTACTGTCTAGGCTCTGGTAGGCCTAAATTGGTAAGGATTTTTTGATGGGCGGGCAAAGCCCGCCCATCAAAAAATCCTTACATCAATACCACTACCTAGGCTCTAAATTTAACGTTCAACGTCTAGACTATCTAGCGTTACTAATTTGAAGTATGAATTTGATTTTGAGAGGGGTACTTATTTACTCATTTCGAAGCCAAATTCATCCCTAACATTGAGCAAGGCCAACTATCGCTTGCCTTTTGCCTTAAGTGGAGTGAGGAGTATGCAACCGATGATTATTGCCCACCGGGGCGCGTCTGCTTACGCGAAAGACAACACGCTGGCTGCCTTTGAGATGGCGATCGCATTGGGAGCCAGCATGATTGAGTTCGACGTACGTCGCACTAAAGACCAAGTCCTGATTGCTTATCATGATGCCGACTTGAATCAGCGCCCCATCCGCAAGATGACCTATGCTGAGCTTCAGTCGATCGATCCCGACATTCCCACCCTCGATCAAGTGATTGCGCTATGTAGCGGTCGAATTCGGCTAGATGTGGAGTTAAAAGAGGCAAGATATGAACCCGCTGTTGTAGAACGATTGCTGACCGGGTTTCCGCCAGACGACTTTGTGATTACCTCGTTTCATCCTGCGGCTCTCAAAAATGTGAAACGCCATTGCCCCGACATTAAGACGGGGTTTTTATTTGGTAATGGGACAGTTAAATTTTGTCGGTCGTTTCGGCTTAACGCAAAAGCTGTGCGCGATCGCGTCCGGCACATGCGCGCTGATTTTATTGCTCCCAACTGGCAATTGCTTGACAGCCCACTGCTCGCCAACGTTGTGGGTGGAGACTTACCCATTTTTGTGTGGACTGTGAACGACATCTCAGCCATGACAAGGCTGCTGAGCGATCGCCGCATTGAAGGTATCATTACCGACACCCCAGATGTGGCGATCAAAATTCGAGAGTCTCAACGATCCTCAGTACCCTTTAGCGCTCTGCGGTGCTAAACCAGAAAATTTATTTTGTGGGTCGTCCTAGACTTGCTAATACTTTTTTGCAGCGCGGGCAAAACTCTAGATTGAACTAATTGATTTGCAAAGTTGAGTAAGCAGGATGCCATGAGAAATTTGATCAACCCCAGCTAGGGATTGAGCCCAATGCACTTGATGGCAACATCCGCGAAGCTAAGCTGCTGTGGGGTTAGCACGCCTCGGTGATTGCTCGGATTGTTTGCGTCGAGAGACTCGTTTTTTGACCGTTGGATAACGAGGACGCGGAGACGGTTGCTGCCCGACCGCCCG
>JBBQFG010000248.1:0-7459 GCA_038321765.1 Elainellales cyanobacterium
CCGCTTCGCGTCTATAAAAAGGGAGGAACTGGATTCAAAGTCCCCCTTTTTTCTAGCGCAGCGGCGCGCCAGCGCGGGGATTTAGGGGGATCGATACCGTTTTTATACCAGCGACGGGACTTTTAAAACATCCTCTAAGGGTCGGCTGTTGGAGAAACCTGACACCCACGTCCCGATTGCTCCAGAGATTGCTGTCTATAGGGTAGTGGTATTGATGTAAGGATGTTTTGATGGGCGGGCTTAGCCCGCCCATCAAAACATCCTTACCAATTTAGGACTACCGTCTATAGAACACATTGTAGAGAGTTAAAGGCGATCGCCAGGATCGGTGTTCCCCCCTTTGGGTATTCGCTTTACCCCCAACCCCGCCGAGGTTACATTAAGTTTTGTTTTGTGTGATCAAGGGAAGCTAACGGCGATCGCCTGTCGTACGATAAATCTACGCGGTTGGGTAAATTCATGTTTCTTAGGCAAGGAGCCAACGATGATCTCCCACAGCTTTTCTCTGAATCCTTCCTCTCCTCAACCTCCCTCCCACTGGCAGCGCGATCAGCAAATTATTGAGGCGTTGGCAACGCTGAACTATCGATCGGGTGAGTTAAATCAGTATTTAGAAACTATTTCCCGCAGCGTTTGCGATCTGCTAAATATTGATCTCACCATCGTAACGCTGGTTCAAGATCGGGAGTTTGACCGGGTAGTGGCTAGCTCGGATGGGATGGAAGACGCGACAGTGTATGACCTTCATGGCACCGTCACGGGTACGGTGGTGTCATCGGGGCGATCGCTTGTGGTGGAAGACGTGCGGCTAACCCAAAACTATCAATCTTTCCCAGAAGAGTTTCTCTGCTACATGGGGGTGCCGCTACGGACGGCTCAGGGAGACATCATTGGTACCATTTGCTCCTTTCATAGTGAGCCGCGCACGTTTTTGCCAGAAGAAATTCGCACAGCCGAGCTGTTTGCCGAGCGGGCAGCGGCAGCAATAGAGAATTATCGCCTATACCAACTTCAGCAGCAGTTCAGCGATCGCTTAGAAGCCGAAGTGGCTAAACGCACAATGGAGCTACGTGTAGCGCAGTCTCAACTGGTTGAACGAGAACGGCTAGCGGCAATTGGAGAATTTGCCGCTACCATTGTCCACGAAATTCGTAATCCGCTGACGACTATAAAAATGGGACTAAACCATACTCAAAAATTGCAATTAGCCGCTGCTGATCAAGAACGGTTTCAACTGGCGCTAGATGAAGCAAGGCGGCTGGAAGAGTTGTTGAATGAAATTTTGCTGTTCTCTAAACCCCACGTGATTCAGCCGATGGCGGTAGAGGTCAACGCCCTACTACAAGATGTGTCAGCTCTGATCAATGAAACGCCGAAGGCGCAAGGGCGACACATTCTTCTAGTGCCATCGCTTACAGAAATGTACGTGGTGGGCGATCGCGACAAGCTCAAGCAGGTGCTAATTAACTTGCTACACAATGCCTGTGAAGCCCCCCAGCTTGATGTTCAAGCCAACCCCAACGCAGTTGCTGTGGTGACTTGTAACGTTGAAACTACTGAAGTCAATACAGTTTGTATCCTAATTCACAACGAAGGCGATCCCATTCCTCCCGGCCAATTACCCAAACTCACTCAACCGTTTTACTCCACCAAACCGGGTGGAACAGGATTGGGACTGGCAATCGTCAAGCGTATTATTGATGCTCATGGTGGGCAGCTACACATTCAATCGACAGTAGAAACAGGCACTTTAGTGCGAGTGGAGTTGCCTGCTGCGATTCGGTGAAGGCAGAGAGCGGAGAGCGGAGAAGCTCTGGAGAAGGGCGATCGCCAGCCACCCTTTTCTCGTCAACTTAAGTTACTGGCAGCCGCAACAGGGCAAACGCCCGGTCGGAAATACAAGGCGATCGCCCTAAAAAATTGCTCCCAAGTCGACATTACAAAGAATGGGCGATACTGGATTCGAACCAGTGACCCCTTCCGTGTGAAGGAAGTGCGCTACCACTGTGCTAATCGCCCAAGGTTTTTTAATTTATCACGTTGTGGACAGCGACTACAACTTTACCGAGAAGTTTGAGACTTTGCCCGTAATTTGCTACGGTTTATCACAGTAACTTGGACAAATCTTCATATATTTTAATATTATTTTTAGATTGACCACGTGACTTGATAGTGAGTCAAAAGACAAATCGCCAAACCTGAGATGCTTTCGCAAGCTAGGGATGTCTGGGGTAGTGTATGCTCTAGGCGCGCCTCAGTACTCAGAGAGGGCAAAGGGTCGCCTAGAGTTGACTTCGAAAGCGTCAGGCTCAACGTTTTACGAAGATTTTTACCCCTGTTTCGTTGTATCAATAAAACCGTTTTAGACCCTTACTGTAAGTAGGTAATTACATGTCATCGACTGTTGCGCCAGAGCAAGTTAATCGCATTGTTGGTAATCAGCACCATGATCCCTTCGAAGTGCTAGGACCACATCTGGTTCAAGACAATGACAAAACTTACTGGGCAGTTCGAGCCTACTTACCGAATGCAGAGGCCGCCTGGGTCGTTCTCCCGGAACAGAGGGAGGAATACCCAATGCAGTCGGTGCATCATCCCCATTTTTTTGAATGCACCTTAGATGTCACCGACCTAAGCAACTACCAGCTTCGAGTTAAAGAGGAGGGACAAGAACGTGTGGTCTACGATCCATACGCGTTTCGATCTCCATTAGTGACAGATTTTGATGTGCATCTATTTGCTGAGGGCAATCATCATCGCATTTATGAAAAGCTCGGTGCTCACCTAGCTAATTTAGAAGGGGTAGATGGGGTTTATTTTGCGGTGTGGGCACCCAACGCGCGCAATGTTTCTGTGCTGGGAGATTTTAACTGGTGGGATGGACGTAAACATCAGATGCGGCGGCTTGGTGATGGCATTTGGGAATTGTTCATTCCTAGCTTGGGGGTAGGTACCCGCTACAAGTACGAAATTAAAAATCAGGAAGGGCATATTTACGAAAAGTCTGACCCCTATGGATTTCAACAGGAAGTGCGACCGAAAACTGCGTCGATTGTGACTGATTTAGAAACCTATGAGTGGGGCGATCGCGCCTGGATGGAACAGCGCCGTCATACCGAGCCGTTAACCCAGCCCATTTCAGTCTACGAAGTTCACATTGGCTCTTGGTTGCATGGTTCTTCTTCCGAACCCTATGTGCGTCCTGATGGCACAGAAATACCCCCCGTCATCGTTGCCGACCTCAAACCAGGAGCGCGTTTCCTCACCTATCGCGAACTGGCCGATCGCCTAATTCCTTATGTTAAGGATTTGGGCTTCACCCATATTGAACTCTTGCCCGTTGCCGAACATCCGTTTGATGGCTCTTGGGGCTATCAAATCACAGGATACTATGCTGCGACTTCGCGTTACGGCACCCCCCAAGACCTGATGTACTTTATCGACCAATGCCATCAAAACGGGATTGGGGTGATTGTGGACTGGGTACCGGGGCATTTTCCCAAAGACGGGCATGGACTCGCCAATTTCGATGGCACCTTTCTCTACGAACACGCTGATCCGCGCAAAGGGGAGCACAAAGGTTGGGGAACATTGGTGTTCAATTACGCCCGCAACGAAGTTCGCAACTTTTTGGTCTCCAACGCCCTCTTTTGGTTCGACAAATATCACATCGACGGTATTCGTGTAGATGCCGTAGCCTCCATGCTCTACCTCGATTATTGTCGAGAGCCAGGAGACTGGGTTACTAACCAATATGGCGGTCGAGAAAATATTGAAGCAGCCGATTTCCTCCGGCAAATGAACCATGTTGTGTTCAGCTATTTTCCTGGCGCGCTTAGCATTGCCGAAGAGTCAACATCATGGCCAATGGTATCGTGGCCGACATATGTCGGAGGGTTAGGCTTCAACCTTAAGTGGAATATGGGCTGGATGCACGACATGCTGGACTATTTCAGCATGGACCCGTGGTTTCGCCAATTCCACCAAAACAACCTTACCTTTAGCTTGATGTACGCCTTCACCGAAAACTTTATGCTGGCGTTTTCTCATGATGAAGTGGTGCACGGCAAGAGTAACCTAATTGGCAAAATACCTGGCGATGAGTGGCAAAAATATGCCAGTTTGCGCTGTCTGTATACCTACATGTTTGTGCATCCCGGCAAAAAGACCCTGTTTATGAGTCTAGAGTTTGGCCAATGGAGTGAGTGGAACGTTTGGGGCGATTTGGAATGGCATTTGCTCCAGTTTGAAGCGCCTCAAAAGCTGAAGCATTTTATGGGCAGGCTCAACGAGTTTTATCGCAGCCAGCCTGCTTTGTACACACAAGATTTTTCAAATGAAGGGTTTGAATGGATTGACTGTAGCGACAACCGTCACAGCGTTGTGGTGTTCACCCGCCGCTGCAAAGATCCGCAAGAATCTCTTATCGTTGTCTCTAACTTTACGCCGCAGCCCCACTCCCACTATCGAGTCGGCGTTCCTGAAGCAGGGTTTTACCAAGAACTATTTAACAGCGATGCGCGGGAGTATGGTGGCAGCAATATGGGCAACTTAGGCGGCAAGTGGTCAGAAGAGTGGTCGTTTCACAACCAGCCCTACTCGATTGACCTGTGTCTGCCGCCTCTCGGCACATTGGTGTTAAAAATTGACCGCAGCAAAACCAGTTAAGCTTGTGCAGCAATTTCTAAACACCAGGTTTTGAGCAATCCAAAAATTGCCAAACTTAATACGTGGTAGTCAACTCTGGCACTTTTCCCAATCCGCTGCGTCATTGAATGGATAAAATTAGGTGGCGATCGCCATCTGATGCCGCATTTATCTTCTAACCATGGCACTTCAACTTGATTCTGTCTTTGATGATCTTTTTGGCAACGATCTAGTCGGTCGGGTGAGCAATTTTTTTGAGCAGATCGATTTGGGAAAGATTGATCTCGGAGACTTTTTTGGCGATATTAGCCTTGATGGGTTGGTGGACGGTCTAATCGACGGGCTGGATCTATTTTTTGGAGATTTTAATCTGTTTAAACTGTTTGGCAGTGTGGACAGCACG
Organism: Elainellales cyanobacterium; assembly: GCA_038321765.1. GTDB lineage: Bacteria > Cyanobacteriota > Cyanobacteriia > Elainellales > Elainellaceae > CASBQJ01. The sequence continues at coordinate 5,051 of JBBQFG010000248.1, forward strand.
CTAGGCGGGGTAGATCTGCTAGAGATCGATTTTGACGGGTTACTGAAGGACTTCGTGGGTGACTTGAGCGTTAACCAGGTGTTGAAAGACTTGGACTCGTTGGTGGGGAATGTGAACCTCAACGCGCTGTTTGATGCTGAAACTGATGGCTCAAGTGATACATCTTTCAGTCGCTTTACGCGTCAAGTGCGCGATATCGCTGGAGATTTGTTTGACGACATTCTCACAGGTGCGTCGAATATTGTGTCGGGAGATCGCACTGCCAACCTGCTAAAAGGGGTAAGAACGAGCGATTTTCTCAGCGGCTACAGTGGCAAAGATTCTCTCTTGGGCTTTGGTGGAGATGACATTTTGCTGGGCGATCGCGGTCACGATAGCCTCTATGGCGGTCAGGGACGCGACATCTTATCTGGTGGAATTGGCAAAAATTGGCTTTCAGGAGGTCAAGGCAATGACATATTCGCGTTAGAAGCTGGCGGCGGACATGCCCTGATTACAGACTTTCAAGTCGGACGCGATGCGATCGCCCTCCTAGGAAATCTTGCCTTTGGTAACCTGAGCCTGACCCAACAAGGGGCAAATTTATTGATTCGCAACGACAATGACCTTTTAGCAATTCTCCAAAATGTAGGAACGACTGCCCTGGATATTGCTGACTTCGTTACGCCTTAAGCACCTAACAGTTCGGCTAAGTAGTTCAACCTACATAAAAACAAATTCTAAAACCCTGCGCCGCCCGCTGTGCGGGTGGCGCAGGGTTTTAGAATCTTATATTTAATTAAGCCCACCTACTTAATTTGTAGTTACAAGTTTTAGTTTAGCGGGCACGCTGGGGGTGCCCGCTAAACTAAAACCTGGGGTTGAGGTATTTTGTGGTCATACCCTAAATACAAAAGTCAACTTTTCCACAACTTTTCGGCTAGGCTCTTAAGGTGTCTCTTTAAAGTTGATGAAATTGATGCCTCCCGTGCACGATGGGAGTAATGTTTCAACTTATTATTTTTTGAAAGGTACATTATTTTTTGAATAGACCTAAAAAAATAGGTAGTTCTAAACTTGTAAGGATTTTCAGATGGGCGGGCTTCGCCCGCCCATCTGAAAATCCTTACCTCAATACCACTGCCAAAAAATATAGGGCAGGTTCAAGCGGTGGCTCAGGTCAGAATTTGGTGGAGGTAGATCAACGTGGATGAATTACGCACGGCGTTGGAACTAGCAACGGATGATGAGCTGGAAGTCTTGACTGACATTCTATTTCGCCGTCAGCTAAATCCTCTGGATTACATGTACGCTCTCGAACCCCTTGATGTGTGTAGCCAAGATCGAGAGAGTTGGCTAGATTCGCTGGAAGAGCGGTTTCGATTTGTAGCTGCCGATGGGGTTACAGTCCTGCGTGGCAAGACCCGCCAGGTTAGCTATCGCCAAGTACTGATTCAAGTTTGTCGCTATCTCAAAATTTCCTACAACCAATCTCTCTCTACGCCTGATCTGGAGGCAGAAATCTTTCTCACGCTGGTGGGTCGTGTCTGGAAGCAACTGCCTGAGGCAGAACGTCGCGTCTTGAATGGACGGTTGCAGCAGGCTGTTTCTCAGGCTGATATTTCTCATCAACTGCCTGCGTCACTTCAGAAAGATCCGCTGGGATTGGTACTTAAGGGGAGCGGGGTCGTTGCTATCAATTCAGTGATTCGACCTTGGTTGATGCAGGTGGTGGCGCGTCAGTTTGCGTTCCATGTGGCTACGTACCAAATGGCAAAAGAGGCGGCGGTGCAGGGTGGGTTGGCGATTACCAACCAGGTGGCGCTACAGACTGCTAGTCGTGGGGTAGTGGCTGCGGCTGCTCGCTATGGCACAACGCGCACGGTGCTGGCGGTTTTGGGTCCTGCACTGTGGGCATGGTTTTTTGCAGATTTAGGCTGGCGGACGATCGCCACAAATTATGCCCGTGTTATTCCCGTTGTGTTTACATTGGCACAAATCCGGCTGATTCGTACCGCAGAGTATCAACCTGCTTGATCTCCACGACTGGGCGATCGCCTGCTCTCTAACCGAATTCCAGTTAGAATATCGGGTAATGGTATTGGTGTAAGGATTTTTTGATGGGTGGGCTTCACCCACCCATCAAAAAATCCTTACTAATTGAGGACTACCGAATATCGAAATAAGTGTGGCTACGCCTTTTTGTATAGCCATAGACAGATTTGTTAGGACGGGGTGCAGGGGTGGAACCCCTGGCTGGGGGCAAAGCCCCCACACCCCCTTTGATCCCAGTGTCCTAACCTTTGTGGCGACAGCTATAAGTAAGACTTGCGCCGTCGAATGCAATTGCAGGGATTAGGTATTGGGGGTACCTTTGTCTGCCACTAGCATTCAATCTCTTGGTTTTGCGTGTAAGGTGTGTAAGTCTCA
>JBBQFG010000249.1:0-7381 GCA_038321765.1 Elainellales cyanobacterium
TCAAAATTATTTAATTTTTTTTATTTTTTTGGCCGCCCCCCGCCCCGCGCCCCACTTCCAAAAAAAGATTAGGTTTTATTTTGTACGCAATCCTAAGAACGAAGATGAGGTCGCTAGATTGAGTCTGATTTCTTAATTGTGCTGCTTTTTGAGGAAGAGCTGAGGATATTTTGAGAAGAATCTAGAGGGTAATACTCTAGAAAAAGTGCTGTATTTTTTCACCACATGCCCTACGGAATAGGGTAGTGGTATTGATGTAAGGATTTTTTGATGGGCGGGCAAAGCCCGCCCATCAAAAAATCCTTACCAATTTAGGACTACCCGGAATGGTTAAAGGTGGGGAAAATGGATCAAATGCTTAGTTTTCCGCTAATCTACCAACTTAGCAGCCGCGTGTGGCAGATCTTGCCTGAAGGAGGGCGATCGCGATTTACCGCTCTTTGAGGGCTATCGTTAGTTTAGCCACCGCCGCCATTGCCACCGCATAAAGGACGCAGACCTATGGGACGTATTTTTATCTCAGCCGGACATGGCGGCACAGAAGGATCGGGGATCGATCCGGGGATTGTGGTCGCAGGCACCACAGAAGCCAGAGAGATGATTTTAACGCGAGATCTAGTCGTATCTGAATTGCGATCGCGTGGATTTGAAGTGCTGGCTACCCCTGACGACCTCAGCATGTTGCAGTCAATCGCCTGGATTAATGCTCGCGCGATTGTCGGCGATGCAGCCTTAGAAATCCACGGCGATGCGTCGGGAAATCCTGCCGTGCGAGGAGCCAGCGTTTTTTTTATTCCCAACAACGATCTGCGTAAGGCCCACGCTGAACTGTTGCTGCTGGCACTCCTGCGCCGCGTATCGCAGATCCCCAGTCGGGGCGCTCGCCCGGATACTGATTCAGGCACAGGCATTCTGGCCTTTTGTCGCCAAGTGTCGGTGCCTTCGTTACTGATGAATATTGGGTTTCTCACTAGCCCCGACGATCGCACCGTCATTCAAAATCGTCGTCGCGATGTGGCATTGGGAATTGCGGATGGGTTGGCATCGTGGAGTCGCGCCCTATCTGGCCAATCCCCCAATCCAGAACCGACTTACCCCACCATCGATATCAGTATTAACGGAGGAATTTATGATGAGCAAGGCGTTATTGTCAACGGAAACTCTTACATTCCGATTGATTTAGTCGATCGGCTTGGGGTTGACCTGAGTCAAGCCTCCGATATTCGGCGCATCGTGTATCGCAATATTGTGTACGTGAAGGCGATCGAACTACGCCCCTTCAACATTGCAGTCAGTTGGGATGCGACCACTCGCACCATCACGTTGCAAAATGCCACCCTTTGCCCTGGCCAAATCGATCGCATTATGGGGGTTGGGCAAACTAGCGAGCTGCAAATGATGATGTTCCTCAAAAGCAACAATGAGGGAGCCATCAGCCAGTTTCCAGATATCCCCCGGCTATATCGCGAGGAGGGCATGGTTGAAGGCGTGAACTACGATATTGCATTCTGCCAAATGTGTATTGAAACTGGCTTCCTTCAATTTGGGGGCAGCATCAGGCCAGATCAAAATAATTTCGGCGGACTGGGTGATGCGGCAGGCACTGCCGATGGAGCCATTTTTCCCAGTGCTCGAATTGGGGTAAGGGCACATATTCAGCACCTTAAAGCCTATGCCAGCACTGCTCCACTCGTACAGGGATTAGTCGATCCGCGCTTCCGGTTTGTGGCTAGAGGAGTTGCGCCGCTGGTAGGGCAGTTGAGCGGTCGCTGGGCGGCCGATCCCCAATATGGCGATAAAATCACCTCTCTCGTGAGGCGGCTATACGAGTCGGCAGGGATTCTGTAATGTTCGCCAGCCGTAGCGTCTTTACAAAGATTCAGACTTAAAGACCTGGGCTTAGCCTAGGTCTTTAAGTCTGAATTTTGATCTTACTTGACTGGCGATCGCCATAAAACAAGCTACTTGCTTCACCAATCGCAAGCCACCGACTAGCCGATACCCACTGTAATACACACAGACTTAAAGGGGATCGGCCTAAAATTTAGGCTCAAAATGCCAAATCTAACCCGTGTGAGTCTGGCATCTAGAGCCTAGAGGTACCTATTTAGATTTGAGCGTGATGCCACTACGCTTAAAGTCCGGGCAAGTTTAAACCGCCCGTCAATTCTTCCATGCGTTCGCGCATAGTGGCGGTGGATTTGTTGTAAGCATCTTTGGTTGCTGCTAGTACCAGGTCCGACAAAACTTCAGCACCTTCGCTTAACACATCAGGAGAAATTTCTACGCGACGGGGTTCTTGGTTGCCACTGAGGACGACCTTTACCATGCCGCCACCCGCTTCACCCGTAATCTCCATCATTTCCAGCTCTTCTTGAAGCTTCTTGGCACCTTCTTGAACTTGCTGAGCTTTTTTAAATGCTTCAGTCAGCTCCTTCATTTTGCCAAGCCCAAAGCCGCCGAATCCCTGTCCTTTCGTCATAACGTCTCGTTGTGAGTTGTTCTAAATAATGCTCGAATTATAAAACTTTAGCACTTTGATAGTGGTATTGATGTAAGGATTGTTTGAAGCGCAGGCTTCGCCCGCCCGTCAAACAATCCTTACATCAATACCACTACCGTCAGGTCTATTAAGTTAGATTGAGCGACTTATCGTATTGTGAAGAAACTGGGGTAGTCCTAAATTGGATAAGGCGTTTAGGCTCCGTACGCAGTTCACGAGCCTAAGCGGAAGAGATGAACCGATCGCAGCATTGAGGGTAAATCGGGCGCACTGGAACCTTTGGATTCGGTCTCAGAGTCTCTAAACTTAGTCCTTAATTTATTGAGTGTCGTTACAACAGTACGGGTTAAGTATTCATGCAGTGGAGTAAACAATGGGCGCAGTTAGCTGCTTCAGAGCGCTTCCATCAGCTCTTGGTTTTGTTGGCAGCGGGTTGTTTAACTACAATGACTGGCAGCATCACCGCGCCCGTTTTTCCAGAAGTTATTCGGGATCTGCAAATCGACCGTTCCTGGGCGGGGATTTTAGTTAGCGTTCATGCACTGACAACCGCAGTGTTTACTCCTATTTTTGGCATCTTGGCCGATCGCATAGGTAAACGCAAGGTGCTGCTGCCTACGCTGGCGCTGTATGCCGTGTTTGGCGCTTCAACGGCGTTTGTGCAAACCCTGCCGCTGTTGCTGTTGACGCGGGGTTTAGTAGGGGCAGCCAGTGGGGGCATCGCGGCAGCTACGATTGGCATGTTGGGCAGTATGTATGAGGGAGAGCAGCGATCGCGTATTTTGGGCTACGCCACCAGTGCAATGACCTCAGTGGCAATTTTGTTTCCCTTAGTTGGCGGCTGGGTGGGGCGCGAGCACTGGCAACATACCTTCTATCTTTACGCCTTGGGCATTCCCCTGGCGGCGATCGCCTTATTTGTCTTCACCCCCACCTCCTCCGATCAGCAGGCAGGGCTGATCGGAGAGGGGCAGGGTCGTCAGTTGTTGGGGGTGGTGCGGCAGCGCGATGTGCTGACGCTATATCTGTTCGTGGGGGCGGCAGCGCTGATTATGAACGCTACCGTGGTTTATGCGCCGCTGTATCTCAAAAGCGCTATTGATGCCGATCCGACGGTCAACGGGATTGTGCTGGCTATGAGAGCGGCGGGTGCGGCTCTCAGTGCAGCGCTACTTGCCAGTCGGTTGGCGAAACGATTTCGGCAAAAAGGAGCGATCGCCCTTGGTTTTTTGTTGATGAGCGTTACCATTTTCAGCATTCCCTCTCTTACCCAGCTCTATCTCATCATTCCGGTTGCGGCACTGTTTGGGGTGGGTTTTGGCATTATTACGCCTAATCTCTACGACTTATTAGCTGAGTTGGCTCCGGCAGAGCTACGGGCTAGCGTGTTGGCGATCGGTACAGGCTTTAACGCCCTTGGACTGTTCGTCTCCCCGGTGATTCTGGGACCCATTTGGAAAAATTTCGGGTTTCCGCCTGTGTTCTATCTCGCCGCTGGCATTGCGATCGCCGTCAGTTTTCTGAGCCTAACTCAACTAGGTCAGGGGAAATCGTTCAAACGAATTCTTTAGACCTCTTGTGTAGACGGCTTCAAATCAACGCTATAGATAAAAGGCTACAGATAAAAGGCACCTCACCCGAAAAACCAAGAAAGTTGAATAAATTTGCAGGCGCGGAGCGCCTGCAAATTTATTCAACTGCGTAAGTCCCATCTACTTCAAAATGGCCTCAAACTGCTTCTCCCAGTCTTCATGGTTGCCTCGTGCCACTTGTACGATAGGCGATAGTGAAATGACTGTACAGGCTAGCCAGTTGACCAACGATAGCGGAAATCGTAAGGGACGGGCAATATCTAAAAACAGTACTACGCGGTAATCGTTGGTGTCATTCCACACCTCATGGTAGTAAGTATCGTCAAATAGCAAGCTCTTGCCTTCTTCCCAATAGGCAATTTGATCTTCAATGCGAATCCGACAGGCTTCTTTGGGTTCGGGTACCTTTAACCCCAGATGGTAGCGAATCAGGCCTTTGTGCTTGCCGCGATGTTCGGGGATGTGTTTGCCCGGAGCCAAAATTGAAAAGAAGGCGACCTTTAATCCAGGAATTTTCTCTAGCAGCTTGGCCGTTTCGGGGCAGCGATCGCAGTTTTGTTTAGATTTAAAGCCAAAGGCACAAAAGAAAAACGTCTTCCACAAATTGTCATTGGCAATGCGACTCTGGCGCGGCGAGATGTCCTGAAAATTAGGCAGCGCATCCGCATACTCCATTACCTCGTCCAATTCTTCCCGAATGACCTTCCAGTTGGCTTCTAGCAGGTCTACCCAAGGAAATTGCTCTTTACTGAAGAAAATTGATTCGCCCACCTTGGAGTACTGAGGAACCAGACTTTCTATCTTTTGAATCACTGCGCTCAACACACCGTTCATGTCACCACTTACCTTTCGCTATCTAAATTCATTGGGACTTATGCAGTTGTTCATTGGGACTTATGCAATTAAATGATGTTGCGGGCGCGCCGCGCCCCGCAACATCATTTAACTTTTTTGGTTCTTTGTTTGGGATGCGTAAGTCTGATTCATAATTCGATTCAAACCGTACCATCTTTAAGCAGTATTCTAGACGGGCTGTTTATCAGATCTCCTGAGTGAATCGTTTCCCGGCATCGCCGGGAAACGATTTACGTCCTCAAAAAAGCATTCATGCAGGAGGTCTATTGTTTGAAAAGTTCGTGTAGCAGAGCTGTCAAACAATAAACGACCTAATTTAAACCACGGCTAACCGCTTCCTGAATTCACCGAGAATCGATTCAAACCAGAGACTTACTCGTTGTAACCTCCAACTCCTGCTCCATTAGCACCTCTTGCTCTACCACTAACCCCGCCAAAAAGTGTCGATCTTCATTGATATGGGGAAACTTGAGCTGGGCTTCGGGAATACCACGCTTGAGCAATCGCTGGCGAATCGTGTCAAAGCTGCCAGAGGCCAGGATGCGGAGCCGAGGGGGAGGCACTTGATCGCGCCGTTTGACCTCGTAAGAAACATGAATCTCCTTCAGCCGCTGGTCAAATTGTCGCAGAAACGCTTGAGGATTAGCGAGGCGTTGTCCAACGGGTAGCTCGATATTAACCAGGTAGTGGGGCGGCACTTCTTGTTCGGAAAGGGTAATGCAGAAATTTTCTAGCGGCAGGTTAAAATCTTGCTGGAGTAGCTGCATTACCTGAATGGCGTGGAATTCGGTCGTTTTTTCGGTGGTAGACGAGAGCAGCCCGCCCAGCCGATGCCGAAATACAATGACAGGCGTTTGGTTATAGAAGCCTAAAACTTCCACCACATCCCCATTATCGTAGCGATAGAATCCGTTGTAGCTAGTTACTAAAATGCGGTAGCGATCGCCCACCACAACCTCAGACGGCAGCAGCGTTTTGGGTTGGGCTTCGCCCCATTGATCTTCGGGGACAAACTCATAAAAGCCGCTCTCTAGTGCCAAAACAACGCCATCGCGGTCAAGGTCATGATAGACCCCAAAGGTGGCTTCAGCCGACGCATAGATGCCCCCAAAAATGGGAGTGTTGCCAAAGTATTGAGGAAACCGCTCAAAGTAAAAATCAGAGGTGCCACCTCGTGCAGTCACCACAAGCGACAGATCGGGCCATGCCAGGTTGGGAGTCAGCCGACCAGCCGTTTTAAGCATGCGGTGGAGCTGAGCAGCGCGCTGGGGTGCTGGCGACAGTTGCCGCTGCAATTTGACCCGGAGATCGGGTTCTAGCACCAGCCACGGGGCGATCGCGCCCATTTCCAAATCGTGGATTAGGTCTTCGGCATAGCATTCCAAGTAGTCACACAGCCGCAGTGCCATCACGGGGAACGTAGCGCCAATCATGCCCAAGTTAGGATCTCGCAGGGCAAACAGCAGGCAGAGATAATGGCGTGCCAAACTATCTGAGACTTGCAGAGCTTCGTAGGGGTGGGCAAAAATCTGCCGATAGATCGAGTTGCTCAGCCGCACGGCGCTAACGCTGACTGGGCCATATTCGATACCGCCACTGGTGTGACCCAAGATTTGTACCGAACTGGTCATCAGCATTTTACCAAGCGATCGCCCGCGCTTGGCCGCCGCCGCCGCCGCAAACCCCAGGCTAACTTGATTGGCTCGCGCCAGCATCCGACGCGATCGCTTCGTAACAGGAATAAGCTTTTGCTTACCCGTGCTCCCGCTAGTCAGATTAAGGTAAATAACCGGGTCGGGCGTAAGCACGTTGCGATCGCCCCCAGCCACACGTTCCACATAGGGTTCGTAGGCACTGTAGGGAAAAATCGGTACTTGCTGCCGAAACGCCTCCACCGAATTGATTTGCGATAATTGCAACTGGCGACCCAATTCAGTATCTTGATAAGCCCGTAGCAGGGTTAGTAAAAATCGCTCTTGCGTCGTCGCTACATTCTGAGTTTTTTGAACAAACGTATTCTTTGCCTGCTTTGCAACAATTGTTGCCAGAGACAAGAGCAAACTTGCCATGAATTACCGTCTCACACCACGTAACTAACTTGTAAATTTTCACCGTTAAACGGTGAGGAAACTGTAGCACTAAAGCATTTCCCCAATCTGAGAAATGCTCTAGCTCTTAAATCGGCGAAGAAACTGATTGAAAAGGTTCGCTGTTTGGGCACAACGCGCACGTAAAGCCAACCGCTTCCAAAAACCTCTTGGCTCTCTGTTCCGAACAACCAGGATTGGATATTATAGCCATAGTCATAAAGCTTAGGACATGCCAGCGTCATTCCCGCGCAGGCGGGAATCCACCCCCGCACCTATCGAGCAGATGGATTCCCGCCTGCGCGGGAATGACAGGGAGGCGTCCTATTGATCATGGCTACCGC
>JBBQFG010000250.1:0-7291 GCA_038321765.1 Elainellales cyanobacterium
CAAACGGCATAATGGTGAATGGCGCTCAAGTGAATGGTGCTTAAAACCTGTCTGAAGACCTTCTACCCGATTGACCTGATGAAACCGATTGAAGAAACATTTTTAGAGCTGGATTGGGACGGTGAAGAGGAAGCCCGTCAAGCACGAGATGCCAGAGCTAAAGAATTAGAGGCTCAAGGTTTAGTTTGTACGCTCGAAAACCTTTACAACGCGGTCAATGGACGGCGGGTATTTATCGTCATCGCAACCAAAGCTGAACCGTTAGAGTCGTTGACGTTTCAAGACTCTAAGCGGAGTGATGCTCGCTCTGACGGGTCTAAGCGTCGGTCGATCGCCCCCAAACAGAAGCCGCGATCTGGCGCAGAGCCAGAAATCCGCTGAAGTCTGATAGAACGGCGATCGCCCTTCCATCACGCCACACCGTCCCTAAATAAATAAGTAGGTTGAACTACTTATAGCCATAGTCATAAAGCTTAGTACATGCCAGCGTCATTCCCGCGCAGGCGGGAATCCACCCCCGCACCCATCGAGCAGATGGATTCCCGCCTGCGCGGGAATGACAGGGAAGCGTCCTATTGATCATGGCTACCGCTATAACACCCACGTCAGACGATTGCAGCATCTCAGCGTGAGGGCGATCGCCCCCAAACCCTTGTTTCCAAACCGGCATAGCGATGCCTACTCAGGGGAGTCGGGTGCCTTTAAAGCAGAAGGAGAGGGTGGAATAGCCTCTGGGATGGGCGCTGGCGGCGCAGAATTTTCTGGAGCGATCGCTTCGGGTGCTGCTGTTTCTGAAACGGGAGCTTTAGGTTTCGGAACTTTAGCCGCTTGCGACGGGGCTTCGTGTAATTTTTGCGCGCGACTTTCGGCTTCACTCATGACGGCTGCCATGTTTTCGAGGATTTCACCGGGGTAGTTTTCTAGCACCTTAGTAGAGAGAGAAATCCGTCGCTTGACCTCATCTACATCCGTAACCAAGGCACGAATGGGCTGACCCACTTGAAATAGCTCGCCTAAAGACGCGACATAGTTTTTGCTGATCTGGTTGATATGGAGCAGTCCAGTTGCACCGTCAAAGTCTACAAACACACCAAAGGGCTTGATTCCCGATACTTTGCCGTTAACTAGAGTCCCAATTGCGACTTGGCTGAGGCTAGCGGCTTGGGTGGCTAATCGCTGCGACAATACCAACTTTTTGGTGGTAGAGTTCACTTCAATAAAACTGGTGGTGAATGCCTTACCGATCAGCCCTTCCAAGTTTTCACGATCTATCAGATGCGATCGCGGGATAAACCCTCGCAGACCACGCGCATCTACCGTAACACCGCCCTTGTTCACACCACTAACGCGCACCTGCACAGTCTCGTTATTTTCCTGCATCTCAGAAAACTTGACCCAAAGCTGGCGTAGTTCTAACTGGCGCACTGATAGCGTTACCTGGCCATCCGCATCCTGCTCACGAATAATCAAAAACTGGCGCTCTTCGCCCAGAGGAATAATCTGCGATAAATCTGTAACGCGTCGCAGGGAGGCTTCTTCTGTCGGCAAAAAGGCTGCGGATTTACCGCCAATGTCTACAAAGGCACCATCAGATTCGTAGCTGTAGGCTTTGCCACGCACGAGCTGACCCGTTTGGAACTCGTAATTGTGCTGCTCAAGAGCTTTGGCAAAGTCATCACTAGAGAAGGACAAATCAACCTCCTGAAACCGGGTCAAGCGTATGTGTTCAACAGATAGCTCAATGTCTATCGACAATTGAGCTTATCCAATATAAGCGATCCTAGAGCAATCGACACACTCTCGCAGCACAGTCTTTAGAAAATTCAGTCCTCCGTGCAAAGACAAACCCGATTCTCATTGACTTCGCAACACATCAGCCACTTACAGCACTTTTCAAGTGCATGAGGTACAGATTTTTGATGAAGAGCCGCGCGGAGCGCGGCTCTTCATCAAAAACTCTGGTTTTATTCAACACAAAGCGCTGTCTGAGAGGGAATGGCTGTTTGTGCCTGCTCGTGAGGTGTGAAGGTTCTCAAGTACGGTAATTGCTGCCTGAGTGAGGCCTGATCGTTTTGTGAGAACTGTGCTAAATTCGCTTCTTACAACGGTAGCCCTAAACGTTGATATCAGCCGATACCTGAGGTACTCCCAAACTGTAATTACGAACGCGACTCTGAAGGTTGTAAGTCACCCGACCTGTGTAAAGCAGCGATCGCACGAAATGCTCCAAATCAGATCCAATGCGACGCACATTGTAATCGTTTAGATCATCTCCCTCACACGCTGCTACGAGTTGATCAAATTTGCGGTAGACCTCTTGCAACGCCCCATCACTCCAGTTCAGTTCGTTGTCAGGGTCTACATCCAGCGTTAGCTTGTCGGCACTAGGAACCAATTCTCCGTCCAGAACCTCAGCAGAGAAGATCCGAATATGGCGGGTAGTTGACTTATGTAGCATAGACATCATGCTCTAGAGAGGTTATCTGTCATTGTATAGCGATCGCCAGATGAGTATAGGACATATTTGTGGACGTGAGTGGAAGTGATTAGTATGACGCAATGAGAATGGCATAATAAACCTTAAAAAAAGCGACTCCGTTTTCACAGAGCCGCTCCTATGGGGTTAACAGTTGCAGGTTTGACCTTGACGCGGCTAAATCCTGGGCGTTGCTGAATCTGGAATGGTTTAGGAACGGTTTTGAATAGAAAACCTGCGGTTCTCCATTCAAAACTATTCCAGATTCAGCCTTGCCAAATCCTGTAGTGCAAGAAACTTAGCGAACGCTGCCTTCAAGATGAGCAGTATCGATAGGCTTCATTAGATAAAGGCGGATCAGATTAACCGCAATGCCCGCGATGTGAGGCAGTTTTTGGAAAAACTGAAGCGGCTTTGGAGCATCAGAAGCGGCGATCGCCGACAGCTTTGAGCTGTGAACCGTAGAGTCATCCAATAAACGGAAGAAATCGGGATGATCTACATTCAGCACCAGTGGGAACACCCGCCCCGCCGTTTCGTTGGTCTTCTGGATGACGCGAATGTCGTAATCTCGCGCGTCTAGACCAATGGAGCGATAAAAATCTGCTCGCTGAATATCATTCAGATACATCGTTGCAAACACCGACAACAAGAAGAAGCGACTCCAGAGGCGAGCCTTCCAATCATTGAGAATGTCGGGTTGAGCCTTCATGATGGCATCAAAAAAGTCACCGTGACGGTTTTCGTCCTGACACCAGTTCTCAAAAAACTTGAAAATTGGATAAATCCGATCTTCAGGATGAGCATTTAGATGCTGATAAATCAGGATGTAGCGCCAATAGCCAATTTTTTCCGACAGATACGTGGCGTAGAAAATAAACTTAGGCTTAAAGAACGTATAGCTACGGCTCTTGGTCAAAAACCCCAGATCTAGCGACAGATGAAAATCAGACAGTGCCTTATTCAAAAAGCCTGCATGACGAGCTTCATCCCGCGACATGAGAGTAAAACACTCTGCTACGAGGGGGCTTGTGTCTTTCAGACGGCGTCCCATCTCCTTGTAGAGCAGAAATCCAGAAAACTCTGCCGTGCAGGATCGCTCCAAAAACTCTACAAACAGCTTACGAGTTTCCCCATCAATGGAGTCCCAAGATTGGTCGAAATCCTCATTCCGAACGAAGTGGTTGCGGTTGTAGTCCACCCGAAACTCTTCCAGAATTGCCCTTAATTCATCCTCATTGACGGAGACATCCATCCGCGCCATCTCGTCAAAATCGGTAGTGTAAAAACGGGGAGTGAGAATAGTCTCCCGCGCCGGAGCCTTAACACCCGGTCGCAGTTCTTCAAAGCCAGGTTTTTTGAGGGAATCTACCATTGCTATTAATTCAGTCTGTTATCGTTTTGTTTCTACGTGCCCAGTCAATGTTGGCGAAGCCCAAACCGACTGGATACAATACGTTTCGTACTTTTAAGTCTATCAGGTAATTTCGTTAGGCTCAACCAGCGCACCAGGGTTGATCATATTAAGAGTTACAACAGAAAATGGTAGTGGTATTGATGTAAGGATTTTTTGATGGGCGGGCGAAGCCCGCCCATCAAAAAATCCTTACCAATTTAGGACTACCCAGAAAACATAGAATTAGGGCGCTGGCATAGCGGCATAAGTACCCGTAAGAGCAATCTAGAAAGACCTCTAGGGACGGGATGCGGGATTTTGATAGGCCAAATAAATGGCTTCTAAAAACTGGTCAGAGGTCAACCCGGTGGGGATTGTTTCGAGTTGGATTAGTGCTTTGAGCTGTCGTGCTAATTGCATACTGAGGTCGCGGCGAGGTAGCAGCGCCATGTTGCTACGCCGCTGCAAGTAGGTGCGAACAACAGCAAAATCATCGGGTCGCAGTGCGGCTAGATGGGTCATGCCAGGGAGCTGTACAGCAAGCTCCTGAGCTTCATCAGATATCGTGAGCGCTGTTTTGGGATCAGAGCTGCTCTCTTGAACCACCAGAGTGCCTGCCACAATATCGCCAATGCGCTTCTCGCGTTGATCCAACAGAATAAAAAATACTCCTAAAAAGAAAAAGTCATCAACAGGTCTCAGTAGAGCGCGTAGAGCAGCTTGAGAGAGCCGAAGGGGGCGACCATCTTCGCGAATGACCCGAATTTTGGCAAAGCGTTTGCCAGGGGTTTGCCCCTGCCAAAACACTTCAAAATAGACGAAGTAGCCCGTAAAAATGGCAAACGTAACTAGCAAAAAAATGGCCAGTAGCCAATTAGGAGCGCCGCTGTAGTCGCCACCTAATTGACTCAGGAAGTTCATCAATTGAATTGAAAACGAGATCCAGCCAATCCAAAAAATGGCCAGGAGTAGCCCTAAAACGTGATAGTCAATCAGCAGCGCCAGTGCCCGATTGCCAATACCTGCCAAGGCAAACTCTAGATCTACGCTTTCGGGAGTGGGGAGGGAGACTCGATTGAAGAAGCGCATGGTAGTAGTTCAACAGAATTTGTCCACGATCCTCAGCAATCAGTAGGTCAGGTGAGTGGTTCGGTGTCGCGCAGTTGCAGTCCTAACCCTTCCCGACGGCTACGGAGGTCGTAGTAAATAACGGCTTTAATCGTTTGCCAGAGCGGCATGATGACAATGCCTGTTGCTAGCCCCAGCAAATAGGTGAAGGCATAGGTAAGAGCCAGAAATATTGAAGATTCTTGAGGATAAAATGCGGCGATCGCTCCCTGCGCCACGGTAGCTAGAATCTGCACTAAAAACTGAATAGGCAAAGTCACCAAAAATGTGACTAGTAAGATAACAAAAATTCGCCACACGCTCTTCTGCGTCAGGTCCCAACTGCGACCAATGGTTTTAGTGACCGTTACATCACTTTCGACCGCTAAGGGGAGTTCTGCCACCGAAAAGCGCATGCTAAACCAGGTGAACACGATGATAAAAATCAGAATGATTGCCAAAATAACCAGAGCCGCAAAAATAGCCAGTCCAGGGTTGATCACAGCCGCAGAAGCCGGACTGCGTAAGAACTCAGCCCCGCCAATTGAGGCAAACATAATCACAATTAGAATTCCAGCGATTAGATACATCCCTATCGCCACCCCAAAGTAGAGCAAAGATAGCAGCGCACCCATGCCCAAAAATCTCCATTTGCGCGCATTGGTGTAGCGATAGGCTGTTTTGACCGTTTCGGGTTGGTTAATCAGTTCGCCGAAAGCAAGACGGGCGATCGCGGCTGAATTTGCCATGTATTGAGCACTACAATAGGCGGCCAGCACTAGCCATGCGGGTATGATCAATCCCAATACGTTGTAATATCGCTGGACGTTAACATAAAACAAAACAATTGGGATGGCGGCTAAAAACGGGATTAGTGCCCACAGCGTACTCACTGCCGACACCTTCAAATAGGACTTAAGATTTGAGCGATACAATCGAAAGCCCCCGTTGACCACGTTGCCTACAGTAAGGGACTGAGTCAAATCAGACGGATTAGAATCAGACGGGTTGGAATCAAACGTCATAGGGTGACCTTGAACGCAGAGCGGGGAACCTGACGTTATCGTAAACTACGCTAGAGATAAGTCTCCACTGAACGTCACGAAATATGAACCTTCAGCGCTGGATTGCCCGTCGAGAAACAAGTTGGAAAACGCTGGAGAGCCTACTGCAACAGGTAGAAAAACGAGGGCTGAAATCCATGAAGCCCGCACAGATCCATCAGTTAGCCAGCCTGTATCGCTCTGTAGCGGCAGACTTGGCACGGGCGCGCACCCAACAGGCAGGACATGTATTAGTCCAAAACCTGCAAGGCTTGACCAGTCGGGGGTATGCCCAAATTTACCAGGGCTTACGGCGGCAAGAATGGCAAGCTCTCTGGGGCTTTTACCGCTGGGGGTTTCCAGCAGTAGTGCAGCAGTGCGCCGGATATGTGGCGTTGGCAATGGGGCTGTTTTTAGCAGCAGGGCTAGCGGCATGGTGGTTTGCGTGGCAAGACCCGATTTTTTTGGAATTATTAGTACCTGCGGATTTGATCTCCCAAGTACGCGATCGCCAAGAACTCTGGATGGGTTCGATTGTAGGAATTGAACCCTTCGCCTCCAGCAGCATCATGATCAATAACCTCAAGGTGTCGTTTACAGCGCTAGCAGGTGGCATCACAGCCGGAATTTTCACGGCCTATATTTTGCTGCTCAACGGGCTAATGATTGGCTCAATCGGCGCGCTAGTGGGGCAAAATAACCTCGCCTATCCATTTTGGGCGTTTGTTTTCCCCCACGGCGCATTAGAGCTGCCCGCTATCTTTTTAGCGGGTGCGGCAGGGTTTCTGCTCGCACGAGCCATTTTATTTCCAGAACAGTTTCGTCGCACCGATGCTCTGAAACACTACGGCAGTCAGGCGGCTCAACTCATGTTTGGCGTGATTCCCATGCTGGTGATAGCGGGTATCATCGAAGGTTTTTTCTCTCCTAACCCTGCTGTGCCTGACGCGCTGAAATATGGGGTTGGAATTTTTCTGCTAATAGGGCTGCTGGTCTATCTAAGCCAGCGATCGCCTACTCTACGATCATGAATTAAACAAAATCCCCTGGTTTTGTTGTGAAAGGGTGGCCTTGCTATCCTTTCACAACAAAACGGTAGTCCTAAATTGGTAAGGATTGCAAATTAATTACTTGAGTTTGGACTAATCGACTTGTGGGCTAAAGGCTAAACGCTTGATTTTGCGTTGCTTAAGGTCTCTTTGAAGCTGGTTTATCGATTTATTGAGAGTTTGGTTGCAGTTCGGTTCTGTCCAAAACCTCCCAAAACCT
>JBBQFG010000251.1:0-7273 GCA_038321765.1 Elainellales cyanobacterium
ATCACTGAATTCCAAAGACAAATTTGGGAGAGAGACCCCCCTGGACGCAGCTCTCAAATTCATCCCCAGGCTAAGAAATGTCGAATTTTACTAAGGATTACCAATTAATTAATCTGTAATCTTTTTTTGAAAGTGCCGCGCGGAGCGCGGCACTTTCAAAAAAAGATTAGGTTTTATTTTGTACGCAATCCTAAGCCTGCGTCTGCTCGATGTTGTTAACCAATTGCCACCAGCGATTGAGCGGATAGTAGAGCACAGGTGCCCATAGGCTGCTCAAAATGGCAGAACTAAGGGCAATGCGCTGATGGTAGCCCCAAATTTCTGCTAGCGATCGGTAGGTATTCTGAGTCGCAAAGTGCGAACCCTGTAGGCTAAATTGAACCGCAATCACCGTTTCGGCTAATACCGCCATTCCAAACACGATTAGGGCGACCGAAATAAAATCTTCTTGAACGTATCGCTGCTTCTGCAAGAGCGCCGTCAGGATTCCTACCGCCGCTAAACTTAGAGTGTGAGTAGGGTCTGGCGAGGTCATACCGTCTTGAACTAATCCCAATACTAGCCCCGCAAAAGCACCCTGCCAGGGCGATCGCTTAATACTCCAAGCTACTACCCAGACTAAGAGCCAGTTAGGCCCCACACCAAGAAGTTCCATCCCCGGTAGGCGACTGGGCAAAACGAATAAGCACACCATGACCGAACCTGCCGTCACCCCCCAATTCAAGAGCTGACGCACATAGGGACTCCAAAGCAGCAGATCAGTCACGGAGCCAACCCCGTTGGCACAAGCGGGATTAGATCGTCGGTCTGCAAATCAGACTGTAGGTCAGATGGCGTATTGGCTTGAGCATCAGCTTTCGGTGGGGTAAATGTCGTGCTTGGGGTTACAACGACCCACTCCAAATAGCTGAGGGGAGCTGACAGTTCAACCACCGCCTCAGGAGCAGGGCTTTTACCAAAATCGACCGACTCAATTCGCCCAATGGATAGCCCTGCCGGGAATAACTGACTAAATGACGACGTAGAGACAACATCTCCAGGTCGCACATCGGGAACCTTGTCAAAAAACTCCATAATGGCGCGGTTGCCTGACTGTCCTCGCAGGTAGCCCATATAGCGAGAACGACTAATTGTCACCCCAATCTGGCTGGTTGGATCACTAACTAGCAAAACCCGACTGGTGTGTGGAGTCACCTGAACCACCCGCCCTACTACACCCCCAGTTCCCGAAACTACAGCGCCTACCTTAACGCCCTCTTGGCTTCCCCGACCTAGGGTAATTTGCTGCCACCAATGGTCAGCACTGCGCCCAATTACAGGGGCAGTAATGGCAGTTGCAGGCTTAGTGGCTTTGTAGTCCAACAGTTTTTGTAACTGACGATTTTGGTTGTCTAACTCGGTTAATCTCTGTTGCAATTCCTGAACCTGGGCATTGGCCAAAATGTCATCCTGACTAGGGCCAACCGATTGAAAGGGAAGCGTTAGTCGCTGATATAGCTCAAAGACAATTGCACTCTGCGTTTGTCTCAATAGCCATGCTGTACTTAGGGCTAGACAAGCTAGCCCCAACTTAAGCGCATGACGATCCCACCAGCGACGTAATGTATACATTCAACCACTAATTTCTTAACGCTAAAACCCTTGGGCTGAGTTGGCTCAAAGTAACCAGACCAGCAGACTGAAGAAGTCTCTTTGAGGTGCTGTTTTCTTAAAAGATGCGCGATCGCACCCTTCAAGAAAAAACCAGAGATTTGAAACGCGATCCGCTACTACATGCTACGCGAGTGACCGCTGAATACCCGCTCCAACTGTTTAAAGTTTTCTAGAACCCGACCTGTCCCTAAAACCACACAGCTCAAAGGGTCAGCAGCAACGTGAACCACGATGCCAGTTTCGTGACTAATCAGAGTATCTAACCCCTTTAAGAGGGCACCACCCCCCGCCAGCATAATACCTCGGTCAATAATATCAGCCGCCAATTCAGGAGGAGTGCGCTCTAGGGTGCGCTTAACAGCTTCGATGATGACTGAAAGCGGCTCTGCCATTGCTTCCCGAATTTCGGGTGCTTTCACAGAAACGGTGCGTGGCAGACCTGAAAGCAAGTGTAAACCCCGCACATCCATGGCAATCTCATCATGGTTATCAATTGGGTAGGCTGACCCAACTACGATCTTGATTTCTTCGGCGGTACGCTCTCCGATGACCAAGTTGTGAACCTTCTTCATGTACTGGGTAATGGCTTCGCTTAGCTCATCTCCAGCCACACGTACCGATTCGCTAAGCACAGTACCCTGCAAACTAAGCACGGCTACTTCTGTCGTACCACCACCGATGTCAATGATCATGTTTCCGGTTGGCTCTGCCACTGGCAGACCCGCCCCGATCGCTGCCGCCACTGGCTCATCAATTAGGTAGACATCGCGAGCACCAGCCTGGGTAGCCGCTTCCATAACGGCTCGCCGTTCCACTCCCGTGACTCCACTGGGAATACCGATCACAATGCGAGGAGAGACCAACTGTCGCCCTTCATGGACTCGGCGGATAAAGTGCTTCAGCATTATCTCGGCGGTATCGAAGTCGGCAATTACCCCGTCTCTTAAGGGACGCAAAGCTACAACGTTTCCGGGGGTACGCCCCAGCATTTTTTTAGCTTCTTCCCCGACTGCCAGTGGAATTTTTAAAGTTTGGTCGATTGCAACGACTGAGGGCTCCTGGAGGACAATTCCTCGACCAGAAACATACACAAGTGTATTGGCGGTACCTAGATCGATACCCATGTCCCGCGACAGCGAAAAGCGATTAAACAGTCCCACTAGCTTACTCAGCTCCCAAAACTAAAAATCCGGTTCCTGAAATGAATTGGCATCGAAGCGATCGCATCATAGAAAACTAACGTCAATCGAAATGGATTTTATTACGATTTTTATCAACCGTCTAGTCAGATCTGAACGTCTTTTGCAAACTCAATTCAAATATTTCTAATTCATTCAGCGTCTTAGCTGAGGTTACAGGCTGATTTAGAAAGATAATTAAACGTTTGCCCAAGAGATTATCTGGCTGAGAAGTTGAAAAGACTACCTAAACTGAAAAGATGAAAGGTGCCTTGAGCAGGTGAATAAACAGGTATGTCAGTTTAGGCAGGCAAGCGTTGCTATCTCAATCACGCATTCCAACAAGAATGCATAGAAGTACCATCCCTTTATAAACAGTACCACTCAAAATTGATCAAACTCCAAAATTGATGAGTATTTATACTACGATCGCTGTGTCGTAAGGGTTTGACAAATCGGATACATTTGTCGTCATAGCGATCTCATAGCGATCAATGTTACGAGACGGTTAAGCTGTTGCAGGGGAATTAGATTTAGCAGAGGATGTTTTAGACAGCGCGACCACATAAATTAAGACAATAAAGCTCTAAAGAAATTTGGTAGTCCTAAATTGGTAAGGATTTTTTGATGGGCGGGCGAAGCCCGCCCATCAAAAAATCCTTACATCAATACCACTACCAGAAACTTAAGTAGGGATATCGTTGAAGAGGACAGAAACCAGACATGCACCGTTTGCTACAAAAAATTTTCCCACTCAAATTTTTCCTGAAGCTGCATTGGGCTTGGCCTCGTCAGATCATAAGAGGGCGATCGCTCCTACTGCCACTTGTTCTTTTATGCTGGTGCCTTACCTTGGGTTGGGGGCTAGCACGCGCCACCACTCCACCCATTTCAACCGTCTCCTCTTCCTCAACCATCGGCACGGTCGACGCTATTCCTCAGCAATTTCAACTAGGGCAACAGGTTTATCTAGAAAATTGCGCCACTTGTCATTTTGCTCCTCCCCCAGCAGCCTTGACCACTCAGAGTTGGGCCTATATTTTGCAAAATGCTCAACACTACGGAGTGCAGATTACCCTCCTGCAAGACCCAACCCGCTTAATTTTATGGAACTACCTGCGTAATTATTCTCGTCCTGCTATCCAAGGTGAAACGGTGCCGACTCGGTTTGAGGCATCTCGCCCCTTCAAGGCGCTCCATCCCCGTGTAGACTTACCCAGCCCCGTTTCGTTTGGAAGTTGCATCACCTGCCACCCCGCCGCTCTAGATTTCAACTTTCGTAGCCTTGCCCCTGAATGGGAAAATGCCCCATGATAGGCTGAACTTTCTGCACGCGCGAAATAGTCAGGCTTTAAAACAGAACCCTAACTCTCAACCCCCCATCCTCCTTCCGCTACAATAAAACTACATCGCTTCAATCCCTTTTCACAAATAGCGTACTCTCGCCATGTTGAAGACTCTGCTGGGTGATCCCAACACACGCAAACTCAAAAAATATCAGCCCGACGTGGCAGAAATTAGGCTGCTAGAATCTGACATGCAACCTCTGTCGGATGAGGAACTGCGCGGCAAAACGGGTGAGTTTAAGCAGCGGTTAGAAAAAGGCGAAACCTTAGATGACCTGCTCCCTGAAGCCTTTGCTGTTGTGAGAGAAGCCGGAAAACGGGTGCTTGGATTGCGCCATTTCGATGTGCAGATGTTAGGCGGTATGGTGCTGCACAACGGTCAAATTGCCGAAATGAAGACAGGTGAAGGCAAAACCTTGGTTGCTACCCTACCCGCCTACTTGAACGCCATCTCTGGAAAGGGAGTTCACGTCATTACAGTCAACGACTACTTGGCTCGTCGTGACGCGGAATGGATGGGGCAAGTGCATCGATTCTTGGGTTTAAGCGTTGGCCTGATTCAATCGGGTATGAACCCTACTGAACGTCAAAAAAATTATGCCTGCGACATTACCTATGGCACCAACAGCGAGCTAGGATTTGACTACCTGCGTGACAACATGGCTACCTCTATGCAAGAGGTGGTACAGCGTCCGTTTAACTATTGCATCATCGACGAAGTGGATTCGGTGCTGATTGATGAAGCCCGCACTCCGTTAATCATTTCTGGACAGGTCGAGCGCCCAAGCGAAAAATATACGCGGGCATCAGAGGTCGCCGTTCAATTGCAACGTAAGGCCAACGAAGATGACCTCACTGGGCATTATGAAGTAGAGGAAAAACAGCGAAATGTGCTGCTGTCGGATGAAGGGTTTATTGCTGCTGAGCAGGCTCTAAATGTAGGGGATCTCTTCGATCCCAAAGATCCATGGGCGCACTACATTTTTAATGCCATCAAAGCGAAAGAGCTGTTTATTAAGAATGTAAACTATATTGTTCGCGATGACGAAATTGTAATTGTAGACGAGTTTACTGGGCGGGTTATGCCGGGTCGTCGCTGGAGTGATGGCCTACACCAAGCGATCGAAGCCAAAGAGCGGGTTGAAATTCAGCCGGAGACTCAGACCCTGGCAACCATTACCTATCAAAACTTCTTCTTGCTCTACCCCAAACTGGCAGGTATGACGGGCACTGCTAAAACAGAAGAAGCAGAATTCGAAAAAATTTACAAACTGGAAGTCACTCTCATCCCCACCAATCGGACTACAGGGCGACAAGACTTGTCGGATGTAGTTTACAAAACTGAGATTGCAAAGTGGAAAGCGGTCGCTCAAGAATGTTCCGACATGCACGAGGTTGGGCGGCCAGTGTTGGTCGGTACGACCAGTGTTGAGAAGTCGGAAGTGCTGTCTCGCCTGCTGAGTGAGCTAAAAGTTCCACACAACCTGCTCAACGCAAAACCAGAAAACGTGGAGCGCGAGTCGGAAATTATTGCTCAGGCTGGTCGCAAGGGTACCGTCACCATTTCCACTAACATGGCGGGACGAGGAACAGACATTATTCTGGGGGGTAACTCCGAATATATGGCGCGCCTGAAAGTCCGTGAATATTTTATGCCTCGCATTGTGCAGCCCGAAGATGAGGCTAGCTTTGGGGTCAATCGGGGCATGTCGGCTGGTCGCAGTGGCGGTCAGGGATTTGCAGGCGGTAAACAAAAAACATGGAAAGTTTCTGCTGATCTATTCCCAACTAAGATTTCAGCAGAAGCCGAGCGGCTATTGAAAGACGCTGTAGATGTAGCAGTGAAACAGTACGGGGAGCGATCCTTACCTGAACTGGAAGCTGAAGATAAGCTGGCGACCGCTTCTGAGAAGGCTCCGAGTGATGATCCAGTGATTCTGAAGCTACGGGAAGCCTACAACCTGATTCGGCATGAGTATGAAGTCTATACCAGTGCTGAGCACGATGATGTGGTTACGCACGGTGGGCTGCACGTCATTGGTACAGAGCGTCACGAGTCGCGGCGGATTGATAATCAACTGCGGGGACGCGCTGGCCGCCAAGGTGACCCTGGCTCCACTCGATTTTTTCTTAGCCTAGAAGACAATTTGCTGAGAATTTTTGGTGGCGATCGCGTCGCCAACTTGATGAACGTGTTCCGCGTCGAAGAAGATATGCCAATTGAGTCGGGCATGTTAACGCGATCGCTAGAGGGTGCCCAGAAGAAAGTTGAAACCTACTACTACGACATCCGCAAACAGGTATTTGAGTACGACGAAGTGATGAATAATCAGCGTCGAGCTATCTATGCCGAGCGTCGTCGGGTGTTAGAAGGGCAGGACTTAAAAGAGCAGGTGGTTAAGTACGCCGAACTAACGATGGATGACATTGTTGGAGCCTTTATTAATCCAGATCTACCGCCCGAAGAGTGGGAACTGGAAAAAATGGTTAACAAAGTCAAAGAGTTTGTTTATCTGCTAGCCGATCTAGAACCCAGCCAGCTCGAAGAATTGTCAGTTGGTGAAATCAAAGCGTTTCTGCACGAGCAGGTTCGTATTGCCTACGACATGAAAGAGGCGCAAGTTGACGGTGTCTCAGCCGGATTGATGCGCCAAGCCGAGCGGTTCTTTATTTTGCAGCAAATTGACACCCTGTGGCGCGAACATCTACAGCAAATGGAAGCTCTGCGTGAAGCGATCGGACTGCGGGGCTATGGTCAAAAAGATCCCCTGATTGAGTACAAGAGCGAAGGATACGAACTCTTTCTCAGCATGATGACTGATATCCGCCGTAATGTGGTTTACTCGCTGTTCCAATTCCAGCCTCAGCCACAACCTACAGTGCAAACTTCTGAGATGGTCTAGCTGATTGCCTTAGGCATTAAAGAGTTGAGTTGTAGAACGCGATGTGTTCTACAACTCAACTCTTTATATTGGCTGTTTTGTTTGACTATTTTGTTCAGAAACCCCCGACCAATGAGTGCAACACCCGGCATCAGCGGCGCGCACGAACGATTGATGATAAGAGGCGATATTTGCGTCTCTGTTGCATACCGTT
>JBBQFG010000252.1:0-7103 GCA_038321765.1 Elainellales cyanobacterium
GGGTTAGTGCTGTCATGCATCCACAAAATCGCCATACAGAGCGTCAAAATCATCCCCGATAGCAGCGACAGAGTGACACCAGAAGCCAGAGCTAAACTAGCGGCAGTGCCTTTCATCGCTAGGGTGACTCCTGCTTTCGCAGCGCGGCCTGCTTTGGAAAAGGCGGGATGGGAAGACGAGGGAGATGAGGAGGAAGCTGGAGAGGAAGAGGAAGTAGAAGCGGGGGAAGAGGAAGCAGAAGCGGAAGAGGAGGCAGCCGGAGAGGAAGAAGCAGATGGTTCAGCTTCGGAGAGGGGTTCGTCGGGAACGAGACTTTGCAGAAATTGCTTTGCCCAAAGGTGTACAAAGGGTTTTTCGTGGGTGGCTAATTCACGACAAAGGGCGATCGCCTCCCCTTTCTGATCGTTGCCTTTATAGGCCTTGGTCAACCACATTTGCGCTTGAGCATAGTCTTTGTGATGGCGATCGCCCCGCTGTGTATAGGCTTCAAGGTGCTTCACAGCATCAGCATATTTACCAGTTTTGAGTGCTCGGTTGCCTTGAGTGAGAAGGAGAGCGGCTTCAGCGTCACTCAGAGGGGAGACGGGCGGCGGAGATGGAGGAGCTGGATCTGGGGGAATAGAAGACGGAGCCGGAGGAGTAGAAGCAGAAGCCGGAGCTGTGAGGGTGGCGAGTAAGTTGGTTGCCCAAGCTTGGACTTGAGGTGGAGCGTTCGTGGAGAGGTGCTGACAGAGGGCGATCGCGTTTTCAGGCTGTCCACCTTTGTAGTAAGCCTGTACCAAATACATCTGCGCTTGCAGTAACTCTCGTGTGGGGCTGGTGGAGTTGCGGCAAAATGCTTCAAGAGCAGGAATTGCATCGGTAAAACGTTTCTGCTGGACGGCTTCTGCACCTGTTTGAAACAGGTTAGATGGGGAAGACATCGTTGTAACTCCAAGTATTAGAACAAAACACTCAAGACAGGACTGACAAACCTCACGCGAAAACCAAGGAAGTTGAACGATGTTACGGGTGCTCAGCACTTGCAATATCGTTCAACTGCATAAATCCCAAAGAATTTAGGGTAAGTCGTTCAACCTAAATAAAAACAAGATTCTAAAAGTCTGCGCCGCTCGCTGCGCGGGCGGCGCAGACTTTTAGGGTTTTATGTTTAATTACGCCCACCTACTTAGTGGTATTGATGTAAAAACTTTTTGAAGCGCGTACAAAGTCCGCGCTTCAAAAAATTCTTATAAGCTTAGGACTACCGAATTTGGATAGATCTGCCGTCGCGCAATTTTGTGATGGACAGAGTTGTTGCAGTAAATGTCTGAAAGGTGTCGTCGTATAAAAATCAGGTAAGTAGTTCAACCTAAATAAAAACAAGATTCTAAAAGTCTGTGCCGCCCGCTGCGCGGGCGGCACAGACTTTTAAGGTTTTATATTTAATTACGCCCATCTACTTAGTGGTGTTGAGGTAAGAGTTTTAGATAAGCCCTCCAAATCCCCTATTTGATTAGAACTATCGAATTCTCTGCTCAAGGTTTAATTCTGTAACAGTCTTAGAGCATCGTTCTACCGCAGCTTCGTTAAACCACCAACAGCATAAATTACATGTTGCTGCTACTACTTCACCCTGAAGGGTTATCTAAATTGCTGATTCCAACAGTAACATTGCTTACAAAATCAAATTTTGCAGCTCAAAATGGCCGTGTACCAGAGGATTGGGGGATAAGCACCGACGATGACTTACGTTAAAACATGACCCAACTCTAAACCCCGACTCTAAAACCCCAACCCTAAAACCCCAACCCTAAAACCCCAACTCTAAAACGATGTGGAATTTATTCATGGTCTAGTGTAGTGGTAATATAGCAACTGATTTGATACCATTTATTGATATCATCGTCCATTTAGGCATTGTAACTATGCTTCAGTCTCATGGGAAAGATTTGCATAAAACGGGGCTGGGCTGGGTAGTTGGCTCAGGGGTTTTAGCACTGGCCAGTTTAGGAGGGTGGGCACTGTTTGGGTTGACACTGAACCGTTCGCCTGAGGCGATCGCTGTACCGATACAGATTGTGCAACAAGGTACGGTGGAAACGGTGGTTAACCAGAGCGGTACGGTGGAACTAGGTGGACAGCAAACCTTGGTGTCGCCCGCAGAAGGAGCCGTGGAACGAGTGTTAGTGCAAGCAGGCGATCGCGTTACCACAGGGCAGGTGCTAATTACACTACGCAACCCCGATCGGCAAACCGCATTGCTAGATCAACAGGTACAAATTCAGCAGCAGCAGGTAGCTCTAGCTCAAAATCAGGCTCAAATTGTTGAGGCTCAAGCACAGCTTACGACCGATCAACAGCAGATGCAAAACTTGACCCGGTTGGCCGAGGCCGGAGTCATTTCCCGTGAACGAGCACAAGAACAAGAGACTCAGGTTCGCGCTACCCGGCGCACCCTACGCGATGCGACGGCAGCGGTGCAAACCGCTACCTTAGAAATTCAAAAGCTTCAGTTGCAGCGACAGCGTACCCAACAAGAACTGCAAGGGACTGTTATTGCGGCACCGATCGACGGATTGATCCTAGGGGTGGGGGTAAATGATGGCGATGGGGTTGATCGGCGGACAGAACTACTGACGTTGGGTAACCCAGCACAGGAATTGATCAAGCTGAACCTCTCAACGCTAAATGCCTCGCAGGTACGGCTCAATCAAGTGGCGCGGGTGAGTGTAATTGGGCCAGATCCCACCGTGTTTACGGGGCGTGTCCGTACCCTTAATCCCCAGGCGATCGCCTCTGATGGCTCAGACGGAGGTTCTCAGTCGTCTGGGGTAGTAGTTCCTACGATAGTACTGCTCGATCGCCCAACACAATCGCTAATTCCGGGGAGCCAAGTCAATGTCGAAATCGTTTTGCAACAGCGCAAAAATGTTGTTGTGTTGGATATAGAAACGATTCAACAGACGGGTTCAAAGCCGTTTGTCTGGGTGGTAGAAAAGACCAATACGGTGCGTCAGCAGCCCATTACATTAGGACTGGAGGGCTTAACGCAGGTTGAAGTGACCGCAGGCTTACAGGTGGGCGATCGCATTGCCGTCCCCACGCCTGATTTAGCGCTACAGCCTGGAGTGCAAATCACGCCAGCCCCATCCTCTTCACCAGCCGCTAGTCCATCAGAGGTCAGCTCATGAGTTTGGCTGCTCGCGATTTACTGGTGCTAACGTTGCGATCGCTCACCAGCAACCCCCTCCGCTCTCTGCTTACAACCGTAGGAATCTTTATGGGTGTAGCCTCCGTCAGTGCCACCCTCAATGTCGGCAGCATTAGCCGAGCTGTCATTGCCCGCCAACTGGCTGAGAAAGAGGCACCCCAGATTACGACCCTGCCCGAATGGACAAGTTTTAATAGTCGCATTCGTTTAAGCCAGAGTGACATCACGTATCTTCAGCAACGTCTTTCCGGGGCAGAGGTAGTCAGTGGAGTGCAGTGGTTAGGTTCAAATTCAGTACTATTTCGCGATCGAGAGGCCAATCCGCAGATTGTCGCCATTTCGCAGGAGTATTTGAACACATCGGGCAATCAGCTAAAAGCAGGGCGCTTTTTAACAAACGTAGATTTCGATAGTTTTCGTCCGGTTGCCTTGGTGGATCAAGTGGTGAAGCAAACGTTATTCAAAGACGACTCGCCCATTGGCCAACAGGTTTATCTAAATCGCCAACCTCTGACAGTGGTAGGAGTAATTGACCGAAAGATCGATGCCGACAGCGAAGATCAAGACGGAAGGCTGTTCATTTCATTAGCATTTCAAGGTGCAATGAGCGGCGATCGCGCGCTGGATGCGATCAAGATCCGCCCTCGGCAATTGGAGATCTTGAACCGCGTTAGCGATGAGGCGAAGCAGCTATTAGAACAACGCTATCCAGGTCAGCAATTTTATACCTGGAACAACGTCGAAGAGATTCTGCGCCAGCAAGAAACCTTGACGCTGGCTTCGCGGGCACTGGCGGCAGTGGGTGTCGTGTCGTTGCTGGTTGGCGGGGTCGGCATTGCCAACATTATGATTGCGGCAGTGACGGAGCGCACGGCTGAAATTGGCATTCGGCGGGCGATTGGGGCAACCCAGGGCGAAATTATGGTGCAGTTTATTTTGGAGGCGGTGCTGTTGAGCGTTGTGGGTGGCAGTGTGGCGATCGCGTCCATCCACGGACTCACTCTGCTAGTCGCCAAACAGTTTAACCTACCCTATCGCTTCGACTCTCAAACTACAACCCTGGCAATGGGTTCCGCTCTGCTCGTAGGGGTAGGTGCTAGTTTTCTTCCCGCCCTCCGTGCCAGTCGCCTCGACCCAGTAGAGGCATTGCGATCGAATTGATATTTTTTCTGAGAGCCGCGCTCCGCGCGGCTCTCAGAAAAAATATCAATTCAACTTAGAGGATGTTTGAAAAGTGATTGGCTGTGATTTTTGGCACTGAGTGATCCCCCCTAACCCCCCTACCCTTCGGGAAGCCGCTTCGCGTCTATAAAAAGGGAGGAACTGGATTCAAAGTCCCCCTTTTTTCTAGCGCAGCGGCGCGCCCGCGCGGGGATTTAGGGGGATCGATACCGTTTTTATACCAGCGACGGAACTTTTAAAACATCCTCTAAATTGGTAAGGATTTTTTGATGGGCAGACTTCGCCTGCCCATCAAAAATCTTAAGTAGATGGGCGTAATTAAACATAAAATTCTAAAAGTCTGTGCCGCCCGCTGCGCGGGCGG
Organism: Elainellales cyanobacterium; assembly: GCA_038321765.1. Lineage (GTDB taxonomy): Bacteria > Cyanobacteriota > Cyanobacteriia > Elainellales > Elainellaceae > CASBQJ01. The sequence goes on from JBBQFG010000252.1 coordinate 4,740, forward strand.
CACAGACTTTTAGAATCTTGTTGTTTTTATTTAGGTTGAACTACTTATTATTTGTGGGTATTAAGATTTGTGGATAACAGTTCTGTTTAGCACACCTTACCCGTAAACATCTCCTCTCCGGGTGAAGTATGTATGCTAATGAATATTGGACATGACTACCATGATTACAATAAGTAGTGAATGGACGCGCATACCGTCGAGTTCTCATCCTATGTTTCTCGTCTGGGTAGTCCTAAATTGGTAAGGATTTTTTGATGGGCGGGCTTCGCCCGCCCATCAAAAAATCCTTACATCAATACCACTACCCTCGTCTGAACCATTAGACACTCAAGGAATAGCCGAAACGTTTAGTTGGGTCATGTTTCACTTGATTTGCTTAGTATTCTAAACAGTACCTGTACTCTGTAAAAACTAAGCAAGCTAAAACATTACCCGTTAGTTGAGGAGATTGAAGAGGTTAGCACATGTCACAATCTAATTCCCCAGCCCAGTCATCTGCTGCAAGCCATCCCAGGGCTTTATCGACTGGATGTCCTGATCGGCAGGCGATCGCCCTTATTTCTGTTCACAACGATCCGGCGGCTGAACCTGGCAAAGAAGAGGCTAGCGGCCAAAGTATCTATGTACGTCAGATTGGCGAAGCCTTGGCAAAGCTAGGCTGGCAAGTCGATTTGTTTACCCGCAAAGCCCGTTTGGACGATCCCACCATCGTCCAACACTCTCCTTACTGTCGAACGATTCGTCTGGTGGCTGGGCCACAAGACTTTGTCCCCCGCGATCACCTACTTCAGCACTTACCTGAGTTTGTCGAGTCATTTAAAACCTTTCAAAGTAAGGATGGAGCCAACTACCCGCTAATTCACACCAATTATTGGTTATCGGGCTGGGTTGGCTTGCAGCTAAAGCAGCACCGCAACATCCAGATGTTGCACACTTATCACTCGTTAGGAGCGGTCAAATATCTAGCGATGTCGCCCCGACCTGCGATCGCCGATTCGCGTCTAGCAACTGAACGACAAATCTTGGAAGAGGCCAACTGTGTGGTAGCCACTAGCCCTCAAGAACTAGAAACACTGAAGTCGCTGGTGTCAGGTCAGGGATCAGTGGAAGTAGTTCCCTGTGGCACTGACATCAATACGTTCCAATCACTCCCTAAAGCCGAGGCTCGCGCCAAGCTAGGGTTAGCATCACACAAGCAAATTGTGCTCTATGTCGGTCGATTTGATCCTCGTAAGGGAATTGATACCCTAGTACGCGCCTTTGCCCAGTTGAAAGGAACCGGGACGCATTCCCTTGAAGACATGACACCCGCTCTGGAACCTGCTCTGTCTCACGATGCCTGCCTCGTTTTTGTAGGCGGAACTGAGATCGATCCAGCAGATGTAAAGGAACGGCAGCGGATTGAGCAATTAGTAGATGAATTGGGGTTGACTCAGCACACTCAATTTGTCGGGCAAGTAGAGCACCATTTAGTGCCGCTGTACTACACCGCTGCCGATGTATGTGTTATTCCCAGTCACTACGAGCCATTTGGACTGGTAGCCGTTGAGGCGATGGCCTGTGGTACGCCTGTGGTTGCCTCTGATGTGGGTGGGTTGAAGTTCACGGTAATCCCTGAAGAGACGGGATTACTGGTGCCGCCTCAAGACGTAGAAGGCTTTGCAGATGCGATCGCCCGTATTCTCAATGATGACTTATGGGCTGACACGCTACGGCATCAGGCATCACTACGCGTGCAACAGAACTTTAGCTGGACAGGAGTAGCCGCTCGGCTTAGTAACCTGTACCGCCGTTTGCTAGCTCAATCGCTAACCGATGAATTACTTTGGGATGCTCTGGTACCCGAAGCACGGAACCTGATGGGTGCCACGATAGAATCAGACGGAGTTGATAGTCTGAGAGAGAAGACCTTAGAAACAGGTGCTAAAGCTTCGACTGGTGAAAGCTTAGTGAAAGCGTCTTGATTTTCGCTGGTCGCGGCTAAAACGCGTTGCGCTATTTCCCCATAGACAGCGCAGCACATTGGAGTCTGGGTAGTGGTATTGATGTAAGGATTTTTTGATGGGCGGGCTTCGCCCATCAAAAAATCTTTACCAATTTAGGACTACCGGAGTCTGACCTTGTAGTTATAGCCATAGTCATAAAGCTTAGGACATGCCAGCGTCATTCCCGCGCCGGCGGGAATGACGCTGGCACCTATCGAGCAGATGGATTCCCGCCTGCGCGGGAATGACAGGGAGGCGTTCTATTGATCATAGCTACCGCTATAGAACCCATTTGACATCTAATTAGAATTGAGATTTAGGGCGATTTTTGGCAGTAGGGGCGAAGCATTTGCACTCGAATTGAGGCTGCGTTGCCAGA
>JBBQFG010000253.1:0-7100 GCA_038321765.1 Elainellales cyanobacterium
GTGGTGAGCATTTTGACTCGACGGCGATCGCGTCTCTAGTTGCGCGTCTGCACGAGCTTGGCATTGGGTAGAAGGCGATCGCTATCACCAGGGATGCGATCGCCCTCTATGATCGCCCGGTTACAGAGAGTCCACCGACAACGATGGAGGGGGTGTAGCACGAGCCATTCCACTGAGCATCGCCACCCAGCTCAATTAGGTGGTTGAGGGCGGTGTAGGCGTTGCCTGCCAGCATGGTATCTTTCACCCGTCCGATAATTTCACCGTGGCGGACTCGATAGCCCAGGTCTACATTGACCGAAAAATCGCCCGAAATGCCTGCGCTGTCACCCAACACTTGATCCACAATTAGCCCATGATCGATAGAGGCAATCAAATCGGCTAGAGATTTGAAGCCCGGTTCGATCAGCAGGTTAAACATACCGGGGGTAGGGTAACTTTCTAGGCCGGGACGGAAGCCGTTGCCCGTTGTGCCACTGCCAAGCGATCGCCCAATTTTGCGATCGGCATAGAACAGTTGCAGGGCACCTTCTTTAATCAACGTGATGGGTTGGGTGGGGGTGCCTTCATCGTCAAACGGGCAGCTAAACGGTCCAACATCTGGCTTTTGGGCGAGTGTCAGGCGGGGGTCAACCACGGGTTCACTTAGGCGATCGCTCCACGGCGAGGCGCGCTCAATTACTTGTTTGCCATTCATCGCCGCTTGGACGGTGCTCCACAGCATATCGGCGGCTTTTGAGGTAAATAGAATCGGCACTTTGCCTACGGGTGGGGCGATATTATTTTTTGCCCACTCCAGCCGTTGAAGGATCTGCTGCGCTAGGGCAACGGGGTCAAGGCTGCCCCGTTCGGTTTGACCATCTTCTACGCTCAAGAAGTCGTCGCCGCGAATCCACTCTGCCGCCATGTAGCAACTGAGGGTGGTGTCGGTGTAGCCGCAGTCTAACCCCTGCGAATTGATTAACCGGGTGCTTTCTATGTCACATTCCCAGTCGGCAGTACACAGGCTTTCGGGATACTGCTCTCGCACTAGGGCGATCGCCTCTGTGCCCCAGGCTCTTAACTGCGCGACGGGTACCGGTGTGCCCAAGTTGGGATAGATTGCTGGGGTAGAGGGCGAGAGTTCAAGGGTTTCTGGTTCGTTGAGCTGACTGAGGGCGATCGCTTTTTCAACGAGGGTTTGCGGTTCTACAGGGCCATAGGCCACTGCCAAACCGGGGCAGCCATCGCGCCACAGTCGCAGCGCAATCCCTTCAGCCTGGGACATTTCGAGCTGTTTAAGTCGATTGGCTTCAAAAAATACCGGACGCGAGAGAGAGTGCGACTCAAACACTTCTACTGCCTCTGCCCCCGAACGCAACGCCAAGTCGAGTAGGCGTTCTGCCAAAGGTGACTGGGGGGGAGTGTCGAGATCCATGCAAGAAATTAGGGAGATGGGGATTGATCCTCTCACCTATCTTCTGGGATTGGGGGACATCACGCTAGGTTTAGTTCTTGCAACAGCCAGAATCCTTTAAAGTCTTCAGCTTGAAGCTCTGTTTGAACAGCGACGAAATGAATTTGGCTGGCTTTTTGCTTAGCTGTTTCAAAGGTTGCGGCTTCAGACTGGAGTGCGGCGGTGGTGAGGTTGGCGAGAATCCACGCTTCACCGGCTCCCGTTTCTAACAGGAGTTGGGGCGGGGTTGAACCCTCGACATATTTCAGATAGGCCAGTTCTAAGCCCGACATCCAGGCGGCGAGGGGGAGGGCGCGGGGCGAAAAGATAATCAGCCCAGGAATGGGAGTGTCGGGGGCGATGTCGGCAATGCCGAGCGGAAAGACTTCCCCAAAGTCGATCGCCCAGTCTGGTAAGTCTGCAAAGGCGCTGGCGGGTAAGCTAACGAACGCCCACTGTTGCCCAATTAAAGCATCAGGCAGCGGCTGTGGCGCTGACGTGGGCATCAGCACCGATGGATTGCTGCTGGCTTGATAGTTGGGCATAGCGGGGTAAACCTCTGCCATCCGCTGCTGCATCCACTGATTTAGCGCTAGGGTGCGGCGGCTAGCATAAACCGGAATGCCAGCATCTGCGCCAGCTTTGATGATCATGTTGGCCATCTGCCGCCGAAAGAAGCGGATTTTGTCGGGCGGGCTGGGGGCTTGGGCGATCGCTGTCTCAATTGCCTGCCGCAGCCGCACCGAGTTCACGTCTGTGTTGGGGCAGAATTGCGTATAGCGAAATAGGGAATCAATCGGGCGATTTACCTCTAACGGGCTTTCGCAAATCAGCACCTCCCACAGCTTTTTATTTTTCTCGTCCATCACTGGACGCGAGTAGAAATCTAATTCCCAAATTACTGTCATACCTGTCCTGGCTACTCGGCGGTTTTGGGTTGCACACTCCAGAGGTTGTGGTCTCAATTGCTGATTTTTGGAAGCGCAGGCAAAGCCTGCGCTTCCAAAAATCAGTAGACCTCTGGCGTGAATCGTTTCCCGGCTTCGCCGGGAAACGATTCACGCTCACGAAAAAGCATTCACGCCAGAAGTCTAGTCCAAGTTTAGGACTACTACTCTGGAGATGAATTCATCTGTAGAACCCACAAAACCTGTCTCTGTCATCAATCATACGCAAGGAGGGGCAAATGCAGGCGTTTGTAGGGGCGGGTTCAGCCAGTACGCGAGCTGGAGTTCTAATCCCTGATCAACAAAACCCGCCCTCCCCGCTCACATTAGCGATGTACAGGTAAAAGTACGCTAAACGTAGATCCCTCGCCCAGTTTACTTTTAACCGAAATAGAACCGCCGCAGCGCAGCAGCAATTGATGCACAATTGACAACCCCAGTCCAGAACCGCTAGTGTCATCTCCTGTGCCCTGCCGAATTCGGTAAAAGCGATCAAAAATCTTGGGGATGTCAGATTGGGAAATCCCCACACCCGTATCGCGGACTTCAATTTGAACATAGTCGCCTTGCGGTTTAGCCGTGAGCCAGACTCGTCCACCTTGATGGGTAAATTTAAGGCCGTTGTGCAACAGATTGATCACAATTTGCCGTAGCCAAGCCGGAGTACACGAAACTGCTGAGAGTTCATCTGGAACGGTGTAGGCCATCATGATGCCTTTTTCTTGAGCCAGAGGTTGATAGGTGCTTACAATGCCAGGTACTACATTCTGCAATTGCAGCGGTTGAGCTGGGATTCGATCATCTATTTTTTCTAGTTGAAGTAGGTCTAAGACGCTGGTAATTAAAGCACTTTGGCGATCGCACTCATGGGTCAGCATGTCCATATATCGCTGACGTTGAGCGAGCTTAAGACTCGGCGAATTGAGCAAGCTCAGAGCGGTTTTCATCGTTGCCAGCGGTGTTCGCAGCTCTTGCCCTATAGTGGTTAGAAATTCGTCCTTAAGGCGCATCGCATTTTGGAACTCTTCATTTTCCAGTTGTAGCAGCGTTGCTGATTCAGCTTGCCGCCGATAAACTGCTGTACTGTGCCACATATTCTCCTGTGTTTGGATTTGTTTAGTAAATAAGTGGCTCAACACATCCGGTTGAAGGGCTGTACCAGAAAACTCAGATAGCAATAAGCTCCAATCCTCGACCAACCCATCTAGCGTGTCGGTAGATGGGTTGGCAGACATTTCTAAGATTTCACCAGAAATAACTTCACCAATTCCAGTCAACACTCGCTGCATTGATTGGACATCAAACGAGCACAGCGTGAGCAGCGGGTGGCGACGTTCTGGATCGTCCTCCATTCCCCCCTCTGGTTTAACGTCGTCAACCGTCGGGGATAGATCGGGAGGCGCTAGTTTAGACTTTGGCCGCATTGAGCGGGGGCGATGTGCCACCAACAAGCCACAGAACTTTGGCGAGATCACCAGCAGCAGGTATTCTCGTCGTAGTTGGGTATTGGCTCCCAATGGCAACGCAACCGTTCTGCAAGACTCCGCACTGGGCAACCCATTGACCTCTGTGTCGATCTCCTCACCTATCACGATTTTCTGGCTCACGACTGCCTCACTGACGGCTAGCTCCGTCCCATTCGAATGACTCGCGGCTGGGTGGGCAGACGTTGGGTTTAGGTCAACTGGGTTGCTTAGAAGGTCTGCCGCTGGACTTGGTATACGGCCTTCCTGCACAGAGGTCGAGGAGCTAGCTAAAGGGTTACTCAAAAGGTAGAGCGTGTAGGGTGCTGTTGCCAAGCTACGATACCGCTCCATCTCAGCCGTCCAAACGTCACCTTTAGGTAGCTTTAGCCAAAGCGTTGCGGGGATTTGCTTATCAATCAACACATCCAAAAATGCCCCCAGCATTGATTTAAATGTGGTGGGGCTGACTTGTAACGGCGACGGTGCCTGTGCAGTACCCAGAGCTAATTCATACAGAGACACATCGTGGGGGCGTAACGGTTTCATGAAGTTAATCCAAGCGGGAAATTCAGAAAATCAAATCGCTCTATCACAGCAATTGCTCAGCGTGTGCGATCGCATCATCCACAAACCTCTCTTCGTGCACTCTACGAAATCTGATACCTAGCAATGCTTGCAACTGAATTCCGTTGAAGTTGATCGAGAAAAGTGAGAGTTGCCAAAACAATGTTTTCCTGCAACCCTGAGCAGCCGTTCACTGTGCAAAACTCTCTTCCTCAAAATTTACCGAGAACTCAAGAATTTTTCCAGCTTTTGCTCAAGACAATATATTAGGACTTATTAGGACTTACGCAGTTGAATGAACTTGCGGGCGCTGAGCGCCCGCAAGTTCATTCAACTTTTTTGACTTTTCGGGTCAGGTGCGTAAGTCCTACATATTTAACGTCTATATTTTCTATATTTAATTTCAACCTACTGGCCTGATTAAATTAATTAATTGTCTCAACGGTTGAGTTTGTTAGACTCTAGCGACCCCCTGCTAAACGCTCTTCTAACGCTGCTCGCGCCTGCTCACGATCATCAAAATGAACCTTCTCGGTGCCGAGAATTTGATAATCTTCGTGTCCTTTACCTGCAATCAGTACCCCATCTCCTGCCTCGGCCTCTAGCACGGCTGTGCGAATAGCGATCGCACGATCGCCCATAACGGTTAAATGGGCACCAGCCGGAATACCTGTGACCACATCCTGCAAGATCTGATCGGGGTTTTCGGTACGGGGGTTGTCTGACGTGACGATCGCCCAGTCTGCCAGTTCAGCCGCGATCGCCCCCATCTTGGGACGTTTGGTGCGATCGCGATCGCCGCCACAGCCAAATACGCAGATCAGCCGTCCTTTAATAAAAGGACGCGATGCCCTGAGCAAATTTTCTAGACTGTCGGGCGTATGGGCATAATCTACGATAACGCTGATATCTTGATCTGGGTTCACCTGCACCTGTTCTACTCGTCCGGGCACCCCCGTAAAATGAGGCAGCGCTTGGGCGATCGCCTCTAGATCAACCCCCAAGTGCAGTGCTGTACCCACCGCAGCCAGCACGTTAGCCAAGTTAAACTGCCCCACCAGCGGCGACGTAAATGCCACATTTCCCCTAGGCGTGTGCAGAATCCCAGTTACCCCAGCCGCCCGATAGACCAAATCACTTGTCCATAGATCGGCAGTGCTGTCTTGGGTGCTATAGGTCCACACCGGGTGTTGAGCTTTTGCCTGTTCTATGATCCGTCGCCCATAGGGGTCATCTAAGTTTACAATCGCCCGTCCCTGAAGATAGTCAGAGGAAAATAGCAGCGCCTTACTCTCGAAATAGTCTTCCATACCGCTGTGATAATCGAGGTGATCTTGCGTCAGGTTGGTAAACACCGACACCTCAAAGGGACAGTTCAGCACTCGTCCCTGAGCCAGCGCATGGGAACTCACCTCCAGCACTGCATATTGACAACCTGCGCCTACCGCCTCCGCCAACTGTGCCTGAAGCTCTAGCGCAAAGGGGGTGGTATGAATGGCGGTTTTTTGATACCCCTGCCAGCGCGTATAAAGCGTGCCTAGAAGCGCCACAGGCCTTTGCACCTGTTGCAGAAAAAATTCCACTAAGTGGGTGGTCGTCGTTTTGCCGTTGGTGCCTGTAATGCCAACCAGTTTCATGGCTTGAGCCGGATAGCCATAAAACGTAGCCGCCAGCGCAGCCGATGCGCTAGGAACATCCGCCACGGGAATGAGACAGTCACCAGCCGTCGAGGGTTTTTGGATAGCAGCCTGTTGGGAGACGATTGCGGCGATCGCCCCAGCGGCGATCGCACTCTGCCAAAATTCACCGCCATCCACTCGTGTCCCCGGCATCCCAATAAATAAATCTCCGGGTTTACAAGCATGGGAGTTCGTTGCCAGCCCAGTCACTTCGGCTTCCAGCGCGGGATGAATTGGCAATGGCTCCCGATCTGGCAACGTGGCTAGAAGTTCCACCAATTTCATATCAACAACTTCTCCGAACGGCTGCATATATTTTGAACCATATCCGGCTGCAATTTCTGGTTACCCAATTGCATCATCTAAATTGGGTCGGGTTTCCAACTATGGTGTTTATTGTTTGAACGGTATGCTACGCATACCGTTCAAACAATAAACACCACTTCTAGACCGTTTTTCCCAGAACAACATCAACGTGGAAATTACTGACACAAGGGGGAAATTTCCAAAAGTCTTGAAAAAACTCCGGAAACCCACCCAAGCATTAAGGAATGACTAGAGTGACTATTGTAGACAACAGTATCAGAGAGAGACCCGCTACACTCTCCATTTCACACCCTCACTCTTCAAAGAGGTTCTATTATGAAACCCGCTGCTATTAAGCCCATCCCTTCCGACACAACTTCTCTATTTTTAGAATCTGCTGCTGGGATTTTAGGATTCTTACTGTTGATCTGCCTTCTATAACGGCCACTAGTCCTAGCAGCAGTCCTAGCAACGTTAGGGTTTCGAGATGATGTTGAACTGTTCGAAGCCGCCGCCGACTTTATGCATGTGACCACCACTGCCCAAGGCGTGGGATAGGTATATAGAACTCATTTGACATCTTTCCGGTGATCGCGAATATTCTGTAGGGGCGAAGCATTTGCATCAATATTCTGGCAACGCAGCGTCAATTCGAGTGCAAATGCTTCGCCCCTACTGCCCAAAAATCGCCCTAAATCTCAAT
>JBBQFG010000254.1:0-7080 GCA_038321765.1 Elainellales cyanobacterium
AACCTGGAGAAACCCCCGTCTCCTGTTCGCTGGAATTCTCTTCCCAACAGATTCTGGGTTATTTAGAAGCTCTGCTCCAGGATCAGAATCCGCTAATTCAAGTGGCAGCCCTCTATATGATTGCCCAGTTGGATGCAGAACGCAGTCAGGCGATCGTTCAGACTCAACGGTATGCAGCACAGTCGGAAATTGTGAGGGAAACCGCCGAACAACTTCTGTCTATACCGACTCCATGCCCTCCGCTCACAGCATTCCCAACTTTAGAGAAATTAGTTTATTTATTTAATAGCGATTTCTTCCATCGGATGCAGAGTGAAACGCTGATTTCCCTTGCCCATCAAGCAGAAGTAAGAGTCTACTCTAGCGGTGACGTGATCACAGAAGCTGGTGATACCTGTCGGGAATTGTTGCTGCTCATTGAAGGCGATGCCAAGATTCACTATCGTCTTGGTGATGATGTTCGAGTTGAATGCCTTCAGCCTGGGCAAACGCTGGATGAGCTAGAGGTCTTGGCACACAGTACCTCAGAAAATACCATCCTTGCAGCCAGCGAAAAGACGCGTATTTTAGCAATCTCAGTTGATGCTTTTGACGAATTACTTGACCATGACCCTGATTTCGCCCGACGGGTTTTGGAATTGGAAAGTCGGCAGTTACAGCGGTTTGTGCGATCGGTACAGCTCCAGCCCCTTTAAACTAATCAGTCATGTCTAACAAATTTCGTTCACCTGGTTGTCACCCAATCCAGAAGCTAAAAGTGATCCTAGCGGGTCTCCATGTTGCGGTAGTCACCGATTTTAGTGTCGCTTATAAGGTAATCTTGTCGGTGCCCGTTTTAGGCGGTGCTTTCCTTTTTCGCCAATGGGTAGATGTTGGCTTAATATTACTTGCAATGGGGCTAATGCTTATTTCTGAATTGTTTAACAGTGCGATTGAAGTACTGTGCGACTTTGTTGAGCCTCAACAGAATGATCGTATCCGAGTCAGTAAAGATATTGCAGCAGCAGCGGCCGGCCTTAGTATCCTGGTATGGGCAACAATTTTAATCATTGAAAGCATCCGTCTTTTTAACCTACAGTAAAAGAAGACCGTTCAGTGGCTAGCCAGCTAACACGTCAACGGCAGCGGACGGTTGAAAGGCTCTGGCAGTGGTGCCAAGGTTGTCTGCCGCCGCTGCGTTTTGCCGTTATACTGCATAGCCTCCAGGGAAAGTTCTGATTCTGCTATGATTCGAGAAACTCTTGATTATAAGAAACATAGATATGTCGCGTGCCCATCCATACCAGCCTGTTTTATTGCGAATATTGCATGGTGTCGCCGCCGTATTACTCGTTTTAGCCTTGATTTCAGGTTTTTGGGTTTACAACACTTATGACAAGCGTTGGGGTAGTTTTGTTTTACCCACAATAGGAGATATTCAAGGTATTCATGGCACGATTGCCCTAATGTTCCTATTGTTTCTACCAGTTTTTGCTCTATACAGCTTTCATATTGGCTATCGTCGTCTAGTACAAGAGCAATCTTTCAGTCAATTAAAACAGTTTGGCAAGCCGGTTTGGTGGATATCAGTACACCGCTTTGCAAATACGTTAATGTTGCTTGCGGCAACGTTTGCTGTGGTAACTGGTCGAATGATGAAAGAAGAATGGCTTCCTGCTGGAGAAATTCATCGTCAATGGTATCTAGCGCATTTGGTGGCATGGTTATGTGTGTTCATGAGTCTTGCATTACATCTACTGATGGGAGCCAAAGTCGGCGGAGTCCCCTTGCTAGTATCAATGTTTAATTGGCAAATGCGAGATGAGGATACACCACTTTCTTGGCTTCGAGGGGTCAAAATTAAACATTCTAGTTTGGTCTTGAAGGTTCTTGAAGGTGCGGTGATTGGAGGCATTATTATGGCATTTCTTCTGCCAGTCTTTAACTCCTAAAATATAACCGTATAACAAATCGTTGTAGCAGCGAAGTAAAATGGTCGTTGGGAGTTCAAGGTTGTCTTTTGCTGCTGAACTCAGTCGTTATACGGCTCTAGGTATCGATAAAAACGCCCTATTGCCTCTCCCCCCACCGATCGCCCCTCCCCTTCCTCACCAAAACAGGTACAACAAAACCGATCGCCCACCAATAGATTGACTGTACTAGCGAGATACTGTTTAATTTGTCAATGCCTCATTTTCGGACGGCTGTTGTCTAGCTTGTGGCTAAGCGCCCAAAAATTTAGTCAACGCTACCGAACGCTGTTCTCAGCAACGTTCGGTAGCTAACCCCACACGACTGTTACCGTCAGTCTGGAGGCTGAGGGTATTGTACACAATCCTCTCTAGCCACCCCAGCTTGTCATGGCCGCAGGTCTGGGGTGGCTAAGTTTTTGGGTTTTCCTCCCCATCGTTACCAGGAAAACCCAAATGATTTATTCGTTTCGTTCCACCGATGCAATCCCTGCATCTAGCTTGCCTATGGCGTTAGTGCAACCTGCCTGTGGGGAAGTTGCCGATATCCCGCAACCCGTTCCACCCATCCCCGAACCCACACCCATTCGGCACCTGCTGATTGGCACGCCAGAAGTCGTGCAAAACACCATCCACCGATTGCACAATCTCCGCTATGCCGAAGCAGGCTTTTGGAGTCCGGCAATTGTCCCGCCCAACTCGCAACTAACCATCGCGCTCAACCCCCATGAGGTGATGCGGGTTTTGGTGCGATCGCTCCGGGTGGTTGGGTAAGTTAGGGGTTCGGATTGTGTCAGATCTGCGATTTCTTTGCAGCAGTCGCAAATCTTGAAATGCTTGGCTTGAGGGCGATCGCCTTCAAGCCAAGACAATTTACTTACGGAGTCAAAGCGCTTGGAAATAGGCTGCAAAGTCTGTAGAAGTGTTAGTTCGTGAAATAAACGTAATATGCTCAAAGCACACGATTTTTCCAGTTCATGAGTGGCATCGACCGTGAAATCATCCTTGATTCCAGACATATTGCTAAACATCTACCCAATACGCCACAAGTGCAGAGACTACTGAAAAGAGGTAGAGCTGCTCACGTTTTTAACAACGAAGCCACAATGGAGAGAGTTGTTCAAGCCATTATAAAAGCAGGAGAATTAACAGGAGTGATTAGAGGATACGAACGGTATGGCCTGTTTTTTGCTGAGCCGATTGGTTATCGTATTAGCTCCGATGATGGTACAAAGACTTCCTTATTCTATGGAGAGGTGAAAATTGATGCAGAAGACAGATACCATGTCATCCCGCGCACTCGACCCAGCCAAGAGTGATTGGAATTTTGTCGAAGTCTGGATTGACCCCATGCTGTCGCCCCCTTACATTTTGTTGCTGCTGGGTGATCCATCAGGAAGCTGTCGCGTACATGATCCTGCTGAGAGTTACAAGGTCGTATTTACTAGTGCAAGTTACGATGAAGCACAAACTTGGCTATTGGAAGATGAATACGAGCCGATCGAAGGGCGGCTTGCCGCGTCAGAATTGTAGTCAAAGCCTCAAAGCCTTATAGGAAATAGGATGTAGCTCTAGGTCACTCAGTTATAAATAGGCTGAAATGGGTTCTTTAAGACTTCTGGAGCTGATTGCCTGACAAAAGCCCTGAAAGTCTTATTGCTCCGTTGTCAACCCGCCCTAAAATAAATTTTGGGCTAATGGTGAAAGTCTATTGAAATAGACTCAGATCCTGATTTAGTCCTCTTTAGAGGACTTTAGCGATGAGCCAGGAAATTAATTTCCTGGCGGTGCAGCAGGTGTTCAAGAGATTTGTCAGTCAACCAGCTTCTGGAGTCTGGCGATAGGCGTTCGGCCCAGGCAAATCAACGACCTCTCAGACTCACAGCTAACCATCCCGCTCAACCCCATGAGGTGATGCGAATTTTGGTGCGATCGCTCCGAATTTAACAAGTCGCAGATCGAGTGATGGGTTCAATCGTTTAGCAAACCGAGACGCTAGCGATTGAGACCCATTACCGAAACCTGATAGCCTAACCTGATACCCCAACCATGCGATCGCACCCCCATTAACCCCTTTTGAAATCCTCACGTATCTCCTCTGTCCCGCCTCGCCCGCAACCTGCCACGGGTTACAGACGTTTGTTACCCTACCTGAAGCCGCACTGGGGCACGATTACTCAGGCGTTGTTGTGTACGTTGGTGTTTACGGCAGTGTGGCCGCTGTTGGCATGGCTGGCAGGAAAGATGCTGGCGCTGTTGGTGCAAGGCAATGTTCCGGCGCTGGCGCAGATTGCAGCGCTGGTGGGGGGCATTTTTTTGGTGCAAAAGCTGGCGCAGTACGGCCAAGATTCGCTGATGGCAAAGGCGGCACTGGCGATCGCCCTCGACCTCCGCAAGCGCGTCTATGCTCATCTGCAACGACTCAGCCTCAGCTACTTTGAGCGGGCGCAGACGGGAGATTTGTCGTACCGCATGACAGAGGACATTGACCGGATTGGTGAAGTGGTGAACAAGGTGTTTCACGACTTTACGCCCTGCGTGCTGCAACTGATTTTTGTCTTTGGCTACATGGTCTACCTCAACTGGCAGTTAACCCTGGCCAGTTTGGTAATGGTGCCGCTGATGGGGCTTTTGATTAGTTGGTTTGGTGAGCGGATGCTGGTGATTTCGCGGCGCAGTCAGAATTTGGTGTCGGATCTGTCGTCGTTACTGACAGAGGTGTTCAGTGGTATTCGGCTCATTCGTGCCTTCGCGGCAGAAGATTACGAAATTGAGCGGTTTGGCAAAGAGGCCGAGCGCAACCGACAGGCCAAATACGCAGCGGCATGGCTTAAGGCGGTGCAGTATCCCGTGGTGGGCTTTATGTATGCCGTGAGTGTATTGCTGCTGCTGTTATTGGGCGGCTGGCAAATTGGCCAGGGCAACCTCTCCGGAGAGCAGTTTGGCAGCTACGTGGTGGCTGTGGCCATGCTGGTAGACCCGATCGCCCACCTCACCGACAACTACAACGAATTTAAACAGGGGCAAGCCTCGGTCGATCGGATCTTTGAACTGCTCGACATTCAACCCGCCGTGCAAGAACAACCGGGGGCGATCGCCCTACCAGCAGTGACGGGCAAGGTGGAGTATCACGATGTCAGTTTTCGCTATGAGGGTGGAAGACGTGATTCGGCAGATGGGGCACAGGACGCAAATTGGGTGTTGCAGCATCTGAGCTTGTTGGCATTCCCAGGAGAGGCGATCGCTTTGGTGGGGCCATCGGGATCTGGGAAGACGACCCTGGCAAATCTGCTGCCCCGATTCTACGATCCACAGCAGGGCAAAATTTTAATTGACGGGGTAGATATTCGCACCGTGACGCTGCGGAGCCTGCGGCGACAAATCGGCATTGTGCCGCAAGAAACGATTTTGTTTTCGGGCACGATTGCCCAAAATATTGCCTTTGGCCAAACGGTTTACGACTTGCAAGCGGTGGAAGCCGCCGCCAAAATTGCCAACGCGCATCAGTTCATTACGGGTTTTGCGGGCGGCTATGACGCTTGGGTTGGCGAACGCGGCGTTAACCTATCGGGTGGCCAAAAACAGCGAATTGCGATCGCCCGTGCTGTTTTGCTCAACCCCCGCATTTTGATTTTGGACGAAGCCACCTCCGCCCTCGACTCCGAATCTGAAGCGCTGGTGCAAGAAGCCTTAGAACGCCTGATGCAAGGCCGCACTGTCTTCATCATTGCCCACCGCCTCGCCACCGTGCGCCGTGCCGATCGCATTTTGGTGATCGAACAAGGCCGCGTCATAGAATCAGGCACCCATACAGAACTATTGGAGAAAGGCGATCGCTATGCCCGGTTCTACGCCCAACAGTTTGCCTAAAATCGCGGATAAATTAGCGGTAGGGTTGGTGAGAGGACGGCTTTTCTGCCCTCTCACCAACCCTATTGGACGAGCGTTCCTTGTAGCACTGTCACCGCCTGACCGCCCAGAAAAACGCGCTCTTCCTCACAGCGGACTTTAACCACACCGCCACGACGAGACGATTGGTAGGCCAGAAACTCTGATTTTTGCAGGCGATCGCGCCAATAGGGTCCCAGGCAGCAGTGGGCTGAACCAGTCACAGGATCTTCGTCAATGCCCATCGCAGGCGCAAAAAACCGAGAGACAAAATCATAGTCTCCTTGCCCAATGCTCGTCACCATCACCCCATGCACTCCCAAGGCTTTGATCCGCGCAAAATCTGGAGTCAGTTTCCGTACCGCCTCAGCCGAATCTACTTCTACCAAATACCCCAGCGAGTTTTGACATACATTGGCGATCGCCACCCCTAATGCACTGACCAGTTCTGGCCTAACCCGTGCCGTCGTCGATTCAATAGCTGGAAAATTGAGTTCAATCCAATCGCCCTGTTTAGCTGCTGTCAGCACACCGCTGCGAGTGTAAAATTGAGCGCTCTTCGACTCTGGTAAATAGCCTTGCGACCACAGCACATGGGCACTGGCCAGGGTTGCATGACCGCACAAATCAACCTCCACCGCAGGCGTAAACCAACGTAGGCTAAACCCATCTTCCTGTTTCAGCAAAAACGCCGTCTCAGATAGATTCATTTCATTTGCAACGGCCTGCATCCACTCGTCACTACAGGCGTCAGACAATACACAGACCGCCGCTGGGTTCCCGCCAAACGGCCTATCTGTAAAGGCATCAACCTGCGTAATCATTAGTCCCATAGAATTTCTCGGTAGTCCTACACAAACCTAATCTACCTCTCACAACTCATTTGGGATTGCTATAGCTGTACGTTTTTCTGAGCGCCAGTGACCCTAAATAGAGCTATTGATCAACACCAGAAAAAATTGCTAAACCTCGTCTAACTTGAAACCCAGAGTTTTCCCTCACCCTTTTCATATATGCCGAAGGCTTTAAGCCCTCTCCCCAGGGAGAGGGACTTTGAAAGCTTTTCCGGTTCCCCTCGCCCTTTGGGCTATCCATTACGCACAAGTCTCTCAAAGTCTTACTAGGAAAGGAGTTCAGCTTTTCATTGCGTGAAACCCAATATTGGTAAAGGACACAGGAGATACCCTTTTCACACAAGCCCCCAGAAACCTTGCTGTGACTGGATTGATGCCCTAAAGAGCAA
>JBBQFG010000255.1:0-7056 GCA_038321765.1 Elainellales cyanobacterium
TAGCGGTTCCTCTTAACATGAGGTACACGTTGGACAGGCAGGGCAAGGGTTTCAGCTTGTTATTCGTACCGCACCAGATCGGTAACCGCTATAAGTAGATGGGCGTAATTAAATATAAAACCTTAAAAGTCTGCGCCGCCCGCTGCGCGGGCGGCGCAGACTTTTAGAATCTTGTTTTTATTTAAGTTGAACTACTTAAACTCTCAGGGTAGCTATGACGGAACCTGTATCTCGCTCGGTTTATTACACTACGCTCAATCTGCTTACAGTGTTAGCTCAACAAGGTGATCCAGACGCGATCGCCGCGCTACAACGCTCGGAGAACATGGAGGTCGAGTTGATTGATGATGACGAGCCAAGTGGGGAAGCATTGCTGGAGTTGCCTACTGGAACCTTTGTTGTGACAGAACATGGAGCAACCTTTTTAGCAAAGCCAGACGCTGATTCATCTAGTTAGGAACATGGTGTTGACTGTCGGTTTTCAGGCTGCCGTTTTTCGCGCCACGTATTCACACGTTACCCAAATCATCAAATTTGGGTTCATGCCGCTTAAGCGTAGCTGGGAATCCTATGCCCCCTACCAGACAAACAGTGCGGAACCCAGTCTTTTATGGTTTGCCAGGTATGGTTTATCAGCATCGCTAAAACTCAGGCTGTGTAGTTTACAATTTGCCCAAAGCTCTCAGAGGTAAGGCTAGCACCTCCAACCAACGCTCCATCAATTTCTGGCTGAGCCATGATGCTGTCAACATTGTCGGGCTTAACGGAACCGCCATACTGAATCGGTACATCTGGATTGGTTAAGCGCTTACGAATCAGCCCAATTACTCGGTTTGCTTCCTTAGCATCACAGGTATCTCCCGTTCCAATTGCCCAGATAGGCTCATAGGCAATCACTAGACGATGTTGGTCAATTCCAATTAAATCGTTTTCTAGTTGACTAAAAATGCACGATTCTGTTTGCGCTGTGTCTCGCTGCTGCTTAGTTTCGCCAACACACAGAATTGGCATTATCCCAATGTCTTGCGCTGCCTTTAGTCTCAGGTTGACCGTATCATCGGTTTCACCAAAATATTGTCGCCGCTCACTATGACCCACAATGACGTAGCGAACGCCAATTTCTGCCAGCATGGCACCGGAAATTTCCCCCGTGTATGCTCCTTCTTCGGCCCAGTGAATATTCTGCGCTCCTAATTGAACACGGCTGCCGTGTAAGTCTCTGGATAGCAGAACTAAGTCAGTAAAGGGGACACAGAGAACAACGTCGCGGTCGTCGGGAGTATCAGTCAGATGGGGTAGAAACCCGCGCAGAAATTCTAGCGAGTCTGCTTGGGTTTTGTACATCTTCCAGTTGCCAGCAATAACAATCTGTCGCACGGGTGGTTTCTGTAAAGGTTGCTTAGGTTAGACGCGTCCTACATTCTACGGCGTAACGGGATCAAGTGAGAGAAGGATTCGCAGAAGGGAAGTACCGATTGTCAGACAGCTCCCGATCGTGAGCAAGAACTGAGAGTGCGTAAGAGCTGAGAGTGAAAGTATGCCCAACTTGATTGCGGTTGAGGTTCTCGCTGTCTTTTATAGCTGTCGCCACAAAGGTTAGGACACTGGGATCAAAGGGAGGCTGGGGGCTTTGCCCCCAGCCAGGGGTTCCACCCCTGCACCCCGTCCTAACCAATCCGTCTATGGCTATACAATATCGTCAAGAACAAGAAACAAACGTAATGGCTCGCATTCCGACGCTGAAATTTGACCGAGGCACATTAATTTTGCATCCGCCGCCAAAGGGCAAGGCATGGGTGGAGTTTGCAACCTGGGATGACCGAGTGGAACGATTTCGGATTCCTGCAATGCAATACCGCTTGCTGGTAGAACGGCTGAGGGCTGAGGGTGCATCGTTTGAGGATGCGGCAAAGGCGTTTGTTCCAGTTACCCTAAAGGCGAGTCTGGAACGAGAGCCGTATCCGCATCAGCAGGAAGCCTTGGCCGCGTGGATTGCAGCGGGGCGGCAGGGGGTAGTGGTGTTGCCAACGGCCTCGGGAAAAACCTATCTGGCACAGATGGCGATGCAGGCAACGCCTCGCAGTACGCTAATTACGGTGCCAACGCTAGACTTAATGCATCAGTGGTATGCCCATTTGCTGGCGGCGTTTCCCGATGCGGCGGTGGGACTACTGGGGGGTGGTTCTCGTGATGGGCTGCGGCCAACGGATGATGGCCAACGCACGGATATTTTGGTAGCCACCTATGACAGTGCGGCAATTCATGCTGAGCGCTGGGGAAATCGGTATGCGCTGCTAATTTGCGATGAATGCCATCATTTGCCGAGTGACTTTAATCGGGTGATTGCTGAATATGCGATCGCCCCTTACCGCCTGGGGTTGACAGCAACACCCGATCGCTCCGATGGTCGGCATACCGACTTGAATACGCTGCTGGGGCAAGTGGTCTATTCACGCACCGCTGAAGAGCTGGCTGGAACAGCCCTAGCGCATCACCAGTTAATTCCAATTCGGGTAAAACTGTCGGATGAGGAGCGCGATCGCTACAATGCTTTAATTCAAACCCGCAATCAGTTTTTAGAAAAATCCAACATTTACCTGGGAAGCATTCAGGGCTGGCAAAATTTTGTCAGAGCCAGCGCCCAGTCGCAGGCAGGCAGACGTGCCATGCTGGCTCACCGGGCAGCACGGGCGATCGCCTTGGGCACCGAAGGCAAACTGCGCGTACTGGCTGATCTGCTGGCACAACACCACCCCGAACGGGCGATCGTATTCACCAACGATAACGCCACCGTCTACCGTATTTCTCAAGACTTTCTGATACCGGCCATTACTCACCAGACCCCCGTTAAGGAACGCCATACTGTTTTGCAAAACTTCCGCGAGGGCATCTACCGCACATTGGTCGTATCCCATGTCCTCAACGAAGGAGTCGATGTACCCGATGCCAGCGTGGCCATCATCCTATCGGGAACTGGCTCTAGCCGCGAATACATTCAGCGACTGGGGCGGGTGTTACGCAAAGGGTCAGGCTCCAAGCAAGCTATTCTCTACGAAGTCATTGCCGAAGAAACCAGCGAAGAAGGTGTTTCTCGCCGTCGTCATATCAAACCGCCGCGCTCATCGCCTCAGTTAGAACTAGTGCCACCCGTCTCGCCCTATGAAGTCTTCTTGACTCCTACCCGTAAAGTAGCTGAACCACCTGCCCCCTATGAAGCTAAAGATGGCCAAACAGATTCGGTTAAAGATGATGACATCTGGTAAAGACAGTGGTGCAACCTTTCCTGTAGGGATTTGTTGACGTGTCCGGGCGGGACTCAGGATAAGATCGTAATTCGGCTTTGCGATCGAGTCGATTTACAGCACTGGCCGAATTCTCCATCCCCACCTCTCGTATGAAGCACACGATTTCCGTTTTGGTAGAAGATGAAGCGGGGGTCTTAACCCGCATTGCCGGATTATTTGCCCGACGTGGGTTTAACATCGAAAGTTTAGCGGTAGGGCCTGCCGAGCAAATGGGCATTTCTCGCATCACAATGGTGGTACCCGGTGATGACAACACAATTGAGCAACTGACCAAGCAGCTCAACAAATTAATCAACGTGCTGAAGGTGCAAGACATTACTGAAGTACCTTGCGTTGAGCGAGAGCTGATGCTGCTGAAAGTCAATGCCACCAGTTCAAATCGAGCCGAAATTATTGACCTAGCACAGATTTTTCGAGCGCGGGTGGTGGATGTGGCTGAAGACTCGCTGACCCTAGAGGTCGTCGGCGACCCCGGCAAAATGGTGGCGATCGTTCAGGTACTGAATCGATTTGGCCTACGCGAAGTTGCACGCACGGGTAAAGTTGCTCTCATGCGGGAGTCGGGTGTGAATACAGAGTACCTAAAGTCTCTAGAAGCACGGGTATGATCGCGGCTGTTTCGATATTTTTTGAACGGACTGTCTGTCAGACCGTTCAAAAAATGGCATTGTTTAATCCGGTTATGAGTTTTAATTTGGGAGGCGCGCCCAGCGCGCCTCCCAAATTAAAACTCATAAGTAGGTAAGCTTAAGTAAATATAAGATCCTAAAACCCTGCGCCGCCCGCTGCGCGGGCGGCGCAGGGTTTTAGGATTTGGTTTTTATTTAGGTTGAACTGCTTAGCTAAAATCAGCAGCACCCAAAAAATATCGAGCACAATACTGCTTTAGCTAAAATCTTTCGGGGGATTCTATCGTCTAAGGGAATAGGTTGCTATTCTAAGTAAAAATCTTTTGCTTAACCTGTTGTTATAGCGGTAGCCATGATCAATAGGATGCCTCCCTGTCATTCCCGCGCAGGCGGGAATCCATCTGCTCGATAGGTGCGGGGGTGGATTCCCGCCTGCGCGGGAATGACGCTGTCATGTCCTGAGCTTTATGACTATGGCTATAAGTAGTTCAACCTAAATGAAAACAAGATTCTTAAAGTCTGAGCCGCCCGCTGCGCGGGCGGCTCAGACTTTAAGGTTTTATATTTAATTACGCCCATCTACTTACCCTGGAGTTGAAGCTATGTTGACCCAAATTGTGCGTCCCATGGTTCGCACCCAGTTGCGCTTGCTAGCAGGCAGTCAAGCAACTCGCGCCACCCTGATTAATACGATCGCCCAGTGGTTGGGGTTCTTGGGCGTAGAGGCACACGTAACACAGTTAAATGCACTGTCAAATCAGATTCAGCTCTCTATTACAGTTGGTAAACCAGACGGCTGCGATGTTCACGATTGGGAGAAACTGATTCGCAATTTAGAACGTAGCAAACAGGTAGATGGAGCCGCTGGTAAACTCTCTATTACACCTCAGCAGCAGAGTAAACTTCAACGGTTATTGGCCTACGTGATTCAGGCAGGCGCTACCGACAGTGCCAGCAATAAAGCCCTGTGGGATGAGCTGTTACCCCAGTTGCGTGGATTGGGTTTTGAAGAAGACATGCTGTTGGGCATTCGTGCTGCCCTCAAGGTGCCACAGTCGCTTGAGCAACTAGTCGAAGGGCTAGATTCAGATGTGGCTGCGATCGCCCTCCCTAAAGCGGTGAGTTTGGCGATGCTCGATCGCCAAGTTAACCCCTCAGAAGACAGAGCCTTGACGGCCTTACTTGATGCCATTAGACAGCATTCCTAAAATATTGGGTAGTGGTATTGATTTAAGGATTTTTTGATGGGCGGGCGAAGCCCGCCCATCAAAAAATCCTTACCAATTTAGGACTACAAAATATTGAAACCTGAGTTTTTTGGACGCTAAGCGCCCAAAAAACTCAGGTTTTACCCCTTCTACCTGCGAATTGGCGTACCGCAAGGATAGGTTGCCACGGGTTGCCGCTCGGCAGCTTTGGCAGGCGCGATCGCACTAGCCGCTGCAACTTTCTCTTCGGGGCGTTGAGCACGCGCCGCCAGGTAATCGCGCTGGAGAGTTGCCAGCAGCTCTTCTCGGCGATCGTAGAGCCGCTTTAGAGGACGAGCTTCGCACTGATTGATCACGTAGGCTCCCATAATGGGCAGAGCAATGGTGCTATCGGTGTAGCAGACAATGGCGTTAGGCAGTTCGTCGGGGTCAATTTTGCCCCAGCTTACAGCCTCGCTAGGAGTTGCACCCGACAGGCCACCCGTATCAGGACGGGCATCCGTAATTTGGATAAAGTAGTCATGTCCTCGCTCTTCTAAGCCCAACACTTCGTGGAGCTGCGGTTGAGTTTGCAACATGAAGTTTTTGGGACTGCCACCGCCCAAAATCAGCGCCGCGCTTTTGCCTTCAACGCCGGGAATTCCTGATTCGCGAGCTGAGTAGGCGATCGCCGCCGTTTCGTTTACATCCAAAGACGGATCAATCATCAACATTGACCCTTCCAGAGCCAGAGCCGCCACGTTCATGCCAATTGAGCTGTCGCCCGGTGAGGACGTGTAGATCGGCACGCCACATTCGTAAGCAGTCGATAGTAAACATGAATGCTTCACGCCGAGCTGTTTTTCCACAGCGTTAATGTATTTGCCCAACAGGTGATGAAACTCTGCCGTCCCCATTCGTTTTTGGAACGGTTCTGACCGCAGCAGTTCTCGGATAAACGCATCTGTTTCAAGCAGCACATCATAGCCAAACACAATGTCGTAGATCCGAATTCGTCCCTCATGGCGCAATTTGATATCATCCACAAACGGATTGCTAGCAAACAGATCCATACCCAACCCGTAGTGCAAATCGTGATACAGATTTGCCCCAGTGCTAATAATCCAATCCACGAAGCCGTGGCGCATCAAAGGCGACAGGACAGACACTCCCAGGCCAGCCGGGGTTAGCGCTCCCGATAGGCTCAGCCCTACCGTTACCCCATCTTGCATCACCTCTTGACTGAGCAGATGACAAATTTCGCGTAGACGAGCTGAGTTATAAGCTGTGAAATACCCGTCAATTAGGTCTACCACGCTAATTTCGGCAGAGATTGGAGCTGGGGCAATTTTGCGGCTGAGTAGTTTCGTCATGCTAAGGTCTCCCAAAAAGTTAAAATCCTGTGCAAATAGACTCATCTCTATCGTCAGCATTCCCAACTGACCGCACGCTAAGGCTGATCGATCCGCCACTGGAATCGAAAGATAGCTAAGTCATTAAACCTCTTGCGTGAATTGTTTCCCGGCTTCGCCGGGAAACAATTCACGCTCACGAAAAAGCATTCACGCAAGAAGTCTATTGAGAAATAACCAAGCGATATAAAAGACAGCGGAGTAGAAATCTGGCTAAAGCAGCCCTACTCAATCCAAACGCGTAATTCTGGTAGCTCAAAATTTCTCAAGAGCGGCGATCGACCCAGCTTGTCGGGGTGTCTAAGAGATGATCCACATCATCAGACAGGCGATAGCACGCCACCCGCAAACCTTACTTACAGGTCGATCAGCCTATACTGGGCCCTTCGCAGCGATCTGCCCACGACAACGCGGGGTCAGAAAGTCGTCGGCGCTGGAGTTTCATTTCCAAATACCACAGGGGCAGCCATTGTGCTTTGCCCAGGGAAAAGAGTTTCAACGCAGCGTGACCTTTTGAAATAGC
>JBBQFG010000256.1:0-7034 GCA_038321765.1 Elainellales cyanobacterium
CAGCAACCGTCTCCGCGTCCTCGTTATCCAACGGTCAAAAAACGAGTCTCTCGACGCAAACAATCCGAGCAATCACCGAGGCGTTCTAACCCCACAGCAGCTTAGCTTCGCGGATGTTGCTATCAAGTGCATTGGGCTCAATCCCTAGCTGGGGTTGAGCAAGTTTCTCATGGCATCCTGCTTACTCAACTTTGCAAACCAATTAGTCCAATCTAGAGTTAGTTATCTGACTTCATCTCTAGCGCTTCGGGGTTAACGGCAACCGTCACGGCTTGACCATTACGGCGCAGTTCCACAGGCAAATCGTTACCAATGCTTGCATTTTCTACAATTTGCTGTACCTGTTCTGATTCCGTTACCGCTTGTTGACCAACCTTGACCAGCACATCGCCAGCACGCACACCTGCCTTAGCCGCAGGAGAGTTGGGTACCACTCGAACCACTAGCACCCCTCGATCATCCTGGACAGGGAACGGGCTACTTGGGTCGCTGTTTAGGTTCTCTTTTAACTCTGGAGTTAGAGTAACCATTTGCACCCCTAAGTAGGCATGATCAACGCGCCCAGTTGCAATCAGTTGGTCAGCAATACGCTTGGCAGTATTGATTGGAATGGCGAAGCCTAAACCTTGAGCATTGGCGCGAATAGCAGTGTTAATGCCAATTACATCGCCTTGCTGGTTGAGTAAAGGCCCCCCTGAATTGCCAGGATTGATAGCTGCATCAGTCTGGATGAAGCTAGCACGCTGGTCAGGAACACCAACTTGGGCACTACTGCGGCCTGTGGCGCTGATGATGCCAGCAGTGACGGTATTGTCTAGACCCAAGGGATTCCCAATTGCGATCGCCCATTCACCGGGTTGCAGTTGGTCAGAATTACCCAATTTAATGGTTGGCAGGTTGTTGGCCTCTACTTTCACCACAGCTACGTCTGTTACCTGGTCTTCGCCTAGCACCTGACCCGTGAGGGTGCGTCCGTCTTTCAGCGTAACCGTTACGCGGTCAGCTCCATCGACCACATGAGCATTTGTTAATATCAGTCCCTTAGAGTCGAGAATGAACCCTGACCCAATCCCCCGTTCAACGCGGGAAGACGGGGCATCTGAAGATCCAGAGCCAAAGAAACGGCGGAAGAAAGGATCATCGGAGCCTTCGGGAACGGAACGTCTAGCTACAGTGCGAGAAGAATTGATCCGAACAACAGCAGGCCCTACACGCTGAACTGCATTAGAGATAAAGTTGGTATCAGTCAGGCCAGGAAGAACGCTAGAAGAAGGCACCTGACTAATCATGTCGGATAATGGGGTGAGAGCCAGTGCAGGCTGAGAGACAGTTTGAGTGGACAGGAAGCGATCGCCTGCTACTACTGTTCCGGCACCCAACAAAATTAGCGAAATGTAAAGCAATGGTTGTTTCATGGAAGATGAACGAACATGATGTTGAGGGTCTTTAAGTGTAGTCACGGCAGCAACGTTCCTGGTTTACGTCTACTTACTTTCCCAATTACCTATTCAATGTAGATGACGTACTTGTCATTTGGGTGTCAGGTCTATCGCGGGTATATGAATTTTTGCGGAGAGCATTACTTAAAACATTAAATCAATACTTAACTGTTTCAAGTCAAGAACATAGAGCGTACAGCGATCGCCCTCCTGAGTAGTCACCAGTGCCCCGTGATCATGAAAGGAAGCGATCGCCGTCACGATCGCGGGGCAGTTGACTCGACCCACCCGCTGCCCATGTTTATCCAGCAACAGCATTTGTCCTTGACCATTCGCTACCATATACCCCCAACTGGTGGCCGCCAACACCTGTGGTGCCAACTCCAATCCCAAACGAGTTATCCGAAACGGTTTGAGATCAATCATGAGAAGCGCATGGGGATCGTTCTGGTCGGTTGCCAGCAATCGATACGGAATAGCCGTTGCAATGATCTGCCCTAACTGAATGGGGAGCCTCAATCGAATGAGGCGATCGCCCCGCCGAGTGAACACGTCCAGCCGGGTACTTGCCTCAGCTAATCGCGCGTTATCGCTGCTGCCTGGAGCCGCCTTAGGTGAACTCGAAAACAGCGCTACCTGACGCCCGTCAAGCGCAATCAGCCGCAGCGGATGTGGATGTTTTGGGCTAGCCAGTGCTGAGTTGGGTGATACTGGCTTCGTCAGTTCAACAGGTCGTGGAGTCAGCCATCCAGATGGGGTAGCGT
Source organism: Elainellales cyanobacterium (assembly GCA_038321765.1). Lineage (GTDB taxonomy): Bacteria > Cyanobacteriota > Cyanobacteriia > Elainellales > Elainellaceae > CASBQJ01. Next base: position 2,204 of record JBBQFG010000256.1, read on the forward strand.
TTGGAAGTGGAAAAAATTTCAGGACTCCCGGCTTTTCCTCCAATTCTTCGGTTGCTGTTGCTAGCCAGCGCCCCTCGGCTTCGATTGCCACTACGCCACTAGATGCCAACGTTACGATTGTTTGATACTGCAATTTTAGTGAGCCGCTAGTAGTCGGAGTCAATAAATACACAGCCCGATTGGCGATCGCAAAACAGCCTTGAGGACGAACCACTAACTCGTTGATCTCAAATGGTAACGTGACAGATTGTCCGGCCTGTCCGAATTGTCTGGATGATCCGAGGCGATCGCTTTCTAGAGCTGTACGCTCGTACATTGTCACGGGAGACGCTTCTTCTACAGGAGACGCTTCTTCTACAGGAGACACTTCTTCTGTAGTCAGACGCTGCCACACCACACGAGCACCGCCTCCCGCATACACCTCTACGTGCTGAGGAAAGGGCTGAAGAGTTGGCTGACAAACCGCTGGCACAGGAGCAAGGCGATTACAGAGATATGGCAAGTGGTGCTGAGCACTGGCTAGAAAGGGGCTAGAGAAAAATTGAGCAATTGGTTGCAACAGCGGCATCTGCGGGGTTGATGGCTCTGACCACGATGGATATGAAGCGATCGCCGCTACTTGACGCATCGCGGCTAGCATTGCTGCGGCTGACCCAAACCGCCGTGCCGCCAACTTTTGCAATGCCTGAATAATAATAGGATGCCAAATTTTTGGAATCGACTCCGGCAACTTGACCGACTGGTTTAAGTGAGCAGACATTAACTCCGTCGGCGTACCCGAAAAGGGTCGATGCCCTGCCAATAGCTCAAACAGCAAAACCCCGACTGAGTAAATGTCCGATGCTTTGGAATACTGCCCATAAAATCGCTCTGGAGCCATATAGGCAGGAGATCCCGTATTTCCCTGATCGGTTGAGGATTTTGCCACCTCTTGGCCCATGCGAGCGATGCCAAAATCGGAAATTTTTGCCGTCCAGCCATAGGGTTGAACGTGCAGCAAAATATTTTCAGGTTTAATATCACAGTGAATAATGTCGTGGCTGTGGGCATGTTCTAGCCCTGCCAAAATGTCGGCCACAAGTTTCAGCGATTGCGGCAGCGCCAACCGAATTTCTTCATCCATCAAACTGCGAAGCGTACCTGCTTCACAATAATCCATCACCAGACAGCGCCCGGTTGGAGTGTGTTCTAACGCTTTGCACGTCACAATATTGGGGTGCTGCAAGCTCAGTAAAAACCGCAACTCTCGCAAAAACTTGTGAGTTGGAAATCGATCGCGCTCTAAATTTTTTAGCGCCACCAGTTCTCCGGTTTGGCGATGCACCGCACAAAACACCCGACCGAACTGTCCTTGCCCGACCAGACCCAAAAGTCGATATTTCGAGCGACTCAGGTCTCTACCTGGGTGATGGGATGGTTGGGTAGACACGAGCGAACGACCATTCAAAGGGGAAAAGATCGCGGAAAGAAGAGCAATACAAACAACTTTAGCGTCTAGTTCACTTGCTAGCTCAAGTTTTACTGGCTACTTGTCTCGGTAGTCCTAAATAATGCTTTTTTGAAGCGTGGGAGAAGCCTGCGCTTCAAAAAAGGGCGTTGCTGAATTACACTATGAATTGCAAAATCTGCCCTCACCGTTCGGCTGAGCGCTCACGTCGAAGCTCTAGCCCTCTCCCACAAGGAGAGGAAACATGAATTCTAGCTCCCTTCTCTTTGGGGAGAAGGGTTGGGGATGAGGGAATCATATTTGGATTCAGCAACGCCCAAAAAAGCATTGCATCAGTGCTATAGCGGTAGCCATGATCAATAGGATGCCTCCCTGTCATTCCCGTGCAGGCGGGAATCCATCTGCTCGATAGGTGTGGGGGTGGATTCCCGCCTGCGCGGGAATGACGCTGGTATGTCCTAAGCTTTATGACTATGGCTATATTATCCCCGTCGGTTACATATAGCGGTAGCCATGATCAATAGGATGCCTCCCCGTCATTCCCGTGCAGGCGGGAATCCATCTGCTCGATAGGTGCGGGGGTGGATTCCCGCCTGCGCGGGAATGACGCTGGCATGTCCTAAGCTTTATGACTATGGCTATATTATCCCTGTCGGTTACATAAGTAGATGGGCGTAATTAAACATAAAATCCTAAAAGTCTGTGCCGCCCGCTGCACGGGCGGCACAGACTTTTAGAAGCTTGTTTTTATTTAGGTCGAACTACTTAGTTTGGCAGATCAGGTTGGGATTGCTTCTCGATCCTATTTTTCTCCGCACAGAGCTTGCATGATTGCATCATGAGATAAGTTAGTGACCATAGTCTCTGCGGGTTCTAGACGCTTGGGCAAGCCAAGCACAAACCGATTGCAGTCTGCCCCCATTGATTCACAGGTTGTTTGAATGCAGTGAAGCTCTTTACCTGTTAGTTGGCTAAAAAAAGCTGCCAAGATGCCAGCTTCTAAGTAACAGGCTGGCTGATCGTGGTTAAGAGCCAGCCGATCAAATGCTGAGTTCCAGCCTTTAATTACTAAAAAGCCCCGATGCTGGTAGCTTTGATCGAGATCAATTTTGCCCCAACCGTGCGTAATCCAACACTGTTGGATCACCTGCATAAATTCGACCATAGCCATGTTAGACAACGGGACACCATAGTAGTCACTGACTTCTGCACAAAAGCGGGCATAGAAATTTTTACCCCACCAGCGCCCACAGTTAAACAACACCAGACGAGATGCCTGCCCTGTTTCTCTCTCTAAACCACTGTAAATGGCTTGAATGAGTGTTTCGGGTAAAGCGATGAGGCGATCGCCTTGCCGATTTTCTAGCAACCCCATCTCTAAATCACTTCGCACATAGGTGTCAGTGGCGAAGTAGCTACCGGGAATGCGATCGTTAATGAGTAAGTCAGCGACGGAAATCATGGGGTTAGGGGTGGGAGATAGGTTCTGTTGTAAAAGTTGATTTTTCACCTACGTTGTGTGCGAAAAATCAAGTTTCCTAGACGCGCTTAAAGGCTGTTCCAAGGGGATCGAGGGACTACCAGCCTAAAGCAGCAGCAGTTAAAGGTTCATCTGGCTGGAAAAATTGAGCCTGAGCGATCGCCAGCATGGGATTGAAAAAGCTGAGATGTTGAGGAGTAAGAGATTGATTTAGGTATTGGGTGAGCAGGAGATAAAGGGCAGAGTCAACCGCTTGACTGTGGTAGGCCTTCATGGTCTGCCCCATCCAGGTTTGCAGACGTTCTTTGACAAATGTTTCGTCATTGAGCAACATGCCCATGGCACAGTAGCGCATCACCAACAGCGCATTTTTGATGCTGCGCTCCAAGGCTTCGGTGGTTTCACCGGGTAGCGTTCTTACGAGTTGATCGGCGACCTGTTGCATAATACCGATCTCTTTATCGCGCAGAGCACAGTAGGCATCCATTCGTTTTGGCAAGGAGCTGACGTATTGAGTAATAGCGCTCAATTCTTCGGGCTGAAGGTACCGATGTTCGGCTTCGTTAAAGGCAGATTCAAGTTGTGGGTACATGGCGGGAGTTGGGAGTTAAGGGAGGGGTGAGTGTTTGGGAGTGCAGTTTGCCCAAGAGCGCAGCTCAGAACAGGTCTGAGAAATCATCTAGTGTGAAGAGCTTGTCACTACTGAGGTGGGTGTCGGGTAAGGTAGGGGATGTTGAAGGGATTTGGGCGATCGCCGCGCCGTCCCAATTAATGGCTCCGAAAAACTGACTGACCGTCAGGGTCATACTGAGAGGGTCAGTGCTACCTGTAGCAGTGGCTTGACGAAGCTGTTGCACCTCAGGTGGATTATCGTCCCAGTTGAACCGACTAAAAAACTGCTGAGTAGTCAGTTGCAACCACTCTGTATTAGATACGTGGGGATTAGATACGTGGGGATTAGATACGTGGGGAGTTGAACCGTTAGTGGAAGGCAGGGTTGTTGTGCTCATTTCAACTTGTCTCCCAACCGCATGCGTTTCTCAATATCCCGCGCTGTGGCTCCCTCATTCAACCAAAATGAAGCGGCATCAATTCGCTCTTGTCCGCCTAACAAGAATTTGCAATAGGTTTCGCCCATGGAGTAGCACTGAATTTCAATACAGCTCAGTTGCTTTTTCACTAGCTCTGTAAAGAATCCTGCAAACAACCCAGCGTAGAGATAGCAGACAGGTTTACCCACATCGCCTAACGTACGAGCGACGGCAGAGTCAAAAACGTTGATAAACATGAACCCTTGTTTGCGATCGCCCATATCTACTTCCCAGCGTCCCCAACCCTGGGAGGTAAAGGGCCACCACCAGGTTTCTAACAAAAACATCAGATTGGCCTGACGCATATTGCGGTCAAATTCTTTCTCAAACCACTTCTCGAAGAAGAAGGCATCCTTTTGTCCCCATTCGCAGCCAATAGTGTACATAATGGCTGCCGATGCGTCTCCTACCTCCTCTTCTAAGCCTTCTACCAGCCCGATAATGAAATCTTCAGTAGTCAGGAGATTTTGGCTACCGTTCCAATCCACAATGGTGCCTTTATCGGCATCAAACTGAAAGAAATCCTTAAACCCGTAGTGATTGTGCTTCTTAGGGTTTCTCAGTTGGGCGGACGGGGGAATTGTACTCACCATAAGATACTCTCAACGACTCTGAAGACTGAATAAATTTCTAAATGAATGGACCAGCGACTGGGGTGTTTAGCACCTGGCTTAGACTCAGGATTCCCGTTAAATGTAATATCTAACGGAGGTAAACATGCGAACGATAATCTTTATAAACTCTCTGCTTAGGATTGCGTACAAAATAAAACCTAATCTTTTTTTTGGAAGTGGGGGGGGGGGGGGGGGGGGG
>JBBQFG010000257.1:0-7024 GCA_038321765.1 Elainellales cyanobacterium
TCTTCCTCTTCTTCGTAACTAGAATCTTCTTCGCTGTCCTCTTCTTCCGTATCGTCGCTCTCTTCTGCCTGAGTCTCTGTGTCGTCGGCGGTGCTGTTGCCGATGTTGAAGTCGTAGTCTTCGTCTGTGGCATACTCCTGGCAGAGGGTGTTTAGTTCCTCTAGGAATGGATTGGGTTCGGTAATGGTGAGGTCAAAGTTTTGGATAGTGACAATGAAGGTGTCGCCATCTTCCTCTTCTTCATAATCAAAGTAGTACTCGTCTTCGCTTTCAACATAGCTGAGGCAAAGAGCTTCTAGGGCTGCAATAAAGCCGTCTGGATCTGCGGCTCGGACGTAAAAATCGTAAAGCAATAGGGATTCGTCATCGGCAAAGAAAGATTCTTCACTTTCCCAAACGTCGGCACTGAAGTCTAAATCGCTGATGGATTTAATAATCCACGAATCGTGTCCGTTGTAGTCGGCATGTAAAACATAGTCGTAGGGGATGTAGCAATATCCCTGATCTCCCCAGCTTGCCCCCCACGAGTTGCGGACGATAAACAGCCGATCTTTGTCAGAGTAACCAACACAGAGCATGGCGTGCCATCCATGGGTTTCGCGGACATTGTCTGACTTTTTAGGTTTGGGGACGCGGCCTCGATTGCGGGTGGCCTCGTCGAATGATTCAAATGTATTGAGCGCAAAGGCGATCGGAAACCCTTCTGCCAGGGTGTGTCGCCAAAGATTCAGGTTGGTTTCAATACACTCAGATTCTACAATCTTGAAGTTTGCAGCGTATTCATAGGCATCGGCGTGAGGTTGCTCAATGATTAAGGTTTCATCGTTGGGCCATACGTCTTCAGAACAGGCTCCATGCTCGATGAGGGTGTTGATGGCACAATACATTTGGGCACCGCCATCTTCGTGCGCGCTGTCGGATTGCGCTCGGGCATTGTAGTAAACAAACAGACGGCTAACGTTGCCCGATTCGCCTAATTCGCGTTTGGCCAGATATTCGTAGGCACCCACAAACGCATTCGCAACACAGCTATTGCCGACCTGTTCTTCTACGTCGGTCATGTATTTACGCAAATCGACCTTGGGGGGAAGTTGGTCGGTATGGAAGCGTCCGGCCTGACGATATTTGGTATTTTCAGGACGTTGACCTGCCCGATACCCACCGATCCGATATTTCCGATTTTGCTCTGCCATATCGATCCTTAAGCGGTGCGCTGACGATTGGTCTAATTAGTATCTGTTTAGTCAGAATGCCCAATCTAGAGGAGCTTATCCCTTAATAGTGATGGATTATACGGAGGATTCATTTTTGCTTTGTCGAACCTCCATACTTTGCAGCGCTATAGTTTAATCTGACTGGGTTTCTACAGCACTGTGGGCAGTGCTTAATTCGTCGCTACAATAGCAACGCCAAACAATGCCGCGATCCAGATTGAATAGGGCTAGTCTACCAATGTCATCCATCTTGCTCCCTCAACAGCAATTAGTCATCCAACTGGCGAAGCGGTTTCCAGATGCGATTTTTTATAAGGAGACGACTGAGCGCGTAGTGGCCTTGACTATTGATGATGTGCCCACGCCTAACGATCCGGGCGATGCGTCAACGCGGTGTATTTTGGAGGCGATCGCCACTCACAACCTTGCATTTGATAGGGTGAGCGATCGCGTGCGCGCAACGTTTTTCATTATTACCAGCCATTTGGCTCAGGGCAGCACTATTCTGAACGACATCGTGGCAGCAGGACACGAAATTGGCAATCACGGCATTGCCGACGACAACACCGCGTTGCAGCATCCAGAAATTTTTAGTTTGCAACTGCGGGCATCGCATCAACGCATCACGGACGATTGCAGTCAGCCGCTGCGCTGGTATCGACCCGGACGGGGACTTTACAACCAGGCAATGGTGCAGTCACTGCGCCAAATGGATGGCTACGAGCCGCGATTTGCGCTAGCGTCGATGATTCCAATCGATACTTTTACCCCTACCAATAATCCAGATTTTACGGTTCGATACGTGTCGCAGTTCATCTTTCCGGGGGCTATTTTGCTGCTGCATGGTGGCTCAATCGGCAACTGTCAAAATACAGCGATCGCCCTATTTCGTATTCTAAATTTGTTAAAAAGTCAGAATTATCGAGTCGTAACGCTCTCAGAACTCTGGGATAATTATTGAGCGTCCGCAAGTGAACGTCCGCAAGTGAACGTCCGCAAGTGAACGCCCGTAAGTGAACGCCCGTAAGTGAACGCCCGTAAATTGAAGGCTGATTAATTCCAGCGGCGCGTGAATCGGCGTAGCACCAAAAACACTAGCACAGCCAGCACAAGTAGAGTCAGGATGGGCAAGGCGATCGCCAAAATGGAGAGAATGGTCGAGCTACCCAGTTCAGCGCTAGAAACTGCAACACTGCCGATCGGACCTGCTGCTGCCGTTGAGGCCAGCCGGGTGAAGCTCATTAGGGCTTCGGTTCCCCCCGCAATGCCACCGCCCGCGATCGCCGCCAAACTCCAGCGAAAAAAGGGACTCATATCGCTAGTCACTGCTGCCGTTAGGATAGTTCCGGCGATCGCTGCCGCTGGCACCTCAATCACATCCATCAAATTGCTGACCACCGGGACGAAGTAAATCAAAACTTCTATCGTTGCTGCAATGGCAAATGCAATAATAGCCGCCTGGGTTCCCATCCAATCCATTTCTGGCGCTAGCTTTAAATGCCCTGTATTTGCAGCAATGCTCATAACTAAAAACGGAACCAGAATACGAAACCCAGCCGCCGCACTTAATCCAATTCCGATAGCGGCGTGCAGCAATAGTTCCATTGATATCTCCAGCGGTGAACCTTAAGTTCAGTCAGTGAGCAGGTATTCGTGCGATGTTTTTGTGCAATGTTTTTAGAAGCGCGGACTCCGCCTGAGCTTCTAAAAACATTGGGTGTTGCTGATTTCATGTATGTTTTTTTGCATGTATAGCTGTCGCCACAAAGGTTAGGACACTGGGATCAAAGGGGGTGTGGGGGCTTTGCCCCCAGCCAGGGGTTCCACCCCTGCACCCCGTCCTAACCAATCCGTCTATGGCTATATGATTTTTTTTGAAAGAGACGCTCCGGTTCCTTTCAAAAAAATCATACCCATTGGAAAATTAAGCGACAACAAGGCCAACTTGCCGCAGGATAAACACTAGTAGGGAGTTGACAAGGCTGAGTGCGATCGCCCCCAAAATAGCGCTGCCAATGCCCCACCGCAGCCGAAATCCTTGCACCAGCCAAGCAGTTAAGCCAAACACAATCACGCTGCCGATGAGGGGAATCAAGCCGAGGCTGATGATTGCGCTGAATGATCTAAACCCGCCCGGGAATAATCCCCAAAAGCCATTTACTGCACCAATAATGCCGCCTGCAATCAGAGCAATCACAGGATTATCTATCTCAATTCCTAAGGGAAGTTTTGAGATGATCAGTAAACTAATCGCCAAAACGATAACAGAAATTAAAAAGCTAACCATTATCAACACTCCTCAGACAGAATAGTAGGACTGTATCAGGGTTGAGTTCTGGCTTGCAACCACTGTCTCTTAAGCTTGTTTTCCAAACCAATTTAGAAGTACCCATTAAACATATTCAAAAAATGGGCGGTTAAGCAGGAGACTCTCAGCTCCTACAACCACAGCCAGTAGTTCGTCGGATTTGTTGCCAGGTTTGTTCAGAAAGATCCCCAAATCTTTAGCTCGAAATCCACGAATGGGTACTGGCTTAATCACATACCTAGAGGCGCTGCCTTTGAGTTGAATAATGTCAAAACGGCGGGTGAAATCGGTAATGAGGGCATAGTCTGCTAAACCCCGCCCGGTGCGACCATCATCGTAGAAAATCTTGTCGGCATTGCCCAAAATGAAGCGATCGCTCCCCCTACCGCCAGTGATCTCGTCAATTTCTTTGCCCGGTCGAAAGGCGTTGTCATCTACGCCAACTAAAATGTCGTCACCATCTTGCCCCAGCAGATCATCGTTGCCAGCGCCCCCAATTAAAAAATCGTCGTCACGACCGCCATCCAAGGTGTCATCGCCAAGGCCGCCTACTAATAGGTCTTGATCGTCATCGCCTCTCAGCCCATCGTCGCCAGCTTCGCCAAACAGGTCATCGTCGCCATCGCCGCCACTCAGTCGATCGCCTTCATTTCCTCCATAGAGAAAATCGCGATCGCCGTTGCCAAACATCAAATCTTGTCCGTTGCCGCCCCTCAACAAATCAGAATCGTCGCCGCCGTAAAGATCATCATCGCCAGATTCCCCATAGAGGGCATCTTGTCCATTTTCTCCATAAAGGACATCGTCATCATCGCCGCCGTAGAGGTCATCGTCTCCTGATCCACCGACGAGTAAATCATCATCGTCATCGCCTTCTAGTTCATCGTCTCCAGACGAACCGGATAGTCGATCATCTCCATCACCGCCCAACAGGCGATCGTCGCCTCCAAATCCAAAAATATCATCGTCCCCTCCTCTCCCATCAATCAGGTCATCCTCAAAGGTGCCGTTAATTCGATTGTCACGGCTTGTACCATTGATAACTGCCACGGTGGTTATCCTCTGTTAAAGATAGGTGCTTAAAACGTAAAAATAGATGCTTAAAATGTACGTTAAAGAAGGTCTATAAAGTCTTTCCAATTCTTACAAACGAATTGATTTTATCTTTGCTTTACAGACGTACTCAATTTTAGGCGATCGCGTAATTACCAGGAACTGTAGGCTATAAACATTCGTCATTTGAGAATAATACTGAATTACAGTTCTGCAAAAGAATAAATCCTAGTTTTTTGGGACGAATGTGGCACGTTGAACGTAAACGTAAACCTACCTCCCAGCTAACTGAGACACCTCATAAATCGACGCATAGTAACTCCCAAATCCGTTCCAATGATGTACGACTGAGGTCATTTATATGAACACTAAAATCATGGATCACCCGCCTAAACTATCAAGTAAACAACCAAGTAAACAACTATCAAGTAAACAGCCCTCTGGTTTGAGCCAGACCCTTGGGATATGGGTACGCTGTCGTAGGGCGGCGATCGCTTTTGCGGTTGGAAGTGGATGGCTGATTGGATTGCTGGGTGTTCCCTCAGCACTTGCCCAGGACGCTAACTTTAGCTCGGCTACGCTGGCTCCTGGTTTTGCTGCGGCACAAGGGGTATTTCGAGGACGCACGGGTGGCCAAAGCTCGTTGCCAGCCATTGTGGCCAATCGCGATCGCATGGGCAATTTGTGCCTGGGCTATGCAGCCGCCATGCCCGATCATGTGTTGACGCTACAGGGTTCTTTTGCCCAACTTAACCTTCAGGTCAACAGCGGTGGCAACGACACCACATTAGTGATTCAAGGCCCCAATCATACTGTGCGCTGTGGCGACAATAGCGGGCGCAATCGTGACGCTAGCATTCAAGATACGGATTGGGCCACAGGCGAGTATCGCATTTGGGTTGGGACGGCGGAATCGGGGGGACGGTTTAATTACACATTGACGGTACGGGAATAAACCAGGAAGGTAAAAGAGGTATTGTCCTTTTTTACGCGGCTGATTCCTTTATGCTTGCTCCCTGGCGATCGCCTCTAGCCCATGCGCTACATCGTAACCGTTCGTTAGTTCATGCTCGTTACCTACAATTGGCTACGGTTCGACCCGACGGGCGACCCGCCAACCGCACCGTTGTGTTTCGAGGGTTTCTGGAGCCTACCAACCAGCTCAAAATCACTACCGATACTCGCAGCGAGAAAGCAACCCAAATTGCGCTGTGCCCCTGGGGTGAAATCTGCTGGTACTTTCCCAAAACGCGAGAGCAACTGCGCCTGTTGGGGCGGCTAACGCTAGTCGATGCCCACCATCCCGATACCGCACTAACAAAAGCTCGCCAAATTCAGTGGCACGACTCTTCGGATGCGTCGCGGGTGCAGTTTGAATGGGCGACTCCCGGTCAGCCCCGCGATCCCGCCGATCCGTTTTCACCCCCTGCTCCAGACCCAGACGACCCGCTGCCCAACTTTTGCCTGGTGCTGTTCGACCCAATTCAGGTCGATCATTTAGAACTGCGGGGTGAGCCGCAAACCCGCTCTCGCTATACGTTGGATGAGCAAGACACCTGGCAGGTAGAGTCAGTGAATCCTTAGTAGGGGCAAAGCATTGGGTCAGCACCCCTCAACCATCCCAGAATGTATCATCCCAATGCTTTGCCCTCCGCAAATCTGCCCACCCACCGATCTGGGTTGCTGACGCAAATTCAGGGCACCCTAGCGACTTGGAGTAAATCAGTAGGCTAGTTAAGATGTAGCTAGTTTTACTCCTACAAAACCTATTATGGATAATTCAATTGAGTTTCAACTATCCTTCCAAGACGAACAGTTGAATGCACAAGAGCTTCAGCTTGTTTTAGGTGCGGTAGCATTAGAACTAGATCAGCAGTCAGCAGAGGTAGAACCTGTCGCGCCTCCCAAGTCGCCCTCAGAACCAGAGATGGTAGAAAAAGGAGAAGCAGGTAGCAGCATTCTGGATGTGAAAATTAACCTGGATACCTTACAAACCTTTGGTAAGTGGTTGTATGAACGTTTGGTAGGAACAACCACGAAGGTGAAGTTTGAGTACAACGAGGTGAAATTTGAGTTTGAGGGGCGCAACGATCGCGATCGCGCCTCTGCCATGCAAGATTTCGAGAATTTTGTCGCCAGAATTGACGCAGCAAAACAGGCAAAACATGGGTAAGCGGTTGGCGTTGGTGGTGGGGATCAGCGAATATGGCGAGGGACTTGAGCCGTTGCCAGGAAGCCTGCTGGATGTGCAAGCCATGCAGGACGTGTTGCAGAACCCGGATTGTGGTGCATTTGAAGTGCAGCCCTTAGAGAACTGCGATCGCACCATTTTGGAAACTACGATTGAGCAATTTTTTCGGGGTAGAGCTGCCGAAGATGTGCTGCTGCTCTATTTTTCGGGGCATGGTGATTTGGGTAGCGGCGGCATATTGCATCAGCAGTTGCATTT
>JBBQFG010000258.1:0-6966 GCA_038321765.1 Elainellales cyanobacterium
TACCACTACCATAAGGGGATGATACTGGAATCTAGAATCTGGGTTTTACTTGAGGTTAGACTCCATTTAAGTTGGACTGCACTATGAACCACCCATTCAAGCACAATCGATTGAGCCAGATCAGCCAGCGATCGCGTCGCATGTTTTTGCAACTGGGTTCTTTGGGGTTGGGTTCGTGGGCGATCGCCGCCTGTACTAGCCAGATGGACATAGCTGGCGCTGGCTCCAACGATGCCACCGCCCAGACCCTGCCGCCTACGCCAGTCTGTGGAGATGACAACGACACCCCCACCCAAACTGAGGGCCCCTATTACACACCAAATTCTCCAGAGCGCTCGTCATTATTAGAACCTGGCATAACAGGCACGCGAATCATTCTCACTGGGCAGGTGCTGACTCACAGTTGCAGCCCCGTTGCCCGTGCCCTGGTTGATGTTTGGCACGCGGATGACAGCGGCAACTACGACAATGTCGGCTACCGATTGCGAGGTCACCAGTTTACTGACTATGACGGACGCTACCGCCTAGAAACAATCGTACCGGGACTTTACCCAGGACGGACGCGACACTTTCACGTCAAGGTACAGGCACCCAATCAGCCCGTGTTGACCACGCAGCTTTACTGGCCAGGAGAATCCGCAAATGAGAGCGATCGCCTGTTTAATCCCGCGTTGCTGATGGCGATCGACGAGCAAGTCGATAGGCACCAAGCCAGGTTTAATATGGTGTTAGCCCAATAAAAACCTCTGCAAAAGGAGATTCTAGTGACACCAGACGCTGAGGATATTCAGGGAGAACAGCCAGCGGTTTCCTACCAGGCTTTGGATCGAAGACAACAGCGGCAGCGATTAACAGAGTTGGCAACTGTGTTTTTGCGGTTAGGGACGATCGCCTTTGGTGGGCCTGCTGCCCATATCGCCATGATGGATAACGAGGTGGTGAATCGCCGTCAGTGGATGAGCCGAGAAAAACTGCTCGATCTGTTGGGCATCACGAATTTGATTCCAGGGCCTAACTCGACGGAGCTAGCCATTCACATTGGGTACGAACGTGCGGGGTGGCGGGGCTTGCTGATTGCCGGAAGCTGCTTTATTTTGCCCGCCATGCTGATCGTGTGGACGTTAGCCGCCGTTTACGATCGCTACCAGACGGTGCCTCAGGTGGAGTGGTTGCTGTATGGCATTAAGCCTGTGATTATTGCAATTGTGCTTCAGGCGGTGTGGAAGTTGGGTAAAAAAGCAGCTAAAGATCTGCCGACCCAAATTGCTGGAGCGGTGGCGATCGCTGCTTATTTTGCCGGGGTGAATGAAATTTTGGTGCTGCTGTTGCTGGGGGTGGCCGTGATGCTGATTAAAAATTGGCAAACCAGAGGCCACATGACCGGAGCCTTTCTGTTGCCCCTTTCAGGCATGTTGGCGCAGGTGGGAAGTGCAGCAGCCGTCCCCCCTGTCGTTGCCGTTAGTTGGGCGAGTGTCTTTTTGTTTTTTGTCAAAATTGGGTCAGTGCTGTATGGCAGTGGCTATGTGCTGCTGGCTTTTTTGCAGCGAGATTTAGTCGAGCGCAACCAGTGGTTAACGTCGCAGCAGTTGCTAGATGCAGTGGCAATTGGACAGGTGACACCGGGACCTGTGTTTACCACAGCAACGTTTGTGGGATATTTGGTGGCCGGAAACGCCGGGGCGATCGCCGCCACAGTTGGTATTTTTTTACCGGCGTTTTTGCTGGTTTTGGTAGTGAATCCCTGGGTGCCTAAGCTGCGTCAATCGGCTTGGGCAAGCGGGTTTTTGGATGGGGTCAATGCCGCATCGCTGGGATTAATGGCGGCTGTCACCTACACATTGGGACGCGCTGCATTAGTGGATGGGGTAACGATTATTGTCGCGATTTTGAGTGCGATCGCGGTCTTCCGATTCAACATCAATTCTGCCTGGTTGGTGCTGGCTGGAGGGGTGATCGGATTGGTGTCACGCTTCATGGTTTGGTAGTCCTAAATTGGTAGTGATTGTTTGAAGCGCGGGCTTTGCCCGCGCTTCAAACAATCATTACATCAATACCACTACCCATGGTTTAAGCATGGATGAATGAATCAGTATCGTTACCCTGTTGTAAGGATTACCGTATATGCACAAGTTTTGAACCTACTCTCACAAGCCAGACTTCTCACAAGCCAGACTTCCGAGCCAACAGCCTTGGGGGTTGCCCCCAAACCCCCAGCAGGGGACGAAGCCCGTCCCCCACACCCCCTCCGCAAGGCCGCGTCGGTGAGCCTCAAGGGTGGTTAGAAACGCGACGCATTGCAGGGGTATCAAGGGTAACGAGGGGCGATCGCCTTTGATTCTCTCCCCTATTCCCCTCTCCCGTATCTCTGCCTTAGCAACAATGCGTAGAGTTACCAGCAACTGATCTCACCTAGCCGAAACCTGATCGGAGGGGGTTTGGGGGACAAGGGCTGTCCCCCAATGAGGGGGTTTGGGGGAGAAACTCCCCCAAGGCTGTTGGTTCGCTCTATCAACCCAAGGAAAAGCGAGTTGTGTATCACAGTAGGTTGTATGGGTGAAGCATTTGGCCGATACGTCTTAGGAGATTTCTAGCAAACAAATTACCCGCTGTCTTCGACTCCGCTCAGCCAGCTTGCACCCTGAGCGGAGTCGAAGGGTAAAATCTTTGCCGGAAATCGTCTTAGATATGACCGATAAGTACTGACCAAATGCTTCACCCCTACCCCACACGTTGTCTAAGCTGCTTTCCAGGTGCCGTGGAAACTGGGGGGAATGAGGCTGGGCAGGGCAAGGCGGCAGACGGGTTCGTCGTTTAGGCGATCGCTATCGTAAACCCAAACTTCGCTGGTCTGGCGATCGCCATCCAGCACCACCGTTAGCACCCAGCCTTGAGCCGGATTGATTGCATCGGGGGCATAGGTTGGCTCGACCGGGTAGCGGTTTGCGCCCAAATCAGCTTCGGTGAGCGTGCCCGTTTGGTAGTCAAAGCGGGCGATCGCCCCAAACAAGTCTTGCCCCCGATCAACCTCTGGCCGATGCAGAGAAAAGTAGGTAAACCGCGATTGGTGCCCCACCTCTACTGGAGGCACAACCGGAAACTCGCAGCCCCGCTCGACCACACACTGCATATCGGTGATGGTTGCCGATTGGGGAGCCAGCCGCAGTTGCCACAACGTACCCCAAACGGGCGTTTGAATTTCGCCTGTGGGCACTTGCTTGAGATATTGGTTGGTCTGGAAATCGTTAAAGCGCACCAGGTCAAACACCACCGTACCGTCGCTATCCACAAAGCCGTTGCCAAAATGCCACTGAAACCAGGGTTCCGTTTCGCCCCGACTCACAACCTCTAGGGTGTCGCGGTCAATCACCAGAATCTGTGTGCCCTGTTTGGGGTTCCAGTGCATGACATCGCTGTAGCTTTTGAGGTTGGCCAACACAGGCAGCGGATTGATTTGCAAGGGCGGAATCAACACGATTAGATACTGCCCCGCCATCACAAAATCGTGGATAAACGGCACCCCACCGAGGGCGATCGCCGTCTGTTGTCGAATGGTGCCGCTGGCATCGCTGCGGTAGAAATTGAGCGATGCTGATTTGCCGATCAACACCCCATGATTGTAGATATCGCCCGTTTGCGGATCGCGTTTGGGATGAGCGGAATAGGGCAGAACATTGCCGCGATCGCCCGTCAGTCCGCTCAAGTCATCTAACCCCAGGGTTGCTAAGGTTTGCAGGTCGAGGGCGTGGGGTTGCCCCGCTTCCCACAGCGCCAGCAGCTTATCGGTTACTGCAATCACAGAGGTGTTAGCCACATTTTTGGGAGGCTGGCCAAACCAGTCCCAAATTGCACCGGGGGCGGTCATACCGTAGTTGCCAAACAGGTATTTATCTGCTTTTGATTCGGCCTGATAGCCCGCCGTTTGGACATAGCGATAGGTTCCAGTTGCCCCAGCGTCGGTAAAGTGAACCCCCAAAATGGCTCCATCGCCATCAAACCAGTGCCCCACGCGCTGCGTGCCCCGCGAGATGCGACCTGGGCCATTGCGATAGAGCGCGCCGCGCAGCCCAGCGGGAATGGTGCCAGAAACCACGACTAGAGGCGTAAGGGCAAATTCTGGTGCAGGCTGCTGAAAGGCGATCGCCCAAGGCTTAGTGCGGGTAGGTTGAGTCGTGCTGACCATAAAAACCTCGCGGTGTAGTAAAGAATCGGCTGGCGGTAGAAGCAAAATGGCAGGCGATCGCCTCTCAGCCAGCGAATATTGCAAAAACGAATGAGCCAGAGGTACGTCGATGTTACCAAATAGATTGACTGTACTAGCAAGATACTGTTTAATTTGTCAATGCCTCATTTTCGGACGGCTGCTGTCCGGGGTGTGGCTAAGCGCCCAAAAATTTAGTCAACGCTACCGAACGTTGCGCCAACAACGTTCGGTAGCTAACCCCACACGACTGTTACTGCCAGTCTGGAGGCTGAGGGTATTGTACACAATCCTCTCTAGCCACCCCAGCTTGTCATGGCCGCAGGTCTGGGGTGGCTAAGTTTTTGGGTTTTCCTACCCCATCGTTACCAGGAAAACCCAAATGATTTATTCGTTTCGTTCCACCGATGCAATCCCTGCATCTAGCTTACCTGTGGCGTTCTTGCCTACAGCATTAGCGCAACCTGCCTGTGGGGAAGTTGCCGATATCCCGCAACTCATTCCACCCATCCCCGAACCCACACCCATTCGGCACCTGCTGATTGGCACGCCAGAAGTTGTGCAACACACCATCCACCGATTGCACAATCTCCGCTATGCCGAAGCAGGCTTTTGGAGTCCGGCGATGACCTCACCCAACTCGCAGCTCGTGATCCCGCTCAACCCCCATGAGGTGATGCGAATTTTGGTGCGATCGCTTCGAGTGGTTGGGTAAGTGCTGGTTGGTTGACAAATCTTTTGAACACTTGTTGCCCCGCCAGGAAATCAATTTCCTGGCTGATCGCTAAAGTCCTCTAAAGAGGACTCAATCAAGGTCTGAGTCCATTTCAATGGACGTTCACCATTAGCCCAAAATTTATTTTAGGGCGGGTTGACACCGGAGCAGTAGGACTTTCAGGACTTTTGTCAGTCAATCAGGGGTAAACCGCTCGGTTGCAACGTTGGCTTGTCTGCACAGGCAAGCCAACGCACTGGTTATGTCGAGATATCCAATTACTGCTTTGTAGTATTCAATTGCTATGCAGTACGCAAATGCTGATGGGTGCATTCCACACGCAAGAAGTCTAATGACCCATCATTTGCCGCACATTTTCTAAACTCTGCTGCGTTCCGACTGTATCTGGATGCTGGGTGCCCAAAAGCTGCTGACACATTGCTAACGCTTGCACCAACAAGGGTTCCGCTTCGGTGAATCGTCCCTGATTGGCATACAGCAATGCCAAATTGTTGAGGCTGGAAGCTACATCGGGATGCTGCTCGCCCAACAGCGATCGCGTTAGCTGCAAGGCTTGGTGATAGAGCGGTTCGGCTAACTCGTAGCGTCCCTGTGAATCATAGAGTCCTGCCAAATTGTTGAGGCTGGTGGCCACATCGGGATGGTCTGCTCCCAACTGCTGTTCGCGGATGGAGAGCGATCGCACAAACAGCGGTTCAGCCTCGCTGTAGCGCCCTTGCGATTCGTAGAGTGCTGCCAGATTGTTGAGGCTGGTGGCTAATGGAGTTGGGTCGGTAAGGGATTCGCGGCGGGCGATGGCAGACTGGAAAGCGGCGATCGCCTTTGCTGTCTCTTGGGGGCGATCTATGGCAACACCTTGCTCTAGCCGCTGGTCATAGGTCTCGCCTAAGCTTTGATACAAGCTGTCTAGCAGAGGCGAATCAGGGTCTTCAGCTTGCAGGGCGGCAATTTGCTGCTCTAGTTCGGCGGGGTTGGCTAGCGGTTCGGGTTGACTCGTTAGTTCCGGCTGGCGTTCCCTTTCTAATGACGGCGTGAGTTGCTGCCATGACAAAGGCTGGTCAAACTCAAACACGCCACCGCGCCAGCTCCAAAAATCCGCAGCTTGCTGCGCCAGCCCTTGGGCTACGGCTTCAGTGACCCACAGCACGATCGGAAACTGAAATTCTCGTAAGCCTTCCCTTGTCCACTGCACCGAAAAGAAAAATCGCTCCTGGGCAGATTTGGTTTGCTGCAAGCGCACCCCCAGCAGTTCATCGCCGCCGCGCACTGTCACTAGCGTCGGGGTGCTGCTGTTCCACTCTGGCGTTTGGGCGCGCCAATCTAGCAAGCTTTGTTTCAGGCTGGGCTGTTGATGATTCAACTGCACTTGATAGCAGGCAATGCCTTTGGGTATCAGTTCTGCTTCGTAGGTGCGAATCAGCTGATCGCGAAATTGTGGATTATCGCAAATGGCAATCAACAAATTCAGTTTGTGCCAGCTTGCCTGAGCCGACAGCACCAATCGTCGCAGATTCCGCTGATTAGCAGCATCCTGCTCTGAAGAGTCAGTGGCAATAAACTGGGTCATGGCATCGGCCTACTCAACCAGGTTTCTCTGCCGAAGCAAATTGACCACAATCGGATGCACGTCATACCACAGATCATCGTTCTGATATTCCAGCACCATTAGTCCGTGTAGCAGTTTCACAAAAGCATCGCCGTCTGTATCTTCGTTGTTCAGAGTCTTGTAAACCTCCACCAACACTGGAAATAGATTCGTGCCAATCTGTCGCGCAAAGTCATTACGGAGATTCCGCAGCGCCACCGTCAAAATTTCATCATTGATCGTCAGATCAGTGCGATCGGGTTCTAGCTCCATTTGCACCATGCATTCTGTGCAGCACTCTCGCCCAATTCGCACCAGTTCGCGCATAACGCCGCCACTCTTGAGTACCATTTGGCGGGCAGTCTCTGGCTCGATCCGCTCTGCGGGGAGGCGTTTGGTTAAAACCTCCAAAAAAGTTTTTAGGGTGCTGGCGATTGGCTCTGCTTG
>JBBQFG010000259.1:0-6872 GCA_038321765.1 Elainellales cyanobacterium
AGTTATGGAAACCAATCTATTTGATCGGACGTTCCGCGACAGCGAGGGCAAGATTGTGATCGCTCAGCCGCCTAATTTACCGCTCTTGGTTTGGCTAGCGGCGACTCTGCTCAACTTAGCCTTTACAAGTGGCACTATCCATACCGCTCTGGACGCGATCGCATTTGGTGCTTTGTTTACCTGGGCGTGGCAAGAGCTGTTTCAGGGTGTCAATTACTTCCGGCGATCGCTTGGCTTTATCGTGTTGTTCGGCGCGATCGCCTCACGCATTCAATGGTGATCAGCAACTCAGGTTCAGTGATGACGAAACGGTCACCATTGAAAGGAGATCAGCATGAGAATGACAAAGACCAAGAGGTAGAGCCAGGGCAAAGCAATGAGTCCAATGACCAGATGAGCAAACCCATACGTATAAGCTAGCCACGAGCCGATCCCTGAGACCACAAACGCGACAGGAAGCAGCAGCGCGGCAACCAGAAGCAGTTGCTGCCAGGGAACATTGAGGTTGGCAATACTGATGATGCTCCCTCCAGCGAACAGCAGCCCAGCGGCTGTTCCTCCCAGGCAGACAAAGCTGTTGATAATTAAGGTCAGGCGCATACACAAACGTCCGCTAGACATCTCACGAATCGAGCATCTCACGAGTTGAGCAAGTTATCCCCAGTGCCAGATCCAGTGCTGGACAAAGAAACGGAGATGCAATCTACTTGCAACTCGGACTGTCAGGATTAAGCTTGCAGGCAGCTTGCACCGCTTGAGTTTCTGGCTGGTTTAATTGGCTGGTACCGCCCTGGACTTGAGTTTTGACCGTTAGAGAGGCAGCGATCGCCCCCACAACCAGCAAACCCAGGATCGCCAACGATTTGAGGATGCTCACACTTATTAGGAAAGGTACAGCTTTAGCGTACCCAGAGCAGTTAATTTCCTAGCAACAATCAAGCTGCCAGACCCCACGCCGAGCCGCCGCATCTGGCCGTGAACACTTAGGGAGTTGAAATTAAATAATACCCCGGTCAAGCAAGAAGAATGACGATATCCCATTTGGGTAAAGTTTCCGAGCGTTGCCAGAAGGGAAGATAGGATTCTAATTCCTCAGCCAGCAGCTTAACTCCCTTTTCATAGATGCCATCGACCAGATGGATCACTGGCGCGATCGCTTTCCAAGTCATATGACTTGCCCATTGCACTGCCGCTTCGACCGAATCTAAGATGGCTCCATTCCAGATTGTCTTGCCACCACCACTCTAGGCAATCCACAATAAAATCACTGGTTTCGGCAGATTGACCCATGTAAACAGACAACGCGTCATTCTCCAGATTGAGAATGCCAAACGGAACCAACACGGCTTGCCACTCGTTATCGTGGTCATCTGCCTTTTTTGCCTCTCACGCACGGGCTTTGCCATTGCGTGAGAGATTGCCGATTTTGACTTTGACTTTGACTTTGGCTTTGCTATCACTTTGGCTTTGCTATCAATGGACAGTCTCAAAGACTTGGGATTGGCATCGGCAGTTTGATTTGCCTGGGCAACGTTGTCAAAGATGGCATCGCTTTGAGCAATCTTTTTCAAGGGTTTGACTTTTTGTGTTTTTTTAGCCGATACCCCATGCGATTGAGAATGGCACCTATCGTCTGACGGGAGGGCAATTGGGACTCATCGTAACCCTTCTGGCAAATCAAGGCTTCCCCGGACACCTGCGGCGCTAATGTGGGCAAACAAAAAGGTCGATTGAAATTTTGGATCGGCTTGCGCTTGAACATCCACTAAACTCCGAATATCGCTCTCCAAATTCGCCACTACCGCTTCGCTTTTATGCCGTCCTCTCGCCTGATAGTTATCGACACAGAGCATCCCGCTGCGACGCTCATGCAAACCAAGTTATACACTATCTCGATTCCACCCTAAAACGGTTTCTGTTTTTCGGGCTGACCTCTCAAAATAGTCTTCAGCCACGTTTGCGACGAAGTCTCGCTTCCGGTAACCACTCAGCTTTTGAGCCGCATCTTTGAGGGTTGCTTTAATCCCGTCATTGAGGATCGTTTGAGGGTTTCCTTCTCTAGAGAATTTGAGCCAGGAAAGGGACTCCCTGATTCATTCTTACCAAAGCGACTGGGATCTTATTTATTTGCAAGCCCCTTATCTTCTGAATGCTTTGCCTATGCAAAACTTGGTAATGCTCATGCTTTAGATGCTCGCCCCTTCTTAGCAACCGTTTCACTTGGCGTTACTGTGCTGTTCTGCTGGCGGGTGGCGGCTTGGGTCAGCAGCGAGTCAGCAAAGGCGATCGCCTCTTCATTGCCGCCTACCAGTTGAGCTAGCTCGTGCCGTCGCTGGGTGTCGTCTAACCGAGAGATGCGAATGACGGTGCGGACATCGTCTTGAGGAGTTGGGGTACTGTCGGCGTTGGAGTCAGCGGGTTGAGCTTTAGCTTTTTTGCGTCCATTCTTTTTCGCATCGGGTTTCAGGTCAAGCACAGCGGCAGTTGCATCGGCGGGTTGGTCAATCACCTGCTTGTCTACCCGGAAGTGAGTCGTGGCCATTGCTGCGACTAGGGGTTGGTGCGTCACGCAGAGTACCTGATGCCGTTGCCCAAGCTGGTGCAGTTTATCGGCGATCGCCTGAGCCACGCGACCCGACACGCCGACATCAATTTCGTCGAAAACCATCGTGCCAATCGGGTCAACTTGCGAGAAGCAGGCTTTGAGGGCTAACAAAAAGCGGCTCATTTCTCCCCCAGAGGCGATCGCTGTCAACGATTGCAGCGGTTCCCCTGGATTGGGGCTAAATAGGAACGTAATGCGATCGGCTCCTGCTGCGGTGGGTGTAGCTGGAGCAACCTCTACCTTGAACTGCACCTTTTCCATTGCTAGCGGTTTCAGTTCGCCCACCAGTTGGGCTTCGAGCTGCTGGGCGGCAGTTTTGCGTAACTCGGTGAGGCGATCGCACGCAAGACGCAGCGTTGCCTGTCGTTCGGCAAACTGCTTTTCTAAGGCTTCTAGCGACTGGCCGCCATCGCTGAGGGCATCTACATCTGCCTGTACCCGTTGGGCAAAGGCGATCGCCTCCGCCAAGCTGGGGCCATATTTCTTACAAATTTGCTTCAGTTGAATCACCCGCTGCTCTACCTCTTGCAGGCGATCGGGGTCGGTTTCTAGCTCTTCGCCGTAGCTGTTAATCTGTTGCCCTGCTTCCTCAATTTGCAACAGCGCTTCTCCAACCAAGTCTAAGATTGGCTGAGTTTGAGGATCAACCCGTGCCATCTCAATCAAAATATTTTGAGCCTTGCCCAACAAATCTGCCGAGGCATCGGCACTGCCGTCGTTTTGGTACAGCAGTTGGTAGACCTGATAGCTTTGCTGCTTAAGTTCAACGCTGTGGCTAAGGCGCTGCCGCTCTTGCTCTAGCTGGGTCAGCTCGTTAGGGTCGCTCAGGGTAGCAGCAGACAGTTCTTTTGCCTGGTATTCAAATAGATCGAGCTGCTGTTGGCGCTGTTGCTCTACCTGACGGCGTTTTTCTAATGCTTGTGAGGCTTGCTGAAAGGCGACGTGCGCGGTGGCTACCCCCTCGCGTTGTTGCATTAGCTCACTTCCACCAAAGCCATCCAGCCATTCGCGCTGAAGACTGGCTTGACCCAGCAGCACAGTCTGTCCCTGTGCCGTAATTTCGACCAGGCGATCGCGCAGTTCTTCTATTTGCTGTTTGTTGACCAACACGCCATTCACCCGCGAACGGCTGCGGACGGTGCCCTGCCCCAGCGTCATTTCTCGGCTACACACTAAAGATGTGTCATCCAACGGCTCAATTTCCTGTGCTGTTAGCCAGTCTGCCAGCGACGGCTCTAGGGCAAATGTGGCCTCAATTCGTGCCTGTTCGGCTCCCGTACGGACAACTCGATTGGAAACTTTGCCGCCCAACGCCGCATCTAACGCATCTAAAATAATTGACTTTCCGGCTCCCGTTTCTCCGGTGAGCACGTTTAAGCCAGAACTAAAGGCAATATCCAGGTGGTCAACCAGGGCGAAGTTCTCGATTTCAATGGAGATCAACATGATGGAGCGATTGACCTAAGGAGGGTTAAAGAATGAGCTGCGCCGCAATGAGTATAGTAGAACATTTGAACTACCGCTCTTATTTCATACCCCAGTTTAGAGCCTATTCCCAGTCTCTTGAATCACCCTAGAGAAAATGGTGCTGTTCTCAATTATTAACCCGGCAGGTTAATAATTAGTTCAACCTAAATAAAAACAAGATTCTAAAAGTCTGCGCCGCCCGCGCAGCGGGCGGCGCAGACTTTTAAGGTTTTATATTTAATTACGCCCATCTACTTAATTCTGTAGGCACTGCCAGATCCAACGTTGTTTTCATAAAGCTAATAGGTTTTCCACCCTGGGGATTATGGGGAACAGGCGATCGCGCTATGAATTCATCTATGAAGATAGAGGAGCTACCTGAGACAAACTGTTACAATGTGTTACAGAGACGTAATTTGTTCTCCTCCCTCAAAACCCATGCAAACTGCCGAGACTGCCCAGATCGAGGATGTGCCTACCCGGTTGGCGATCGCTGAATCCCTCAGGCTAGAAGAGGGACACCTAAAATCTGCTCACGATGCGTCGCTGACAGAACCGCTCCGCTACGACCCGGTGGCGATCGCTAACCACTACAGCTCTCGTCCCCTTCAGGTGGGAAGGCGCATTATTGCTATCTTTTTGCCCTTTATCAATTTTGCGATCGCGCTGTGGTGGGATAAGCGGCTCGGCCATGTTGAGCGCAACCAGTCGCGTCGTGCCGTTCGCCTACGGGAGATGCTGACTAAGTTAGGACCCGCCTCGATCAAGGTAGGGCAGGCGCTGTCTACCCGTCCTGACTTGGTGCCTACGGTTTACCTGGAAGAACTGACAAAGCTACAGGATCAGTTGCCGCCGTTTCCCAACGAAATTGCATTTCGGTTTATTGAAGAAGAGTTGGGCGATCGCCCAGAACACATCTACGCTGAGCTATCCCCTGACCCCATTGCCGCTGCATCACTAGGGCAGGTATACAAGGGCAAACTCAAAACGGGTGAAGAGGTTGCTGTTAAAGTACAGCGACCTGGGTTGGCCGAAAATATCACACTTGATCTGTATATTCTGCGAACCCTTGCCAGTTGGGCAGGCAATTTCTTCAAGCGCATCCGCAGTGACCTCGTGGGCATCATGGACGAGTTCGGTGCACGTATCTTTGAGGAGATGGACTACACCCACGAAGGCCAGAACGCCGAACGCTTTGCCCAGCTTTACGGCAACATGACCGACATCTACGTCCCCCGAATCTACTGGGAATACACCCATCGGCGGGTGCTGACGATGGAGTGGATTAACGGTGTAAAACTGACAAAGCCTGACGATGTACGCGCCCAAGGCGGAGATGCAGCCTATCTGGTAGACGTGGGAGTGCAGTGCTCTCTGCGTCAGCTTTTAGAACATGGGTTTTTCCACGCTGATCCCCATCCTGGTAACTTGCTGGCGACCCCCGATGGCAAGCTGGCGTATTTGGACTTTGGCATGATGAGCGAAGTTAAGCCTCAGCAGCGCTACGGGCTAATTGAAGCGATCGTGCACATGGTCAACCGTGACTTTGAAGGGCTAGCCAATGACTACGTTAAGCTCGACTTTCTCACCGCCGATACTGACCTAACGCCGATTATTCCGGCTCTTACGACGGTATTTAACAACGCCCTCGGCTCCAGTGTGGCGGAACTAAACTTCAAAAGCATTACCGATCAGCTTTCAGACGTAATGTATGAGTATCCGTTTCGGGTGCCCGCTTACTATGCGCTGATTATTCGGTCGCTGGTGACCCTAGAAGGAATCGCAATCAATGTCGATCCTAATTTTAAGGTACTGAGCAAAGCTTATCCTTATGTGGCTAGACGACTGCTGACCGATTCATCTCCAGAACTGCGCGCCTCTCTGCGCGACCTATTGTTTAAAGACGGCAGTTTCCGCTGGAACCGACTGGAAAACCTGCTCAACAATGCCAAAGATAGCTCCGATTACGACCTCACGACGGCGATCGATCAGGCTACCAACTTTTTGTTTTCTGAACGGGGCGATTTCATTCGCGAATACCTGGTACAGGAAATTGTCAAAGGGGTAGATAATTTCGGTCAAACCACCGTACAGCGGTTTACCTCAGCTATTCGAGAGCGGATTGGGCTGGGCAGTTCTACCCCTGTAGTAGCCGCGCCAGAACAGAAGAATCTAGAAAATCTGACTCGTATTCTCACGATCCTGCGCGAGACCCCCGGATTTGACCCAATGCAGTTAGTGCCCTTGGTGCCCAATTTGTTGCTGCGTCCCGAAGCGCAGCGGATGGGGCAACAGATTGCTGGCGGATTGGCTCAACGCGCAGCCGCTCGATTCATCCGAGAATTCTTGTTGCCCGAAGATCCAGCCCTAACGAACCACAGCAAAAAGGGTGCAACTAACGGCAGTAAAGCACTACCTCCAAAGCCTCAGCCGCCGCTGGTGTTGTCTGCGTCTCGCCGCTAAAAAACGCGCCGAAGAGCAATTGGCTGATCTAATTCCATAGGACTTGCGTTGTTCAGTGGCATAAGTCCCATGTGATTGGGTTAGGCCAAGTTAAAGAACAAACGTGGCAGATGATAAGTAGTTCAACCTAAATAAAAACCAAATTCTAAAACCCTGCGCCGCCCGCACAGCGGGCGGCGCAGGGTTTTAGAATCTTACGCGATGTGCAACTTTCCTGAACCCCCTCACCCTAAATCCCTCTCCCAGAGCGGAGAGGGACTTTGAGCCACTCTTGCTCCCCTTCTCCCCGCTTGGGAGAAGGGGTTGGGGGATGAGGGCGGATTGAAAGTTGCACATC
>JBBQFG010000260.1:0-6855 GCA_038321765.1 Elainellales cyanobacterium
TTCCCGCGCAGGCAGGAATCCATGATAAGCCTTCTGCTTGAGCCGGTATCTTATTTCAACGCAGTTCCCTTAGGATTGCGTACAAAATAAAACCTAATCTTTTTTTGAAAGTGCCGCGCGGAGCGCGGCACTTTCAAAAAAGATTACAGGTTAATTAATTGGTAATCCTTAGAGGGTGTTTTAAAAGTGATCGGTTGTGATTTTAGGTACATAGTGATCCCCCCTAGCCCCCCTTGAAAAAGGGGGAACTGGATTCAAAGTCCCCCTTTTTAAGGGGGATTTAGGGGGATCGATACCGCTTTTATACCAGCGACGGGACTTTTAAAACATCCTCTTAGCTATACTAGGTACTTTTGGTTACGTTGCTATGTGCCAATCTTTCCCATCGCGATCGCTCTTTATTTCTTTTTTTCTATTGATCCTTCAATTACCATCCCGTCCTGCAACTGCTCAAGCACCACAGCAGATTTGTCCGGCTCAGTTTGGCGATCGCGTTGCAGCAATTGTCAGTCGTCCTGAGTTTGCTCGATTGCGCTGGGGCATCTTGATTCAAACTCAATCTTTCAGCCAACCGCCCACAACTCTGGCAGCTCACGATGCCGAGCGGTATTTTATTCCCGCTTCTAATGCCAAGTTGTTGACGACTGCCGCTGCGCTCACTCAGCTTGGATCTCGGTTTCGCATTCGTACGTCGATCTACCAGGTCGATACCACAGCAAGCGGTGTTGTCTTGACAATTGTAGGACGGGGCGATCCGAGCCTGACCGATGCCGAACTGCGTCAACTGGCACAACAATTAAGCGATCGCGGCATTACCACCATTGATCAACTAATTGCCGATGATCGTTACATCCGTGGCGAAACTACGAACCCAACGTGGGAATGGGAAGATATTCAGGCGGGGTATGGCGCACCTGCCAGTAGTTTTATTCTGAATCAGAACCGAATCAACCTAACGCTGGTACCGCAAGCAATAGGACAACCCCTACGAGTAGAGTGGGAAACCCCAACTGAACAACAAGGCTGGCGCATTGACAACCAGACGCAAACGGTAGACGCTACCGCACCAGAATTTTTACAGGTTGGGCGAGATTTAAGCCGTCCTGTGTTGATGGTGAGGGGACAACTGCGGGTTGATGCCGATCCTGAGCCTGTGGGAATTGCTGTAACTCAGCCCACCCAAAATTTTTTAGAACGGTTTCGTCAGGTTTTAACGGCTCAGCAGATTCGGGTTAATCGGGTGGGGTTGGTGGAGTCCCTCCGCAGGAGAATCACCCCTACTACTTTACCTGCCAATTTCCCAGAGGTAGCAGCGGTTGAATCTCCTCCCTTAGCAACCTTAATTAGTGTTGCTAATCAACGCAGCAACAACATTTATGCCGAAGCCATTTTGCGATCGCTCGGTGCTACGAACCCAGATACAACGAGCAATTTAGAGGCTGGAATTGCAGCGATGAACATGACGTTAACCCAGCTCAACGTTACCCCCAATAGTTACCGGCTCGTCGATGGCTCTGGTCTGTCGCGACATGATCTGGTCAGCCCGGTTGTACTCGTGCAAACGTTGCAAGCAATGACGCGATCGCCCTATGCCACTGTTTTTCGAGATTCGTTAGCGATCGCGGGTGAGAGCGGCACCTTGAGAAACAGTTTTCGCAATACCCCCATTCAGGGACGATTGCGCGGTAAAACTGGCTCATTAAACGGAGTCACTACATTATCCGGTTACTTTGCCCCCGCCCACTATTCTCCCCTAGTATTTAGTATTCTGGTCAACCAGGCACATACTGCTATTGATGATGCAACCCAGGCGATCGATGAAATCTTATTGTTGATGGCTCAGTTACAGGATTGTTGAGTAGCTATATTTATTGATAAGCATAGTTTTGGTGAGCTAATTAAGTAGTTCAACCTAAATAAAAACCAAATCCTAAAACCCTGCGCCGCTCGCTGCGCGGGCAGCGCAGGGTTTTAGGATCTTATATTTATTTAAGCCCACCTACTTAATAGACTTGGGCATTGCTTAATCTGGGTACGATTTTTTTTGAAAGGAACGCGGAGTGCCCCTTGCAAAAAAAATCATACATCATATAGCCATAGTCATAAAGCTTAGGACATGCCAGCGTAATTTCCGCGCAGGCGGGAATGACGCTGGCACCTATCGAGCAGATGGATTCCCGCCTGCGCGGGAATGACAGGGAGGCGTCCTATTGATCATGGCTACCGCTATAAAATCAGCAACACCTTTTATTCTTAGGCTATTTCATTTTTGGAAAGCTTTGTATTCCTACCTGGCTGCTGCTAATTTCCATCTCACCAATATTACCTATATGAATTTTTTCCTCTCCTGGGTTGCGCCTCTGCTGGCCAGTCAGCCACTCACAAATGGGATTATTAAGCCTCTAGGACACCATGAGTTACTCTTGGTACTTCTCCAACTGGCGGTGTTGCTATTAGTCTCTCGCAGCTTAGGCGAGTTGATGCGCCGTATTGACTTGCCTCTGGTAGTCGGTGAGTTACTTGCAGGAGTTTTGCTGGGTCCCTCTCTGCTCGGCTGGGTATTTCCGGCACTGCAAACCGCTATTTTTCCTAAAAGTCAAATGCAGTCAGATTTACTTGCTGTGGTGTCTTGGTTAGGTGTACTCTTTCTACTCATCGTCACTGGGTTAGAAACAGATCTCAACTTAATTCTCCGCAAAGGTAAAACGGCACTACTGGTTTCGATCGGCGGCATTATTGTGCCATTTGTAACAGGCTTCGCGATGGGTGAGCTATTGCCAGAACGTTTCTTGGCTAATCCAGATGAGCGGTTAATTTTTAGCCTGTTTATTGCCACGGCCATGAGTATCTCGGCAGTTCCCGTCATTGCTAAGGTGCTGATGGATTTGAATTTGATTCGTCGCGATATTGGTCAAATTACGCTGGCAGCCGGCATGACCGATGACACCATCGGCTGGATTCTGCTGTCGGTGGTGGCGGGTTTAGCCACTAGCGGCACGTTTGATGTCGTTGCCGTCTTCAAGTCGGTCTTGGGTGCTGTGCTGTTTTTGGCGATCGCCTTCACCATTGGCCGCACCGTCGTCGATCAAATTTTGCGGTGGGTAGACGATCATATCGGCGGAGCAACTGCCAGCTTATCGATTGTTTTGGTAATTGCCCTGTTTGCCTCTGCATTAACCCACGCGTTAGGGATTGAGGCCGCCCTCGGAGCGTTTGTATTCGGCATTCTTGCGGGGCAGTCGCGGCGATTTAGCCAGGAGGCAGGACATACGCTAGAAATGATCACAGCCGGGTTCTTAGCCCCTATTTTCTTTGCGGCGGCGGGTTTAAAGGTCAATTTGCTGCAATTACTGGTGCCTCAAACCTTCATGGTCGGTTTGCTGGTTCTAGCCGTTGCCTGTATTGGCAAGTTCAGTGGAGCTTACCTGGGAGCAAGATGCAGTAGGTTGTCCCATTGGGAAGCTCTAGCACTGGGGGTAGGGATGAATGCTAGAGGTGCAATGGAAATCATTGTTGCCACAATTGGGCTATCGCTGGGCGTTTTAAATCAGGAGATATATTCCATTATTGTGATGGTGGCGATCGTCACATCCCTAATGGCACCTCCCTTGCTGCGCTGGACTCTCTCGAAGGTGGCGATCGGCACCGAGGAAGCCGAGCGGTTAAAACAAGAAGACCAAGACAGCCGCAGCTTCATCAAAAACATTAATCGGATTTTGATCCCGACCAGTGGCGGGCCAAACATTCAGTTGGCAGCCCAGCTTGTAGGCTATTTAGCTCACCAAAATTCGGTTGAAATTACCGCCCTATATGCCCTGAGCGATAAGAAGGCACCTCGTCCAGTTGCTGCTGCCAGTACCTCGGTGAAAAACATAGCGGCTGATACCGCTCTAACTGCGGTTGCCAAAGCTATGACACTACCCGAAAAAATGACGCTAAAGACCAAGGTTGAGTCTGGGCGCAATAAGGCAGCCGTCATCTTAAAAGAAGCCGTCAAAGGGTATGACCTAATTGTGTTGGGAGCAAGTGAAGCAAAGCATTCAACTAGCACGTTGTTCAATCCTTTAGTGGATCGCGTAGTCCAAGAAGCACTGTGTGCCACGCTTGTTGTCAAGTCACATTTACCAATTCAAAGCGGTGAAATCGGCTCGATTACCCCTGTCTCAATTCGCCATATTTTAGTTCCCACGCTGGGATCAGAATATAGCAACAAAGCGGTGGAAGTAGCCAGTACACTTGCCGCTCAGACAAACGCGCTCCTAACTCTAGTGCATGTGATCAATTTACCCCAAGTAGAATATATTCACTATAATCAGGAAACCCTAGACCCAGTGAACGATATTGCGCTCCAAATTGTTGAGCATCAGGAAAAGGTCGCTCAGAGTTTAGGGGCAAACGTTCAATCTTGTATTCTTAAAGGAGCCAGCGCGGTGCGGGAAATTCTCAAATTTGCCAACCACGAACAGGTAGATTTAATTGTGTTGGGCAGCAATATTCGGATGATTACTGGACGGGTGTTTTTTGGTCATGGAGTGGATGCCATTTTGAATCAGGCAAACTGTCCTGTTGCAGTGCTGAGTTCCTAAGTCTATCTCAACCTCTTGATCAGCATTAAGGATTACCAATTAATCTGTAATCTTTTTTTGAAAGTGCCGCGCGGAGCGCGGCACTTTCAAAAAAAGATTAGGTTTTATTTTGTACGCAATCATAAGTAGTTCAACCTACATAAAAACCAAATCCTAAAATCCTGCGCCGCCCGCACAGCGGGCAGCGCAGGGTTTTAGGATCTTATATTTAATTAAGCCCACCTACTTAGGAGAAAACAATGCCACGCAAGTTTGGAGAAATTGCATTTACCCCTGAAGTTCAGGCTGCCCAGACCCAGCGCGGATCGCGGCAGGCCTACGAGCGCTACATCGCCAATGGGCCGGCTAGTGATGTCGTTACTCCACAACTGGAAGAATTTATTGCCCAACTGGATGGGTTTTATCTAGGCACTGTTGGTTCCAATGGATATCCCTACATTCAGTTTCGAGGAGGATTGCCAGGTTTTCTCAAGGTTTTAGATCAGAAAATGCTGGGGTTTGCCGACTTTTCAGGCAATGTGCAGTACATTACAGTGGGCAACTTGTCAGGCAGTGGCAAAGCATTCCTGTTTCTGATGGACTATCGGCACCGCAAACGCATCAAGATCTGGGGCAGCGCTGAATATGTGGAAGACGATGCTGCCCTAATTGAACGCCTCCGCGTGCCGAACTACCCAGGCGAAATTGAACGAGCTGTGCTGTTTCACATTGAAGCAATTAGCGAGAACTGTCCTCAACACATTCCTCTTCGCTATTCAGAAACAGAAGTGCAAGCCCTAATCTCGCCCCTTCAGGATCGCATCGCTGATTTAGAGCGGCAATTAAGCGATCGCCAATTTCCTTCAACTTAATCTTCAATTTAATTATGTTACTTAGGCGTTGCTGAATCTAGAATATTTTGGAACGAATATTTTGGAACGTGGAACAGAAGGTTCCACGTTCCAAAATATTCCTAAACCATTTCCTAGTTAGCAGTACCGTCCCATAACTAATCGTGGAAGAAGACCTTGTAGTGCCCCTCTCTCACAATCATTCATCCATAAAAGCAGAGATGTCTCTAATGATAGATGATGTGATCCAACTCAATCGCCTACGTTTAAGATGGATCTAATCATCCATGCGAATATTCATTTCCCTGTAGCATCTACTATATTTTTTGTAGGCGCTACAGTTTCTTGTTTTCGCTCTACAAAAAAGCCTCTGCTAGTTAACTAGATCAGAGGCTTTTTATTTCAAACATTTCACAAACGTTGAAGATCCGTTTAACTGTTAAGCGCGAGTAGCTAACTAGATAGCGCGACGATTAGAAAGTGAGTAGTAAATAAACAGGGCAACAATAGCACCCAAAACTGCAACAACGACACCACCGATGCTCAGGCTAGCTGCTGCACCAAGAGCTATAGTCCCTGTTGTCAAAAGGTTGTAAAGGCTGCCTCCAACGAAAGCACCAATTACACCTAAGATTAATGTGCCCAAAATTCCGCCACCCTGGCTACCGGGATAAATCGCTTTGGCGATCGCGCCTGCCAACAAACCTAATACAATCCAAGCTAGAATATTCATGTTTACTTTCCATTAAAGGTGAAAGGTCAAAAGAGCTTTTTAATCAACCTGCTCTCTACTTTCATAACAATAGCAGCGGTAATAATGATTAACCGACTACCTAAAGAGAGAACGCTACTCCCTCTATAGAGATACATCGATACATCATGCAATGTGCAACTTTCCCCAACTAACCACTGCTGCCCAGAAGCAAGCTTCTCCCTTGGGAAGAAGGGGAGCCAGACTTCTGGCTACCTCTCCTGTGGGAGAGGGTTGGGGATGAGGGTCGATCGCTACTGGATACACTTACCAGGAGTGGAGCGCCCGGAGTTGGGGGGTCTTCTTCAATTGATGTTCCTGCATCCGCGTCAAGACATCATCCAGAATCGTCACGGCTTCAGCGACAAACGCACCCTTGTTGAGCATGACGCACTCAGCTCGTTCTGCCATTGCCGCATCCGTCATTTCTGCCCGTGAGGGAATCCCCTTTTTCACCAGGTTCTCTAGCACTTGAGTTGCCCAAATCACTGGGATATGAGCTGCCTCACAGAGCCAGAGAATTTCTTCTTGGATTTCAGCCAGTCGTTGATACCCGATCGCGATCGCCAAATCACCTCTGGCAATCATCACGGCAAAGGGCTGTTGCCCCGCCACTTGCACCATTAATTCCGGTAAATTACTGACTGCTTGGGGCGTTTCAATCTTCGCCATAATGGCAATTTCGCGG
>JBBQFG010000261.1:0-6836 GCA_038321765.1 Elainellales cyanobacterium
TTCGTGTTTGTGTTGTGTGCTTTTGTTGTTTTGTCTTTACTTCTTTTTCTGGTCGCTGCTCTCCCCCCAAACAATCAATCTTCACTTCCCATCCACAACACATACACATTATTTGCCCCGCCCCCCCCCCCCCCCAAAAAACAAAAACCCGCCTCAAACCAAAAAAAAAAAACCCCCATTTTCCCCCCCCCCCCCCCCCCCCCCCCCCCCCACTTCCAAAAAAAGATTACAGGTCAATTAATTTGCAATCCTTAGCAATTTAGGACTACCGAAAATTGTTCCCAAAATCCAGCCGCGTTGAACCGACAGTGTTACTCCCTAAGCGAGAAATAATGCAATTTTCTCAAAATTTATCCTTCTCTGAGCAGGTGTCTTGGCTCGCGCTGCTGCAAGCTGAACGGGCGATCGCGGTCATTCGGGTACCAGAGATGGAGTTGGGTCTCCAGTTGGCTCGCGCTGTCGCAACTGGAGGCCTGCGGCTGATTGAAATCACCTGGAACAGCGATCGCCCCGCTCACCTAATTTCTAAGCTGCGACAAGAGCTTCCAGCCTGTGCGATTGGGGCGGGCACACTCTTGGAACCAGGGCAGGTACGCGAGGCGATCGCAGCGGGCGCAGAGTTTTTGTTTTCTCCCTACACCAATCCCGAACTGATTCAACTTGCAGCAGACCATCAAGTGCCAATGGTGGCAGGTGCGCTGACCCCAACTGAAATTGTAACGGCTTGGCAAGCAGGGTCTAGCGGCGTAAAAGTGTTCCCAATTCAAGCTGTGGGCGGTGCTCGTTACCTCAGTAGTCTGCGCGATCCGTTAGGGGGCATCCCTCTGATTCCGACCGGTGGAGTAACGTTGGAAAATGCAGCAGAATTTTTGGCAGCCGGGGCGATCGCGGTAGGCCTTTCTAGTCAACTTTTTCCTAAAGAGGCGATCGCAACGGGAACTTGGTCGCAGGTGACCGATCGCACCAAAGCCCTGGTACAAGCCTTGAAACCCTACAGACAAATTGCCTAAACACGTCTAGATAAATAGATGGGCGTAATTAAACATAAAATCCTAAAAGTCTGTGCTGCCCGCTGCGCGGGCAGCACAGACTTTTAGAGGATGTTTTAAAAGTCTGATTGTTAGTAGCAAAACGTTTTAGATCCCCCTAAATCCCCGCGCTGGCGCGCCGCTGCGCTAGAAAAAAGGGGGACTTTGAATCCAGTTCCCCCTTTTCAAGGGGGCTAGGGGGATCAACAGGTGCCTAAAATCACAGCAGACCACTGTTCAAACATCCTCTTACACAGAATTCTGAGTAGACAAAATGCTCTGCCTTTCTATGCAGTCACTTTAAAGGATTGAATTCTCGTCCGCTTTTTGCACAAGAATTCAATCCTTTACAACACCTTTCAGACCGCTTTAGAGCTTGGGTAGGTTCTGATTACGCTGCCCTAAAACTTGAGCCTTCAGCTCATTAAAGTCGCTTGACAATTCTTTCCGGTTAGATGCCCGTAGCAAGTAGCGGTAAATAAACCAAGCAGAATAACCTAGCCCAATTAATTCAAACGTGGGCGATAGCAAAGGAATTTCATTGATGGAATTTAGAATTGCTAGTGTCAGTTTGACGGCAATCACAGAGCCAAAGATCAAACCAACCGTCACAATCGGTCGCTTGTACTGCCCAAAAAAATCTGTCAAATAATCAGGCAAATCGGCTAAGAATGCCGTTGTTTTGTCTACAACCTTATTCCACTGCTCGTTGGTTTCAGAGCCTGAAAATGGAGTCACTTGCCCTGAGTCTTCGGTGCTAATGAAATCTGTAGAGGTAAGGTCTTCTATCAATTCTTCTTTCACATCAGGGTCCATGGCACTACCTTCTAAACAACAACCTTTGAGACAATAACCTGATATCGCGTTTGTCAATAAAATATATTAACAAGGTTAACGATTGATTGCTTAACGGCGACAGCGATCGCTACAGATATTAAGCAGACATTATAAGTCTTGTTAGGCCAAGCTCTAGTTTTATCTGAGACTAGAACAGAGTTCTTAAAATTGCAAGACCCGCACTGCCCACTATTTAGGCGGCAGCCCACTATTAGGCGGCAGCAGTTCTACCCAAATCATGGATGGAACTCACTTGCCTCACACGAAAAACAAAAAACCTCCTGTGTGAATCGTTTCCCGGCTTCGCCGGGAAACGATTCACGCTCTCAAAAAAGCGGTAGTGGTATTGAGGCAAGGTTTTTTTGATGGGTGCTCAACACCTGCAATATCATTCAACCAGGTGAGGATGGATTATTTAAGAGCTGCCCTCTACTAAGCTGAGGACTACTTAGTGCCATACAGGCGATCGCCTGCATCCCCCAGCCCTGGAATAATATAGCCGTGGTCGTCTAGGCGCTGATCCACAGCGGCGGTATAAATCGGAATATCGGGATGCTGCTCATGAAAATATTGAATGCCTTCGGGTGCTGCCAAAAGACACACAAATTTGATCGAGAGCGGTCTTGCTTCTTTCAGGCGATCGACGGCTGCCACTGCCGAATTGCCTGTTGCTAGCATCGGATCTACAACTAGCATGTTGCGCTGTTCTGTATCGTGAGGCAATTTCAGGTAGTACTCCACCGCAGTGAGGGTTGTAGGCTCCCGGTACAGCCCAATGTGCCCTACTTTTGCAGTGGGGATGAGTTCCAACATGCCATCTAATAGACCTTGACCTGCCCGCATGATGGACACGATCACCATATTTTTCTCTGTCGCCAATAAAGGCGCTTCCATGGACGCAATTGGAGTTTGAATCGTTTCGTACTTAAGTGGCAAATCGCGCGTCACTTCATAGGCCAATAGCATAGAAGTTTCTTTCAGCAATCGCCGAAAATCCTGCGTATGGGTTGTGGCCTGACGCATCAGCGTTAGTTTGTGCTGAACCAACGGATGTTGAATGAGAATAACGTCTGATGTCATATCTTTAGAAGGGTTCATAAGTCAGTCGAGAGAAGACATAAACTATAAGGAAGTCAGCATCATTAAATGTACAGCCTCAAATTTGTGTGCGAGCGGCACAAAGACTTAGATATGGACTTTTATTTAGAGGGTATTTTAGAATTTGATTTTTCGTGCAAGATACACCCAAAAAATCAACTTCTAAAATCTAGAATATAGCAGTCCTCAATGATTTGTGAGCTAGGTTGTGAGAGGTAGAGCAGACACAGCCTGCCCTACCTCTTACAACCCATTTGGGATTTCTATACTTTATCAACATCCTCGGAGGTTGAATCATCCTTGGAACAACTTGATCACTTAATTCTTACAGATCTTAGAATTTACGCAAATGAATGATGTTAAGGATGCTGAGTGTCCACAATATCATTCACCTCTTTATTTAGCTTCTAAATCAACCAACTCAATCGAATCAAAACTCAATTTAATTACTCCATTAAATTGAATTCGCCCTAGAGTTCTCCAGGCTCGCACAGTGGACAGTAGAGGACTACAGCGTTCTCTATGACTCTGGTTACAAATCTGGATGTAGACCCAACTTACTACCAAAGACCACAAAAGATCCCTCAAGAAGATGACAAATCTGTAGAAATGGACTTTGGCTTTTGTTGACAGCTTGTTTTCTCTATTAGCGAACTTAAATAGCCACCCTACTACAGCCTCGCAATTTGTAGCTAGGCATCAACTAAGCCAATGCCCCTCAGTTGAGATTTCGCTTTTAATAGATGAGGCGATAGTAGTTGAGTAAAACTATTTTGGCTCTAATTCCTAGTATGCAGTTAAAGCAATTCATAAGCGAATGATCGCTCATGAATGGTCATGATAAGTAGTTCAACTTAAATAAAAATAAGATTCTAAATTTCTGCGCCGCCCGCTGCGCGGGCGGCGCAGAAATTAGGGTTTTGTGTTTAATTACGCCCACCTACTTAGTACTTCAGAAGAATCTTCAAATTACTCCTGAAACTTGACTTAGAAAAACATTCAGGACTGTTTGCACTAAACAGTTGATTCAGCTTGATACATTCTAGGATGTTGTATCATTGTTACTACCTCTAAAGAGACACAATTAATCAAGAAACTGATATTTCCCTTGGCCTACTCAGTGAATGCCTCAGTAGATCATGAAAAGATTCGGATTTAGTTTTTAACGGTGTCTATTTATAGATTCAGGATGCTACTACTCTAGGGTGCAACTTTACGAGTTATGAAAGACGCACGACCCAAGTCAAAGCAAAAGCATATCATTTTGACCTCGCATCACAATGGCGTAGGAGCAAAAGTCGATCCCCTTCACTGGGGTGCAGCCAATCCTTGCGATCGCGGCCCTATCATCGGCTCAGTCCGTAGTCAGGCTAATCGCAACGTTATCGGCACTCACGGCGGCTCCTACAGTGTATACCGGGCGCTAGCGGTAGCCAGCGGTGTGCTCGATCCAAATCATTTAGCTGACCTAACCAACACTGCCCCCACAATCCGAGTCGGGCCACATCCTAGTTGGGCCGATCCCGACCGAATTGTCTCCCTCGACCCGTTTGGGGCGATCGCGGGTGAGGTATTTGCTCCCTTGTATCCAGTCGAGTACGACATTCGCCCAACCATCGCCATTACCCGCGCCCACATTCAAATTCCCGAACTCAGAGATGAAATTGCAGCGGGGCGGCTACATGTAGACGGTCGCTTGCTCAAGAGTGATGGCAATTTGTTGGTAACGAAGGCCTCCATTGACCCCGTTTGGTATTTACCAGGGCTAGCCAAGCGGCTAGACGTAGACGAATGGGAACTGCGGCGAATTTTGTTTCAGCAGACTGGCGGTATGTTTCCCGAATTGGTAACTCGCCCAGACCTAAAGGTATTTTTGCCCCCCATCGGCGGCACGACCGTTTATATCGTGGGCGATGAAGCCAGTTTGGGAGACCCAACCAAGCCTCTGGCAGTGCGAGTACACGACGAATGTAACGGCTCTGATGTCTTTGGCTCGGATATCTGCACCTGTCGACCCTACTTGGTTCACGGAATTGAGGTGTGTATCCAAACGGCGCAAGCTGGCGGAGCTGGGGTGATTGTATATTGTCGCAAGGAAGGACGTGCCTTGGGTGAGGTGACTAAGTTCCTGGTTTACAATGCCCGCAAGCGCCAAGAGGGTGGAGATCGCGCTGATGCTTACTTCCTGCGGACAGAGTGCGTAGCAGGGGTACAAGATATGCGCTTTCAGGAGTTGATGCCTGACGTGTTGCACTGGTTGGGGATCAGCAAGATCGATCACTTAGTGTCGATGAGCAACATGAAGTACGATGCCATCACCGGAGCAGGGATTGAAGTGGTGCAGCGGGTTGCGATTCTACCTGAGTTAGTGCCTGCCGACGCACAGGTAGAAATCGAAGCGAAAAAAGCATCTGGATACTACTCAGAAGATGGAGTGTTGGCAGCAGCGGAGCTAGCGGATATCAAAGGGCGATCGTACTAAATGGCACTACGTTTCGTTTCAGCTTAAAACGAGCTTAGTTGTGATGAAAACCTGTCGGCGGCAGGTTTTCATCACAACTAAGGCTAACAATTTTAATCGTCCGTAAGTAGTTCAACCTAAATAAAAACCAAATCCTAAAACCCTGCGCCGCCCGCTGTGCGGGCGGCGCAGGGTTTTAGGATCTTATATTTACTTAAGCCCACCTACTTAGTACTGTTAATAACCTCTCAAGATACCTGGGTTTGCTGAGGGCTAGCAGATAACTTACGGTGGTGTCTGCGGAAGCCGAGGGGCTGAGCAGGCAGAGGCAACTTAACGCGAAATGCAGCAATATTGTCCGGAGACAGATGACCGTGCAGTTCTTCCAATAGAGAACGGCGAGATTTGTAGACATCTACCAGAGCCAAACCCACACCTAGCAGGAACACTACAGTTCCTCCAGCGAACAGGTAGAGTGAAATAGTAACCAGCCAATCCCAACTAATCAGAGTGCGGAGAGCAAGCAGGCCAACATTACCCAACAGCAACAACAGTGCCCCATAGGTTGCCAGAACACTCGTTTGGGTAAGGCGATAACGCTGTCGTAAATATTGCTGCTGCGCTTTGAGCAGACTGGCTCGCTCCCGCCGCGTGGCAGCAGGCAAATAATGGCGAGCGGCACTGGGAAAGACATCCTCGCTGATAAACGCATCCCACAGCGGATCGATGCCGTCAAACAAAGCCTGTACGTCTCGGCTGAGTAAGCACAACTGTTGATAAATAGCCGTGTGACGTGTCAACAGTGCCAGGAGAACCAGGCCACAGGCGATCGCCATCAGCACCGAATTGAGCACGAGTTGAATTAACTGGCTGGTCTGGTCTACGCTCATTCCACTGTCCCTTCCATCCGATGGCTTGCCTTGCTACGACCCAACATTCAGTACCTTTTAGGGTAATAAATTGAGGGGTAAGTGGTGTACGTCACACCTCTCAATTCATCTCCAAAAACGGCGATGAGAAGGAAACTTCCAGGGCTTTAGGGGAGGTTATTCAGATCTAAAGCCGAGTGGAAGCACTAGCTGAAATCAAGCATAGTACCCATGTACTAGTTTGTCTAGTCTTTTTTCGGCCTTAAACCCGGCAGCTTCAAATCCAGGTAGTCCTAAATTGGTAAGGTTTTTTTGATGGGCGGGCGTAATTAAACATAAAACCCTAAAAGTCTGCGCCGCCCGCGCAGCGGGCGGCGCAGACTTTTAGAATCTTGTTTTTATTTACTTTAGTTTGGACTAACTTTGAAGAGAGAGGCAGTCAATGAGAGCCACCGACTGCCGTAAGGTCAATGAAGTATTCATCACATTGACCTCATGATTTTCAAACAACTTCAGCAATTTCGCCAAGCCCTGTATGACAAT
>JBBQFG010000262.1:0-6793 GCA_038321765.1 Elainellales cyanobacterium
CAGTGCTAAATGATTCATGAAGATAGTGATTTATGAAAGCATTTGGGATTGCTGTAGCTTCGTCTATAAAGTTTTACGATGAAAAGCAAAAATTTACAGATTGTGTACTCCCCACAACAAATTTAGAGAGGTTAGAGAAGTGTTGAGCTTTTTTCTCGAAGAGGGTGTTAAAGAAGAAGGTGTTATAGCGGTTCCTCTTAACATGAGGTACACGTTGGACAGACAGGGCAAGGGTTTCAGCTTGTTATTCGTACCGCACCAGATCGGTAACCGCTATAAGTAGTTGGGCTTAATTAAATATAAGATTCTAAAACCCTGCGCCGCCCGCACAGCGGGCGGCGCAGGGTTTTAGAAGTTGGTTTTTATTTGGGTTGAACTACTTAGAACGCATTCACCTGTGCTTTGAGACACTGAGTAATCTCCCTTTACACTAAGCCTTTACCCTAAAAAGTTGCCCTGAGAGGGCGGTTAGCGATGACCCTTCGACTAGTAAAGTCAGGAAGCCTTATTCGCTTATCCGGAGAAGGTAAGGCGGTATTGCTTAATCTGGGTATGATTTTTTTGAGAGGTTTGCTCCGTGCACCTTTCAAAAAAAATCATGTATGAAATCAGCAACACCGGTAGGGCTTCGTTGGAATCTTTTCTAGTAGGCTGTTTCAATCTAGTGGGCACTTTTGATAGAGTTTTTCTGTCAGTGTTCTCATATAACAGCTAGAAAAAAGCACAATCTCTTTTCAAAGAATCGACACTGTTTTTCTCCGACGAAATGACATCAGAACCCGTCTTTGGGTTCTGTCGTCGATTGATAATGCGGTGCCGATACTGCTAACTCCTGCTAAAGTCAGTAATGCTAAAGTTGTTAACAAACGATGAAGTTTAATGACTAACATCGTGAAGTAATGCTAAGTAAGATAATGCTAGACACGCACACGATATGGCTACTAAAAAATTGACCACTCGTTTATTTACGGCACTGGCGCTATCAGCTTGCCTGGTAGCAAGCCTTGCTCCCATTATTCAAGCCCAAGGTTTACCTGGACTTGTAATTTTTAGTGGAGTTGAGCGCGAAAACCAGCTTTCGTTCCGCCTAGATTCCAACGGCAGACCCTACCAGCGCGATCGCTACCGCCTCCGAATCTCTCGGCAAAAAATGCAAACGCCAGTCTCTGAGTTTACTGTCACCTATCCCGAAACCTACGAAGGGACATTCGACGACGACAACATT
Organism: Elainellales cyanobacterium; assembly: GCA_038321765.1. Taxonomy (GTDB): domain Bacteria; phylum Cyanobacteriota; class Cyanobacteriia; order Elainellales; family Elainellaceae; genus CASBQJ01. The sequence goes on from JBBQFG010000262.1 coordinate 1,226, forward strand.
GACTTGCGTATCAATGGTGAGAACGTTCCTGTAGATCAGGTGACTTGGGATCGAGAGAGTCGGGAAATTTTAATTTACCCAGTTGACCCTGTATCAGCAGATTCTCGCGTAGAAATTGTTCTTTCTAATGTCCGTAACCCGCGTGTAGGCGGTACACATTACTTCAACGCTCTAGTGCGAACCCCTGGTGACATTCCCCTTAGACGTTACATTGGCACTTGGATTATCAGCATTGGTAGAGAATAATCTGGACAGCGCTATGAACGGGGCTGCATCTATCCTTGGTTTGCTGGTAGTTTGGTGATAAGATTGTAGACTGTGACTTTTTGTCAAAAAACTACTCGGAGTGATGGCTCATGACCAAGCGAACCCTAGGGGGAACGTCCCGCAAACGCTTGAGAAAATCCGGATTTCGTGCCCGGATGCGTACCAAGAATGGACAGCGTGTAATTAAGGCGCGTCGGACTAAAGGGCGCGCTAGACTTGCAGTGGCTTAAGTTAGGCTACGGGGTTAAATCTTAAAAAAATCGCGTCAGCAGCTTAACTATCTATCGTTCGTCTGAACCGCTCGAATCTTTACTCACGCGACAACTTTCCAAATAGCTCGAAATTATAGTACGTGGCTCTTCCTAAGAGGTATCGGCTTAAGCATCGACGAGATTTCAGTGCGGTTTATCGCGCTGGACTTCGTAGAGATGCACCTCATCTTTCGCTGAGAGCCTTACGGGCAACGAACAGCCATGCTAGTTTGGACTCAGCTAGCTCAGTTGGGCTAGATCCAGCTCAGCTAAAGTTGGTTCCTGTATCTTCGCTGCCGACCCGTATTGGAATTTCCATTAGCCAAAAAGTTAGTAAGCGTTCAGTAGTGCGAAACCGTATCAAGCGGCAAATTCGTGCGGCATTGCGGCGACTTCTACCCGAACTTTTTCCGGGCTGGTTGGTGGTAATTACCGTACGTCCTGGTATTGCAGAGTGCAGTTACGAAGAATTTCTGCAAGAATTAAGGCAGTTGCTGACAAAAGCAGAGGTGCTTGATGGCGGTTCAGGAAGACGTTTTTTATGAGGGTGGCCCTGCGATCGGAGATTTAATCTTTAATCTCTTACTAGGGTTTACAGTGATCTGTTTACCCCTTGCGGTGGGTGCTACTGTGCGTGCTTTGTGGCTGCGTTATCGCATTACCAGTCGCCGCATTTCGATCACGGGAGGATGGATGGGGCGCGATCGCTCCGATCTCATCTACTCTGAAATAGCGAGTTTGGTGACAGTGCCACGAGGACTGGGAGCGTGGGGAGATATGGTGCTTACCCTAAACGACGGTAGCCGATTGGAGCTACGGGCAATGCCCCGCTTTAGAGAAGTTGCCAGCTACATTAATGAGAAAATTGCGAGTCGAGAAAACAAGGCTGCTGCATAATGGTTGCTGTATGTACTTAAAAGACTTGTGAGCATTTTAATGCGTAGCCATTTCAGATACAGTTAAAATTGAGACGACTTTAAACTCAGTTTTAATAAACCCTTAGAGTAGTTCAGACCACGAAGGTAGACATAGAGCACATGGATTTTGGTGTCGGTTTTCTCTCAAACAAGGTGATGCTGCCGATCCTAGATTTTTTCTACGGGATCGTGCCCAGCTATGGTCTAGCGATTGTGGCTCTGACACTCGTGGTTCGCTTTGCACTGTATCCTTTGAGCGCTGGCTCTATTCGCAATATGCGACGGATGCGAGTTGCTCAGCCAGCTATGCAGAAGCGTGTCAAGGAGATTCAAGAGCGTTACAAGGAAGAACCTGCTAAACAGCAGGAGGAAATGAGCAAGGTCTATAAAGAATTTGGCAACCCGTTGGCGGGCTGTTTCCCGGTGGTGCTACAGATGCCGATTCTGTTTGCACTATTCGCCACCCTGCGAGGATCGCCATTCTCTGACATCAACTATGCCGTCAATTTGCAAATCCTCCCTAAGGAGCAAATTGAGCAGATACAGCCTCAGGCTTATCTCACAGAACCTCACAGCATTTATGTGTCGGACGGGGTTCACATCCCTGTCTCTGCCTTGATTCCGGGCGGAACTAAGCTAGCGGTTGGGGAAACTACAAAGGTGGACTTCCAGACCGTATCTGGTCAGCCTCTGCGAGAGGTTTTGACAGAATATCCTGATACGGAAATTAAGCCGACTTGGACGGTTACGAAGGGTGACGATCGAGTTCGTATTACTGAAGACGGAGCCATTGAGGCTCTTCAACCAGGAGATGTAACGCTTCAGGGTACGGTTCAAGGACTGGCGGCTAAGAAGGGCTTCTTGTTTATCGACGCGTTGGGTCGAGTGGGAGCGTTTGACCAAGACGGCACTATACATTGGGATATTGTCGGCATGGTTATCTTTTTTGGATTGAGCCTTTATGCGAACCAGTTACTTTCTGGACAAGGGCCATCTTCTAACCCGCAGCAAGATACTGTTAACAAAATCACGCCTGTTTTATTTTCCGGGATGTTTTTGTTCTTCCCGTTGCCGGCTGGCGTGCTGATGTATATGCTGATTGCAAACATCTTTCAAACGTTTCAAACCTTCATTCTCTCTCGTGAGCCACTGCCTGAGAATCTTCAAAAGATTGTCGATGATGAAGAGAAAAAGCAAAAGAGTGAGCCAGTAGTGGATGGCGATCGCCCTGCCTTACCGTTTGAACCGGGTCGATCTAAAAAGAAAGCGTAAAAGAAACATCAACAAAAAGGGAGTGAGTCTGTAGAAGACTCACTCCCTTTTTGTTGACGTTGCATTTTATGGGTGTTGCTAATTTCATGCATGATTTTTTTTGAAAGGGTCGCGCCGTGCCCCTTTCAAAAAAACATACCTAGATTAAGCAATGCCGCAGTTTATGTATAGCTATTACCAGCGAGGTTAAAGCGAGGACATTTTTGGTAGTTTATATCACTGAGGAAACCGATCGCCTCCTTAAAGCGATCGCTGGGATTAAGGACTCCTCGGTAAATGCGATTGTGAATGAGGCGATCGATCACTGGCTGGAAGAGGCTGAACAAAAGGAAATTATGGAGAAGTTTAATCTCGATCGCCTGGATGAGGTTGGCTAGAAGATGCTTTAGAAATCAGGGTAGTTTTCCTAAAAAAGTCATACGAGTTTATAGCCGCTAAGCTGTAACTTCGGCTTCTTCAAGACTCCAGTCTGTTTCAGGCACCCCAACTGCTAACAAAAGACGACGGCAAAAGCTTTTGTGACCTCTGGCAGAATCTGATTGGTAGACGTAGGTGCCATTAGAAAGTTTGTGCCAATCACGCGGATACTTTTTGCCTGTCAAATCATCGCAAAAATGAGTTTCTAACTGCGCCCGAACATGCTTAAACTGGTCGGGATGGTTCTGGATAACCCACTCCACGACAGTTTTCATGAATTGCCGCCAGGTCTTATCCGAAATTTGGAAACTTTCTCCGCAAATTGTGACCGATTTAGGGGCACGGTAGCTTTCCTGAATTACGGGGCTGGCTTCTCCAAAGGCAGCCCAGATCGCAAGAAAAGCTTCGGTCAAAATATCTGCTCTGGCAAGGATGGCAGCCTCATTCCAAAGCGGAATTTCCTGGGAGAAATAGCCACTGTTTATTTTCAAAGCGTGTCCAGACAAAGTAGCCTTTTTGTCTTTGAATGATCCATTCGAGAGTTGAGAGTTCCATTCCTGAGTTACCAGGGTGAGATTGCCCAGTGTGTGCAGATAATCTCGATAGGTGCGATCAAAGGCTTCGTTCAGTTCTTTTTTCCAGGAGGAATCGGGTTTTTGGGGAAGGATATGCTCAATGGTTGGCGATCCATCCAGCACCGTATATCCTCCCTTTCCTTGATGTAGGTATCGATTAATGCTTTCTAGAACCAGGCACAGTTTCTCCTGGCTACTTGAGTCGTACTGCTTACGAGTGCGGATTGCTTGCTGTACATTGCGATCGCTCGGATACCCTTTGTTAGCAAGTACCTGTCTGAGCGCGTCTCTAAAGGTAAGCCCGTTTTCTACCTCAATTTGAGTATCGCGCCAGAGGGTTGGGAACATCTTGTTGAGGTAATTGGTGGGTTCCCCGCAGACCTGCCGCCGAACCAGGTAATTCTCCAGAACGCCCAGCAAATCTAAAAAATCATCTTTGCTAATGGTGGTCGATTGATAGGCAGAATAAGCAGCTAGCAGAAATGGATAGGCGGTTGAAAGTTCTAACTGGCTTAGCCGATGGAGCGCTTTTTGAATGGCTGCATCTGCCTCATGTTTTGGCCGCAGGAGCCGATCGTAATATTCTGCGAAGGTTCGTAGGGTGCCAATTTCACTAATGAACGTGTTGGTTGTATCAAACTCACGTTCGCAGCGATCGCGAAATCGTTCATAGATATGCTCCTGGCTACACAGTACTCTGGACTCCATTGCCAGGTAGTGTCGCAAAAAGGCAGTTAACTCGCCAATCCGCGACCTGCCGACCATCCGCTTTTCTTGCAGTAAGTGTTCTATTTTTTCCCACTGATTTTTGAACACGGTTTCCTGCTGTTGAGTTGGCAGCTTCATGGCAATGTAGTTGCGAACTAGGTCTGCTTGGGATAGGGGCTTGCCCTTAGCATTCAGGCTCTCAAAGATTTTGTATGGGCTTTCGTCGTGGTTTAGGTCAATAAAGACAACCTGGAAGCAGTTGGAGATAACGATAAAGAAAAATTCAGGCTGTATTGCTCCCTCGTTAATTTTCTGCTCTAGCTGCTTGCGTAAGTACTGGTAAGCCCCAGGAATTCCAGACTCACTGGGAAGTGGGGTTTCGCCTCGAAGGAGGGCTGTGTAGGTATCGCGATCGCCATATTTTGTAGTTGGCAGAAGCTTATAGCGCACATCTCCTGTCTCGTCCAGGTTCATCAAGAGCCGTTTAGTTCGCTTGGCAACTGCTGGATGGGTTTCCTGAACGAGGTCGTGTAGGGCGCAGAATAGTAACGAAATTGTTGTCAGGCGTTGCTGCCCATCCACTAAATTGAAGGCAGGGATGACACCATTGCGAATCCCATCATTAATTACTACAAGTGAACCGAGGAAGTGCTCTGGTGGTTCCTTTTCGGGGTCGTACTCCTCATAAAGCGCAAAGGCATCGTCCAGGAGAGTCTGCCAGTTTCTTTGCTCCCAACTGTATTGGCGTTGAAAGTGGGGCAAAACGTAGTGGATATCTCCTCCACTGCTAAACACTCTGGAAATTTTGAAACTGTCAGCTTTCATGGGCAAACTCCTGAGAAAAATTTATGCTGCTTGAGTGGATGAATCAGCAAGCTGCCAACGTTTAATTTGCCCATCTTCACGGCAGAGAAGCACGCCGAACCATTCGAGGCGTTCCAGGTTTTCAGAAATCGCCCCTTTATAGCGCCCACCGCCCTTAAACTGAGCCGCAATCTGCTCGATCGACCACTCACCGCCACTCGTTCGCAGCAAATCGCGGATGGCGGCAAGCTGTTCTTTGGGCTGTTTGGGGAAAGGTTTTTGTTCGACGGGGGCGACGATCGCGGTTTCTTCGGCAACAATGCCTGCAAGGACTTGCTGGGTTCTGACTTCGTGGGG
>JBBQFG010000263.1:0-6695 GCA_038321765.1 Elainellales cyanobacterium
ACCGCCCGATTGCGCTTTTTTGAGCACAGCTACTAATAGTAGCAGAACCGGATGATGATTTGGCAGACCTGAGTTTATTTTTCCTCAAATCTGCGTCAAGTAATACTCAAACCGCTGATGCAGTTGGGCGATCGCCAAATCCTGAGTCCAATATTCCACCAAGGCGTGGCCAAATGCCCAGGCAGTGCGATCGGGTGAAGCAGGGTTTTCGAGGAGTAACGTCCAGAGCGATCGCCAGTCGACTGTGAGTGGGTTTGTTTCGGTTGGCTTCAACAGGTTGTGGAGATCATAGGCCATCTGGAGTTTGCCGATTACCAGAGGTAGCTGCTCGACAGGGATTTGCTGGGCTAAGACGTAGGCAAGAGCGGGGGAACCCGTCGAAAGAGTCGATAGAAATTGCAGAATGGGGCTTTTGACTAAGGCTGTTAGACCCTGAGTGGTGGTCATCTGAAAGGTATAGTGATCGATAATTTTGGCGGCGGCAAGGGTGCGGGTGTCGAGGTCGCGCAGAAACCGGGCAAGGCGCAGTTGCTTAGCGGGGGCGATCGCCTCCAGCAGCGACATAGAAAGGATGTCGATACCCCAGGGCTGTCGTCCTGTGTTGAAGTCGGCGGTCACCACGGGCAAAACGCGATCGCAAAATTCTCCTAAAATCTGTGCTCGATACTGCGTCGCTTCGCGGATGGCTACTTCTTTGGGGCGGGTGCCCCATTGCCAGTCATAGGGCGGCTCCCATTCACGCATGGGTCGCAGTCGATCGACCTGGGTGACAAGCGTAATGACGGGCAAATCGGCTACGTCTGCTTTCAGGTCGCTGAGGAAATCTGTATCCATTTGCAGCGCTGGGTCGAGCGCTGGAGTCACCAGTAACAGCAGATCGGCCTGGGTCGCATACTCTAGCACCTGATCGCGAAAATCTGCCCGATTGATCTGTTCATAACCGGGCGTATCCCAGAGCGTCAGGCGATCGCCCGTGGGGGTTTGCCAATGAAAGTCTTCCACTTGGTCGGTGCTGGGTAATAAATCGACAGTAGCGAGTTCAGCCTGAAATAGGGTGTTAATCAGGCTACTTTTTCCGCTTCCTGTGCGCCCCACCAGTAAGATACTGACAGGCTGCTGGGCGATCGCCTCGGCGGGTTGAGCTTGGGTGAGGATGTCGCGCAGGGTTTGTGTTTTAGCTGAGGGTAGAGATGAAATGCTGCGGTCAAGGCTGTCGGTTCGATGGGGAGCCATCGCACTGCCGCTGTAGAGAGTAATGGCCTGCCCGCACAGGTTACGCAGGGCTGACTCGCGTAATAGCTGACCCAAATTCACCAATAATTGCTGATTAGCCTGGGTGTTGTAGCGCTTACTGGCCTGCTGCGCCACAGCCGCCGCCGGATTTAACAGCCACTGTGCCCAGTTCCAAACTTGCCACAGCTTACGGGCTGAGGGTTCTAGCTTGCGATAGACTTCGTATGCCTGATACGCCTGCCCCAGGGTCATTTGGTTGAGCGCGGGCGACAGTTTTTGCATCCATTGATCGGTGTCGTCTACGGTACCCCGAATCAACCCGTAGGCTTGGGGAATATAGATATTGAGTAACGGATATTTAACTTCGGGATAATAGATGTGGGCGATCGCCACCACTAGCTCCTGACAGCGTTGCCAAAAAGTAGGCCAGTCTTCCCATAGGGCGCGATCGGCTTGGGCAACGGCCAAGATTTTTTGGAGAGCGGCTTCTGCTTGGACAGTCGGATCTGCGCCGGGAAGTGCGGCTGCGCGCGATTCTGGAGACGATTCTAGGGATTTTGCCTCTAATTCCAGCTCGCGGCTCATTTCTGCCATTGCTGCTTCTACCTGGGCGATCGCGGGGCGCGTCCATCGTACTAAAAGCCAGCGCCAGCCCACCAGCGCCAAGGTCACAACTGCCCAAACCCAACTCAAGCCCCACTCATGAATTTTCCATCCGGCTGCCACCAGCAAAAAGATGATGATTAGGGCGATCGGCAATGTTAAGACGACCCACTGCCATGTTTTTAACCGCACCATTTGACCTCCTGCATAATGCCTGTTTGGCCGTGGTAAGTAGTTCAACCTAAATAAAAACAAGATTCTAGAAGTCTGCGCCGCCCGCTGCGCGGGCGGCGCAGACTTTTAAGGTTTTAGATTTAATTACGCCCATCTACTTAGTGATGGACTGATTAGTAATGGACTGATTAGCGATGGACTGATTGTTTGAAGTATGGGCTGTGCAGAGCCGCAAGTGATCATTACAAGCGTGAAACTAGCGCCTGTTTGCAAGCTGAATCATTTCTTCTGGGGTAGTGGTATTGATGTAAAGATTTTTTGATGGGCGAAGCCCGCCCATCAAAAAATCTTTACCAATTTAGGACTACCTTTTCTGGAAGTTGAGACGTGATTTATACAGAAGGTTTATTCTCTAAGCGGCAGCGGGTCTGGTCATTACTCTGGTCATTACATTGTGCGGTGGCCGATTCAAGGCGGGTCTGGCGTTGGAGGGCGATCGCCTCCAAACTCGGTCGTCCTGTTAGCGCTAACCGTCGATCTGCCCAAAGGCCGTACAGCCAATCGACAACGGCACCGATGATGGGAAGCCGGGTGATGGCATAAATCCAGCCCATGCCCAAAACGTCATAGACGCGACGAAAGACTTCTACGTTTTGAATCACGGTGCCATCGGCAAGTACTGCATGGATGCGTCCCATCGCGGTTTCAAAGTCTACACCACCGTGGGCATCTGGGCTGTAGCCGTCATCGGCAATATCTACAAACGCGACTAGCCCGCGCCCTGCATCTCGTTTTTGCAAAAAGTTGACTTCTCGAACACAGAGGGGGCACTCCCCGTCGTACAGCAGCTCAATTTGCCATGCGGGTGTTGAGGGTACAGTGGCCGGAAAAGATTGGGGAAACTGAGTTTGCGGTGAAGACATGGATAGCGGAGTGAGTGGTCTTTTCAATTTAATTGATTTGTAATCCTAAGTGTCTAAACAATCGGTAGTGGTATTGAGGTAAGGATTTTCAGATGGGCGGGCGAAGCCCGCCCATCTGAAAATCCTTACAAGTTTAGGACTACCAAACAATCAACCATGCCGGAGACTGCTCAAACATCTGCAACCACAATCAGAAAGGTGTAACGGCTGTGGCACACTACATCATGAGGAGAATTTATAGTGCGTAGTGTAGGACAGACGTTTATGGTGGCACAACATAGCTGGCGATCGCGTTCACGCCGTTCTCAAGGGCTGAAAACTACAGCAGTTTGGTGGCGATGGATTGCAACTGGGGTGGGCATCGCGCTGGGGCTGTTGCCAGGGGTCTGGGGTGCTAAGCCACTGACGGCAGCCGAGGAGGTGAAGGTATCGCTGGGTGCGTTAGAGCAATCGCTATCGCTAGAGGCGCTACAAATCTATGCTGAGACGGGCAACATTACCGGAGATTTGAGGTTTTATGCCCGATTTTTAGATGCCGCCAGTCTGGCAGAATTGCGGCGGTTTTTGCAGCAGCGGTTTGAGGTTGACCCTGTGCTGGTGTCCCAAATTACCTATGCGCCTCTGGGAGAGCGAATGCTGGAGGGGTTGGGCTTAGTCGTGCAAACGGAGGCTAGACAAGACGGTTTTTTTGCCTTGCGAGCCGCGATGCTACTGGCGGCTGGTGATCCTGAAGGGCTAACAGTACTCAATATTATTCGCCGCTACCCCAGCGCTAGCATCCGCATTGATGCAGAAGAACTGCTGGCGTTACGGCAAGAATTTACGACTCTAGTAGAATATCGCGATGCGGCACTGACGGCGATTCGTCAGCAGATGGATGTAGAAATTGCTGCTGCACCTGCAGTCGATTTTACGCAACTGCCCAATTTATCGCAGGCAGGCAGGCTGCAAGTAACGCGCCGAACCTTGCAGTTTAACCGCGATCGCCAAACTCTGACGGGCGAGAGCATTGCCCGTCCCTTTGCCGTAGACCTCTATCTGCCCCAAGGGTTGTCTCAGCCTGCTCCAGTCGTGGTAATTTCCCACGGGTTAGGCTCCTCGCCAGCCGCCTTTGCCTACCTGGCCGAGCACCTGGCCTCACACGGTTTTGTGGCGATCGCCCCCCAGCATATTGGCAGCGATGCTAGCCGTCGGGAAGCTCTGCTATCGGGAGTTGTAGGCAGTGACGTAAACCCTGTAGAGTTCGTTGACCGTCCGTTAGACATTACCTATGTGCTAGACCAGTTGGATCGCCTATCGCAAGATGATCCGGCGCTTCGAGGACGAATGGATTTGCAAAACGTGGGAGCGATCGGGCATTCCTTTGGGGGCTACACTGTTCTGGCACTGGCGGGGGCTGACCCTAACATTCCTCGTTTGCGGCAAGAATGTGCTCACCCTCGACCCACTCTCAACGCGGCTCCAGTGCTCCAATGTTTGGGCGATCGCCTGCCTCCCTACAACTACAGCCTGCGCGATCCTCGGATTAAAGCCGTGTTTGCCATTAGTCCGATTACGAGTGTTGCGCTGGGGCCAGAAAGCCTTAGCAAAATTCAAATTCCAACGATGCTGATGGGCGGCAGCAACGACTTTATCGCCGCCACTGTGCAAGAGCAAATTCACCCTTTTATTTGGTTAACCACACCCGACAAATATTTGGCGCTCAGCATTCCCAGCGGCCACACCTTCGCAGATGGTACTGGGGGAGGCGATCGCAACCCGCCAACCGACAGCATTGACAGTCTCCTGGCAGGCCCCGATCCTACCCTGGGACGAACATACGTTCGCGCACTCAGTTTGGCATTCATGCAGCGTTATCTGGCAAATCGTCCTGAATACAGCAGCTACTTAACCGCCGCCTATACTCAGTTCGTTCAGCAAGAACCCCTGCAACTTTACCTTGTTCAAGCTTTAACGACTGACCAGTTAGAACAAGCCTACGGGCGAAAGCCTCCCATTCCCGTAATCCCAACGTTACAAACGCCGCAAATTGCCCGCCGTGCCAAACCCATTCTGCAAGAAATTGCCAACACTGGCATTCTACGGGTGGGGGTGCGCCAGAATGCTGCACCCTTTGGATCGGTGGATGAAAACGGTCAGCCTACTGGGTTTTGCGTCGATTTGATGAATTCCTTCGCCGCCCAGCTTCAGCAACAGCTCAATAGGCCTGTCCGAGCAAATATCGTCGCCCAATCTTTGCTAGATAATCGGTTTGAGCTAGTGCGAAACGAAACTGTAGATTTAGAATGTGGCCCCAATACCGTTCTAGAAGATGTCGATAATATTGCTTTTTCTACCCCATTCTTTTTAACGGGCACCCAATTGCTGGTACCTACGGCCAATCAGGCCAACGTCAACCCCCTTGGGTCTTTAAGCAACGTTCGGATCGGCGTAGTTGGCAACACAACAACCGCCAGCTTTTTAGCAAGCCGCTATCCGGATGCCAGCATTGTTCAACTTGGGGAAGGGCTAGACACGTCCACTGGCATACAGGCTCTCGCCAATGGCAGCATCGATGCTTTCGCGGCAGATGGCATTTTGCTACGCCCCCAAGCGAATCGTCAAGAGTTATTGCCCAGTAGCTACAGCCTAGTTCCCACTGGCCCGTTGACCTGTGATCCGTACGGCATGTTGCTGCCTGTCGATGACCCCGAATGGCAAGGCACGGTGAATACATTCATTGCCAGTCCCACCTTTCGGCAGGTGTGGGAGCGTTGGTTTACCCAAGAGCTATACTCTTATATCTTTCTAAATCTAGATTTTTGCGTGCGGTAGTGACAGCTTTGGTAGTCCTATTTAGGTAAGGATGGACATAGCTCCTTTCCTGTAAAGCTTTCAGAGCTTAGAGTCAACCTTGTAGACCTAAAGTATCCTGGCTTTTTTCGTGCATTTGCAGCTACAAAGCCAAGATATTAACGAAATAATCGGCACTCTGGGCTATCTCATGGGCAGATACTTGCATCTTTTCAAATGGCAGTCAATCGATGAAATTCATACTGAAAGGGAGTTTCAGATATCCTTACCTTTAGGGCACTACCAGCAATTCTGCTTGCTGAGCCGGATCAAGCCCCGCCCCCTTCACCGCCGCTTCCAACTGTGCCAGCAGTGTCACCACCTCTGCCCCGGTGATCCCCTGCTGCTGGGCTCGCAAATTTCCCGTTTGGCTCTGATGAAGGTCGCCACCTGCCTGCCCTAGTTGCACCATGCCGCTGTTCAGCGTCACATTGCTCAGGCTCTGCGATTGGCTAGGTTGCCCAGACTTGGATGGCTCGGACGGGGGCTTTTTGCCAAACATACGCTTATTTCTGCCAGAAGATTTTTCTACATAATAGCTAGGTTGTCATGAAGGCAACACCAATCGTTGGAGGTTGTCTAGAAGATGTGACACCACCTGACAGGGCGGGTTTGGCTAGAAGCAGGTTTCGCTGACCAGTTGCCACCAAAACCCGCCCCTACCAAAACTGCCCTCCGACGCGATCGCCCCCCAACACCGCCATCCCAAAAATGGTTTACCCCATCCCCCCGGAAACCAAGACCAACAGTCGCTAAAATCGTAAAGGTATCCACAACCAACACCCACCCACCCCGCCCATTCATCCTTCATCCCTCATCCTTCCCCCTTCATCCCTTCCCCCTTCATCCCTTCCCCCCTCATCCCTTCCCCCTATGTCCGTTCGCGTTCGCATCGCTCCCAGTCCCACTGGCCTACTCCACATTGGCACC
>JBBQFG010000264.1:0-6599 GCA_038321765.1 Elainellales cyanobacterium
ATAAAACCTAATCTTTTTTTGGACGTGGGGGGGGGCGGGGGGGGCGGGGGAACACAGGGTAGGGGGGGTTTTTTTTTGGATAATGAGAGGTGGGGGGTGGGGGGGGGGGGCGCGGCCCCACAAGAAAACAAAGAGAAAAAACAACAATTTTCTTTCATAAAAACTACCCCACAAATATTTTTTTGGTCGGCCCGCGGGGCCCCCCCCACGTCCAAAAAAAGATTAGGTTTTATTTTGTACGCAATCCTTACCAATTTAGGACTACCGACGGGTTTACTCTACTACTGGTGCGAGAAGAATGAGCTGCTGACGTTGCAGCGATCGCACATCTTCTAAACTCACCTCTACAAGCTGCAAAATTTGCTCAACTGATTTTTGCTGCACCGCATTGCCATCACAGGCCAGTAAAAATTTCCACTCTGGATCGGTCAACTGCACAACCTGATAGTCGGGATTGAAAAATTGTTGGCTATCGCGCCAGCCCTGAATGCAGGGACTCGGTTCGGGTATCGCAGACAAGAGATCGCTATCTAACGCCCAATCGTGTCTAGGGAGCGGAGTGCGTCCCAGAAAGAACTCGTAGTGGGTGATGGCCTGTGGATCAAGCAGTTCAACTAACCGATAGCGCTGGCGATCGCTCAACCCATTAGACCGTTCCACCAGTTCCGGTGCTTTACCAATCAACCGTTGTAAATTCCACACCTGAGGATTGGAAAAACCGATAAACTCTAACCCCGACGCATCAATCAATTCAAATACCGTATTGATGTTGTAATCGATCTCTTGCGGGTGGACATACATATCAGCAAAATAAGCATCGCGTTGATTTTCCCAAGACCAGCGTTCCTGTTCGCGTTGGCGTAAGCGGTTATCTTCTGGTAGTGCCGCAAATAACTGTCGCCCAACGGATACTCCGTCGGTATAGTCGCCGCGCCGATCGCCTTGTAATAACGCGATCGCCTCCTGCATCAACTGCACTTCCCACCGCCCTAACTCGCCGTAGACGAAAATGTGAAATATCCCTCCCGGTGCCAACTTTTGCGCCAATGCTTGAATGCCGCGAATCGGATCGGGGGTGTGATGCAATACCCCAACGCAGTTAATCAGATCAAATTCTCCTGGCAGTTGTTCGGCATCAAACAAACTGAGGTGACGAAACTCTACCCCTGTTGCGCCCGATTTTTGGCACCGCTCCTTTGCCACCGCTAACGCCCCGGCACTCAAATCAATGCCCACCACGCTTGCCTCTGGGTTGAGATGCACCAGATATTCAGTGCCCACCCCCGTGCCGCAGCCAGCGTCAAGAATTCGAGCATTCGCTGCGCGGGGTTTTTGTCCGGTACAAAAGTTGTAGGCAGCTAGCCAATTCCAGCGCCAGTTGTAGCCCGGAGGCGGTTCATCCAATAACGGTTCTGGTGGAAAAGGATAGGTGTTGTAGAGTTTGGCAACGGCGGCACTAATAGCTTGATCGGACATAACTGGCTTTACGAATGGTTGGATAGAGCCTGTAAGCTCAGTTACCATTCTCCCAAACTCTATGCGGATGGCACGGTTATGCCAGAAAAATTAGCTAGGGAAATTAGCTAGGGAAATTCTGCAACAGGCGATCGCCCCAATTCCCAGGTTGTTATAGCGGTAGCCATGATCAACTAAGACGCCTCCCTGTCATTCCCGCGTAGGCGGGAATCCATCGGCTCGATAGGTGCGGGGGTGGATTCCCGCCTGCGCGGGAATGACGCTGGCATGTCCTAAGCTTTATGACTATGGCTATAAGTAGGTGGGCTTAATTAAATATAAGATTCTAAAACCCTGCGCCGCCCGCTGTGCGGACGGCGCAGGGTTTTAGAATTTGGTTTTTATTTAGGTTGCACTACTTAACTGAACAAAAATCCTTGACTATATTCTTAGGAATGTTATTATATTCTTAGGAATATTTCTGAGGTTTTATGAGACTCTCTCGACGCAACTTCATTTTAATTGCCGGGTCTACAGTCGTAGTTGTGGCCGCAGGTAAGGCAGCAATCGATTTAGACAAAATGCCATCCACTGCGATCGCCGCCTGGTCAAACTCTAAGCCAACTGACTCCGATATTCGTAAGCGTGTCTTATCCTACGCAATTCTGGCTCCTAATCCCCACAATATGCAGCCTTGGCTGGTTGACCTGAGCCAGCCTGGGCAAATTGACCTGTATTGCGATCGCACCCGGTTATTGCCCCAAACCGATCCATTTTCTCGTCAGATTTTAATCGGGCACGGTGCGTTTTTAGAACTACTCGATCTTGCAGCCAGTGCAGAAGGGCATCGAACCGAGATGACCTATTTTCCCCAAGGTGAATTTGGTGATGCCGTGGATGATCGACCCGTTGCCTCAATTCGGCTCATTCCAGATGCCAGCCGAGTGACTGATCCGCTATTTCAGCAGATTCTGCAACGACGCAGTGCCAAAGTTCCCTTCGATCTGACGAAGCCACTACAACCTGAACATGAACAAGAGTTGGCTACTGCCTACACTAATCCCGATTGCAAACTTGCTGTTGTCACCGACCCACCACGAGTCTTAGCATTGCAAGGAGTGGTGCAGTCGGGTATGGAAATTGAGCTGCAAACGCCACATACCTATCAAGAAAGTGTGGATGTTATGCGGATTGGTGCGCGTGAAGTTGAACAACATCGCAATGGGATTGACTTAACGGGAGCGCCCATTGGATGGGGGCGTTTGTTGGGCATGGTAAACCGAGAAAAGCTAGCTGACCCGACATCCCAGGCGTTTCAATCGGGAGTGAAGATGTATCGAGATATGGCAGTCGCAACGCCTGCGTTTGCCTGGATCACCACCCGCGACAACACGCGAGCAACTCAGCTAGCTGTCGGTCGTGCCTATGCTCGTCTCAACCTCAAAACAACAGCGTTGGGGGTTGCTATGCATCCCATGAGCCAGGTGCTTCAAGAGTATGCAGAGATGCAGGCATTGCAACAAGGGTTTTTGACAATGCTCGATATTGCTGAAGGGCATAGGGTGCAGATTCTAGTGCGGTTGGGATATGCAGAGCAGCCTGCCCCTGCCCCTCGTCGAGATTTACAGGATTTGCTGCTAGCCTAGGAGACTAACTAGGTGGGCGTTATTGAATGTAAAATCCCAAAATCTTACGCTGCCCGCGCCGCAAGCAACACAAGATCTGAGGGTCAGGTTTTTATCTAGGTTGACCATGTATGAACGGCCATAATTCTGAAGAACTGAAACAGATTTTGATTTGGCTTGGGATTGTAAATCAGTTAACTACCACGCGGTTCAATCAATTGATGACTGAAAGTAATTTGCCGTTACCTCAGTTCACAATGCTAAATCACTTTAGCCGCAATCCACAGGAGGGACGCACGATCACACGGATTGCCTCGGCGTTTCAGGCCAATCAACCTGCAATTACAAAAACGGTGCAGCATTTGCTCAAGAAAGGCTATTTGGATGTCACAGTGAGCCAAGACGATAAACGCGTTAAGTACCATTACATCACCGAGGCAGGCTTGCAAGCACACCAAAGGGCGATCGCCTGCATCATCCCCGATGCCCAACTGATTTTTACCGACTGGAGTGCTGAAGAAATCGATAGGTTACACCAGTCGTTGTTTCGCTTGAAGAATTGGCTAGATGACCACAGAGACACCGTAGCAAACAGCAAGGATGCATGACCTGGGGGTACAGAAATGGTGTTTCCTGTAACTCTATAATCTTTTCCAACTCTATAATGTGAAAGACGGCGTTACCCGACTTGCAGAGCCTCTATTCGCGATCGCTTTTGGAGTAACAGCAGAGGTATTTTTGTTGGTAGTCCTAAATTGGTAAAGATTTTTTGATGGGCGGGCGAAGCCCACCCATCAAAAAATCTTTACATCAATACCACTACCTTTTTGTTTTTGTTTGGAGTGAGGTTTTGATCTATGGATGTCATGAAGTTTTTTCAACTGAGTACTGGGGTATGGCGATCGCAACGCACAACCCACCACTTGGCGTTTAAACGGACTGAGGCGGGCGAATCCGAGATTCAGGTCGAGGCATTTGCTGCTGACCATCCTAAAGTGATCGAGATCTGTCAACTCCATCAGGTTGACCCCACACTGGCGATCGGTGGCGCATTTGTCTCCTGGAAAGGTGCCATGGGTTGGGACAAAGACGACGAAAACCACGAAGGGTCTACCGTGTTTGCCCTTATTCCAGATACCACTCATCCTCAGCAGGGAACCTTGCTGCGAGAAAGAGGCTATGCAGAAGTCGTCCCCGTTGCAGGGCAATACCACATAGATGATGAGGACGGGTTAGTCTTGGTCACTGACTATGAAACCATGAGTTCGACCGAGCGATTTTGGTTTGCTAGTCCCAGTCTCAGAATGCGAACCAGTACCGTGCAGCGGTTTGGCGGTTTTACTACAGCTACCTTCTGTACTGAATTTCGCATTGCAGATGCGTCAGACGATTCCCTTAGCCCAGATCAGGCTGACCTCGCCAATCTAACCCCAGATCCAGTCAAAACTGCCGTTGAACCTACAAAATCCTTTTCCTTACTAGGTTGGTAGATGCACGTCCTCCCTAAAGCCCTACTGTGCACACAAAAGTCTTCTGATCTGGCCTCAACTGGGTTTGATCCCCTCTAACCCCCCTTACCCTTCGGGAAGCCGCTTCGCGTCTAAAAAAAGGGGGGAACCGGATTCAAAGTCCCCCTTTTTTCTAGCGCAGCGGCGCGCCAGCGCGGGGATTTAGGGGAATCTCGCAGTACGTTGATACCTTGTCCGAGATGTGTGTACACGGTAGCAGCAAAGAGATAGTGCAGGCTCACCAATCCACAGTTCTGTGGTATTTAGACAAAACTGAAGCCAGTGCTGAAGTCACTCAGGGTAATGCCAACCACAACACCAACCAGTTCGGGAACGCTGCTAGCAGAACTATTGGTATAGTAAATGCCCGTTCCGGTGAATCCAAGCTGTTCGGGTATAGCACTCAATGTATAGGCGCTGGCACTGCCCGATAGTTGGATAGTGTCTTTGGCTTTGTTGAAGTCAATGATCGCCCCATAGTCAGCCAGCCCGGCGGTGCCAGCTTTGCCATCGTCGTAGAATATGCTGCCAGCGATGCCCAACACAAACGTATCTTTGCCGCCACCGCCACACAGTAAGTCCACTTCAGCAATCCCTGCATTCGCGGCATCCGTTCCAGTCAGGGTGTCATTTCCCAGCCCTGTCCACAGCGTGTCATTATCGTCGGTGCCTTGCAGGTCGTCGTTGGTGCGGGGCAGGCGAGAGGTTTCGCCAATGTCTTGCAAATCGTAGAACAGGGTGCGCGCTTCGGCAAAGGTAATCCCAGCGCTTTCAACAATGTCGGTCAGATCGCCCACAATGGTTTAAAGTTTGCTCTGGGTGAGGGTGCGATCGCTAAATGCTGCCTTTAAATCGGTTTTGAACTGTTGCAGACTAGTCTCTGACGGCGGTACATCAATACTGTTTTTGATGTCGGCAATCAGCGTTTTAACGTTTTGCTTTTGAGCCTCGGGGATAGACTTCAGCACAATCAAAACTCCTAGATTTCTGTGTTGGCTTTAAGCATGTTTCTATCGTAGGTTTGGCCATAGGGCGATCGCTTGAGGCAAACGTCACATCCAGCCCATGACATTTGTCCTAGAAAAAATTGGTACGGGGGTTGGCTTGACTATTGCCCGCAAAATCGTGGAGCGGCACGGTGGTAGAATTTGGGTAGAATCTATTGCCCAGCCAAGGCAGTCCGTTTTATTTCACCTTGTCAGCAGAGGCAACCCCATGATTCGCACTTCATCTGCTTCTGTGCGGCCAGCACCCCCGCTATTGGTTGTGGAAGACAGCAACGAAGACTTTGCGCGCGAGTTCGCCCCGTCCTGGCTTAAGTGTGTTAGACCTAAACCTGCCTGGTACCTGGCTCAACTCAACCGAGACATTCAAACCCTCGTAGATGATCGGTTTGAAGTTACCGCACTTCTTGAGTGTCCAGAGGACTGATCAACCATGCATCAAACGGCGCGCACCCTCTTAATTGTCGATGACTCTTCCGAAGATCGAGAATTTTATCGGCGCTACCTGTTGCGCGACAGCGACCATACCTACACCATCCTAGAAGCAACGCTAGGGCAACAAGGGTTAGACCTGTGGCACCAGCATCGCCCCGATGCCGTGTTGCTCGATTATCGCTTGCCCGACATTGATGGCCTAGAATTTCTCAGCCGGCTGCAACCCGCCGCCCCAGAGTTTTGTCTGCCGGTGATTGTGGTGACGGGGCAGGGGAATGAGGCGATCGCCGTGCAAGCGATGAGGGCAGGGGCGCAAGATTATCAGGTGAAGGGGCAGATTACTCCAGAAAGGCTGCATTTGGCTGTAAATGGGGCGATCGCAGCGGTACAGCTACGCACCAAGGTGCAACAGCAGATTGAACGCGAGCATGTGGTGGCGCAGATTACCCAGCAAATTTACCACTCCCTGGATCTAGATACAATTCTTCAGACCACCGTCGTTGAAGTCCGACGCTTCCTCCACACCGACCGCGCCTTGATCTTGCAATGGGCAGCGGATGGCCATGGCACAG
>JBBQFG010000265.1:0-6574 GCA_038321765.1 Elainellales cyanobacterium
AATCAATTCCTGCCAGTAGCCACGACCGCTGAACAGGAACATGAGGCTGAATGCCCACACAAAGTGAGCGCCCAAGAACAGCAAACCATAGGCAGACAAAGCTGACCCGTAGGAGCTGATCACCTGAGTGGACTGCGCCCAGAGGAAGTCACGCAGCCATCCGTTAATCGTGATGGCACTTTGAGCAAAGTTGCCGTTCGTAATGTGCGTCACGGAGCCATCGGGTGCCACGCTTCCCCAGACATCCGACTGCATCTTCCAACTGAAGTGGAAAATCACAATAGAGAGGGAATTGTACATCCAGAATAGACCTAGGAAGACATGATCCCAACCAGAAACCTGGCAGGTGCCGCCCCGACCGGGACCGTCGCAAGGGAAACGGAAGCCCAAATTCGCTTTGTCTGGAATCAGACGAGAGCTACGGGCAAACAGCACACCCTTCAAGAGAATTAAAGCCGTCACGTGAATCGTGAACGCGTGAATGTGGTGCACCATGAAATCTGCCGTGCCCAAGGCGATCGGCATCATGGCAACCTTGCCACCCACTGCCACCATGCCACCACCAAACGCAAAGCTAGCAGGTGCTAGGGCGTTAGGAGCAGTGCCACCGGGTGCAATAGTATGCAGATGTTGAACCCACTGGGCAAACACTGGCTGAAGATTGATCGCCGTATCAGAGAACATGTCTTGAGGGCGACCCAGAGCACGCATGGTGTCGTTGTGGATATACAGACCAAAGCTATGGAAGCCGAGGAAAATACAAACCCAGTTGAGGTGAGAAATAATGGCATCGCGGTGACGGATGACGCGATCCAGAAGGTTGTTCACGTTCTGAGCCGGATCGTAGTCGCGCACCATAAAGATGGCAGCGTGAGCCGCCGCACCCACAATCAAGAATCCGCCAATCCACATGTGGTGGGTAAACAGAGAGATCTGCGTGGGATAGTCGGTCGCCAAGTAAGGGTAAGGAGGCATGGCGTACATGTGCTGCGCCACGATGATGGTCAGAGACCCCAGCATTGCCAAGTTGATGGACAACTGAGCATGCCAAGAGGTAGTAAGAATCTCATAGAGACCCTTATGACCTTCACCCGTGAAGGGACCCTTGTGAGCCTCCAGGATGGTCTTCATGCTATGGCCGATGCCCCAGTTGGTGCGGTACATGTGACCCGCAATGATGAACAGAACGGCGATCGCCAAGTGATGGTGTGCCGTATCGCTCAGCCACAAGCCACCGGTAACCGGGTTGAGTCCACCTTTGAAGGTGAGGAAGTCTGCATACTCGCCCCAGTTCAGCGTAAAGAAGGGTGCTAGACCCTTAGAAAAGCTGGGGTAAATATCTGCCATGAGGCTAGAGTTCAAAATGAACTCATGAGGCAAGGGGATGTCTTTTGGAGCAACCCCAGCATCAAGCAACTCATTAATCGGCAGTGAAACGTGGATCTGGTGCCCTGCCCAACCGAGAGAACCCAAGCCCAGCAAACCTGCTAGGTGGTGGTTCATCATCGATTCAACGTTTTGGAACCACTCCAGTTTAGGAGCACGCTTGTGGTAGTGGAACCAGCCAGCAAACAGCATCAACGCTGCCATGACTAGACCACCAATAGCGGTGCAATAAAGCTGAAATTCATTGGTGATGCCCGACGCTCTCCAAAGTTGGAAGAAGCCGGAGGTAATTTGGATTCCGTGGAACCCACCACCTACATCTGCATTCAAAATTTCTTGACCAACAATCGGCCAGACCACCTGTGCACTGGGTTTGATACCAGTTGGGTTGGTTAGCCAAGCTTCGTAGTTTGAAAACTTAGCGCCGTGGAAATACATTCCGCTCAGCCAAATAAAGATCACCGCTAGGTGACCAAAATGAGCGCTGAAGATTTTGCGGGAGATATCCTCTAGGTCACTGGTATGACTATCAAAATCATGAGCATCGGCATGGAGGTTCCAAATCCAGGTTGTGGTCTTTGGTCCCTTTGCCAGGGTACGGTCGAAATGACCCGGCTTTGCCCACAACTCAAAGGAGGTGGGAACCGGATCCTTGTCCACTGCGATCTTGGCTTTCGCCTCTCGCTCCCGTGGGGTAGTTGTCATTTAGAGACTCTCCTCTCTCTAGACAAGGAACGAAAATAAGACCCAAACCAAGCTCTGCATAAAGCAGCAACTCTCTACTCAACTCATCAGCCAAGAACCGATGTGTAATGGCTAAGCCTAAGAGACCCAAGGGGAGCGGGTTCAATCTCCTAAGCAGCAGCTCTTAACAGAGCCGCATGAAATCGAGAGAGATATCACGATCGCTGGTTGGATTGGACTCCAAAACAGCGATAGCGAAACTTGGAGGGTGTTTCCACTGATTATAGAGCGGTGATCTGCAACAGTCTGACGACAAGTAACAATAATTCAAGAATGGCAAAACAAGACTCGCTGTGCTTTTCAACCTCAACGGTGATCCAGCAATCTTGCCATTACTGCTAATTATTTACAAAACTAAACAAATGACAAAGATTTGGTAGAGAAGAGTGATGCAGTTGAATACCGTTGCCGACGCGTTGGCAACGGTATTCAACTTTCTTGGTTTTTTATTTAGGGTGTGAGGCCTATACATGTGATAAGTAGGTGGGCTTAATTAAATATTAAGATTCTATAGCGGTAGCCATGATTAAGAGGACGCCTCTCTGTCATTCCCGCCTGCGCGGGAATCCATCTGCTCGATAGGTGCCAGCGTCATTACCGCCTGCGCGGGAATGACGCTGGGATGTACAAAGCTTTATGACAATGGCTATAAGGATTTTTTTTTGGGTTAGCCTTTATTAAGTGGACGCCTCTCTGTCTTTCCCGCGTGCGCGGTATTCCTTCTGCTCTATATTTCCCTGCGTCATCCCCGCCTGCGCGGTAATGACGCTGGCATGTCCTAAGCTTTGTGACTATGGCTATAAAACCCTGCGCCGCCCGCTGTGCGGGCGGCGCAGGGTTTTAGAATTTGGTTTTTATTTAGGTTGAACTACTTATATGAGTCCTATATAGATAGAAGATTCCTGAACCACCCTCAGAAGGTGTATCGCTGAGAGGGTCGCTAATCCTATATAGTTCCGTATGGACAGGTTTTTAGCTGAATTGGCGATCGCATGGAGTCTGGCTGTGATAGGGAAAACGTATCGGTGGAGTACTGTTAGGGCACTCTTGGCAGGAGTAATGGCGGTAGCACTGGGCTTGGGCTTGGTGTCGTGTGGCGATCGCCCTGCTGGCAAAAATGTGCGCCCGTCGGGTGCGAACGCCCCACTGGTGGGCAATGTGTCTGAGGTCTCGCCACCCAATGCTCTTCAGGAACTCCGCCCCTTTCTAGAAACCTACCAGCCTCAAATTAAAATTCTTAGCCCTCGTCCTGGTGAAGTGCTAAAGGACGAACGTGTAACTGTTCGTATCCAAGTAAAAGACTTACCTATCTATAAGGATAAAGCTTTAGGATTAGGGCCTCACTTGCATGTCATTTTAGACAACCGGCCTTATCAAGCGGTGTATGATCTAGAGCAGCCGCTGATATTTGAGGATTTGGCTCCAGGAACCCATACGATTCGGGCGATCGCCTCTCGGCCTTGGCATGAAACGTTTAAAAACGATGGAGCCTTTGCCCTAGTCACATTTCATGTGCTAGCTAAAACATCAGAGAATCAACCTCTCCCTGGACAACCGCTGTTGACCTACAGCCGCCCTACCGGAACCTATGGCGCAGAACCAGTCATGTTGGATTTTTATCTGACTAACGTTCCCCTCCATCTGATTGCTCAAGAACGCCCCGACGACAGCATTCAAGACTGGCGTATTCGAGCCACTGTCAACGGCGAAAGTTTCATTTTTAACGAGTGGCAACCCATCTATTTGAAGGGGCTAAAACCGGGTAAGAACTGGCTACAGCTAGAACTGCTAAACGAAGACGGGGAGGCGATCGCCAATGCTTTCAACAACACTGTTCGCGTAATCACATATCAACCGGGCGGCACCGATACCCTCTCAAAACTGGTGCGAGGCGAACTAACGGCTACTGACGCTCGAAGCATTGTTGATCCTAACTATGTGCCAGAGCCACTAACACCCAGCCCAACACCCAGCCCAGCCCCCAGTCCAACGCCCAGTCCAACGCCCAGCCCAGAAGTCAGCCCAGAAGTCAGTCCTGAAATTAGTCCCAGCATCCTACCTACACCGACTACCCCGGCAATACTACCGCCCAGCCCGACGCTAACGCTTCCTACTCCCGCCGTACCGCCCATTCCAGTTCCAGAAGCGAGTCCTGAAAAATTAGCCCCTACCCCGTCAGTCCCCACGGCGACTCCTGACACCAGTAACCTTCCGGCTCCGGTGAAGTCCCGCCCCCGGTCATCCGATAAGAGCACAATACAGGTGGAGCGATCGCCGGACTTGACTGATGAAAAGGCTTCTGATGAAAAGGCTTCTGATCAGGAAGCTCTTGAAGATACAAATCTGATTAGTGCCCCGTCCCCTCAGACTAACCCAGCACCAACAGTTGACTCTCAGACCAGAAAACAAGTAGAGCGATCGCGCAACCCCAAATCGCCCAAGCCCAACGTGATTACCCCTGTTGAGCCAAACCTACCCCTCGTTCCTACACCGCCGCTGGAGGCACCTCAAGAAGAACTGCCGCCAATATTAACTGAGCCAAACGAGCCAGAGACCGTTTCTCAACCTGCTTCACCTGCTCCGCCTTCCTCCACAGCAGTGCCCAAGTCGCAAAAAGTTACAGGCAGAACCTATCTCGATCGCCTTCGGCAGCAGTTTACTAGCTCCAAAGCCGCTTTTCAGAACAGGCCTAGTCCCAATCCCAGTCCCAGTCCCAGCCCTGATTCACCAGAAAACCCTACAGCAGTGCCAACGACAGAAGATAGCAGTTCGCCTTTTGAAAACCCAAGTTTAGAGTAACCACCGTTTGGATTTTTCAGATGATGTGTGTAAGCCTTGCTGGTACAGCCGTAGCCACTTTATTACTTTAACTAAGGAAAATAAGGGCATTTTTAGTGGCACAATGCGCCACTAAAAATGTCCTTATCCCAACCGCGCTGGCTACAGCCATATCAGCGGTTGAAACGTAAACCGAATGTCACAATTCTATGAATCGGTACAGCAACGAGTAACAATACGTTAAGCTCTATTTCTTTTCGGTCACATCCTTGGAAGCCGTCCCCCATCTGACTCCCAGTCCGTGATACCATTCATCTCGTAGATCTTGATTTTAGAGATTGGGAGACGACCTTTGGCACTCCGGGTTGCTGTAGTTGGTTCCGGTCCGGCAGGTTCTTCTGCTGCCGAGACTTTGGCAAAAGCAGGTATCGAAACTTATTTAATTGAGCGCAAGTTAGATAACGCCAAACCTTGTGGCGGGGCAATTCCCTTGTGCATGGTAGACGAGTTTGACTTACCGCCCGAAATCATTGATCGTCGCGTTCGCAAGATGAAAATGATCTCGCCCTCAAACATTGAGGTCAACATTGGTGGCACGCTCAAAGATGACGAATATATTGGCATGTGCCGTCGGGAAGTGCTGGATGGCTTTTTGCGAGAGCGCGCTCACAAATTAGGTGCCAAACTCATTAACGGCACCGTTTATGCGGTAGACATTCCTACCACTAGCACGGCTCCTTACATCATTCACTACGCTGATCATTCCAGTGGAAGCATTGAAGGCACTGCTCAAACCCTTCAGGTTGACTTGATCATCGGCGCTGATGGCGCTAACTCGCGGGTTGCTAAAGCCATTGACGCGGGCGATTACAACTACGCGATCGCCTTTCAGGAGCGCATTCGTCTTCCCGAAGACAAAATGGCGTACTACCATGAACTGGCTGAGATGTACGTGGGAGACGACGTATCACCCGACTTTTATGCCTGGGTCTTCCCTAAGCATGATCACGTCGCTGTAGGCACTGGCACCATGAAGGTGAACAAGGCCAAAATCAAACACTTACAAGCTGGAATTCGTCAGCGTGCCGCCCATAGGCTAGAAGGCGGTGAAATCATCAAAGTAGAAGCGCACCCCATTCCCGAACATCCTCGCCCTCGACGGGTTGTAGGGCGTGTGGCGCTTGTTGGTGATGCGGCTGGGTATGTAACCAAGTCTTCAGGGGAAGGTATTTACTTTGCGGCCAAGTCTGGGCGCATGTGTGCCGAAACCATTGTGGAATTCTGCAATGAGGGACAGCGCACCCCCACCGAAGACGACCTCAAGGTCTACCTGAAGCGTTGGGACAAGGCATATGGTCTAACCTACAAAGTGCTAGACCTATTGCAAACTGTTTTCTACCGATCTGACGCGACTCGCGAAGCGTTTGTGGAAATGTGTGCTGATATTGATGTGCAGCGGCTCACGTTTGACAGCTACCTCTACAAAACGGTGGTGCCTGCCAACCCGCTGACGCAGTTGAAGATTACAGCCAAGACAATTGGTAGCTTGCTGCGCGGTAGTGCTTTAGCTCCGTAACAGCAGATTCTCTGGAAAGCTTGATTTGTCGTGAGCCTGCTCACGACAAATCAAGCTTTTATAGACATAGTCATAAAGCTTAGGACATGC
>JBBQFG010000266.1:0-6570 GCA_038321765.1 Elainellales cyanobacterium
CAAACCTTGATTCTGCAAGCCTTACGTCGGATGATTCAAACGCCACCTATTTCTATCTTCCAGTGGTCAGAGGCTATCTTGTCCTATGAAGGCATTCCTGACTTCCCTACGTTTGAGTCCTATCGTGACGGACTCCTCCCGCCTCGTGAACCGGAGCTTTTCTGATGCGCTATCTTCTCGATACTTGTGTCATCAGCGACTTCATCAAGGGTGAAGCTGGCACTAAAGTCAGACTCAAGCAAACCCCACCTGTTGATATTGCTGTCTCGGCAATTACGGTCATGGAGTTACATTACGGACTGGCACTCAATCCTCAGCGTGCCCAGAAGGTTGAACCAGCGATCTCTAGTTTTCTGTCTTCTGTAACAATTCTCCCTTTCAGCACTGTAGAGGCGGAACAAGCGGCTCAAATTCGTGCTGCCCTCAAATCTCAAGGACAGCCGATTGGTGCGTACGATGTCTTGATTGCGGCTACTGCACTGCAACACAACCTTCTCATGGTCACAGCAAACCAAAGAGAATTTGATCGAGTTCCTGGTCTACAGACTGAGAATTGGCGACAACCCTAGAAAACTGGGTGAAGCAAACGCAGGCTAACAATGCGATGGAGCGGACAGAGCGAGAGATCAAGGTAGTGTGTCAGAATTTACTAGCCGCCGCTCATCTTAGCCGTTAGCCTACTGATTTACCAGTATGACAGTCTTGAGAAAATATCTGTCAGAGCTAGGTTTTAAGGCAACATATAACCCTTGAGGTTACTGCTCAAATCTATAAAAATTAGGCGTTGCTGATTGTAGCTATGCCGTTTTAATGTACTAGCTCATCAGCAAAAAATATTGACAAGTAGATCCCCGGCCTTTCTGAAATGCCGGGGATCTAGCAGTTTTAGAGCATTAATCTAACCCACGCCCCGTCAGTTCTACAAAAATGTCTTCTAAGTTCGACGGGCGCACCATCATTCCTGCTTTATTGGGCTGTTGTTCAAAGTAGGCGTTGGCATTGTCGAGCGTGGGAAAAAACGTATAATCCCAGCGATCTTCAGTTTGTCTCATTACTAGTCCCTGGCCATGCTTGTGGCGCAGTTCATCCAGGGTGCCCAGTTCAATCAGCTTGCCGCTGTCCATAATACCGATGCGGTTGGGCACGGAGGAATGACTAAAGCCTGAGCCGCAGAGATATTCCACTTCATCCATGTAGTGGGTGGTTATTAACATCGTCATTCCCTGCTGGTTCAGCCCTTTGATCATTTCCCAGAGGCGGCGGCGGGTTTGAGGATCAAGCCCGACGGTGGGTTCATCCAAAAATAGAATAGACGGTTCGTGCAGCAAGGCGCGGGCAATTTGCAGGCGGCGCTTCATACCGCCTGAAAGAGTTTTAACTAAGTCATCGCGGCGATCGCTCAATTCCACATACTCCAGCCAGCGATCGATATCCTGCTGCCGCCGAACCTTGGGAATGTGGTGCATCCGCCCGTGGAATTCCATGTTCTCCCACACGGTCAGATCTATATCCACGCTCATTTGTTGCAGCACCACACCAATCTGCTGCTTGACCAAAAAGGGCTGCTTGGCGACATCGTAGCCCGCCACAAAAATTTGCCCCTCAGTCGGCTGTGTCAGCGTCGTCAGCATCCGAATTGTGGTGGATTTACCTGCCCCGTTAGGTCCTAGCAGCCCAAAAATTTCCCCTGACTGAATCGTCAATGACAAGTTATTGACTACCGGAGTAGTGTTGTAAACCTTAAATACATTCTGAAGCGCTACTGCCGCCGTCATAGACTATCAAATCCACCGAGTGTTCTCTTCACATACGGTAACATTCATCGGTGAGTCCCATTCGGTTTGGGGCTACCCCATTTAGGTCTAATCGACCTTCTGCCCGAATGCCTTTTTGAGGGCGTGAATCGTTTCCCGGCTTCGCTGGGAAACGATTCACGCAGGAGGTCTAATAGAGTAGCCGATGTAGCAGGAGGTTAAAACAGAGTTTAAATTTCTAAATCTTAGGCGGGATGCTTTTCTCATCCAGGGTTTCAGCCATAGTTACTGTGATCCAAAATCCATTTGGGGCGATCGCCTCCACAAAACTCTATTCAAGGTGCTACAGTACAAAAGTACTAAGACGATTGGGTACAACTGGAGGCAAAAGGGAGCTTATGACGACTGGTACCAGAGCAAAGCGAGTCAGTAAAGCGCCCAGCGCTACAAGCAGCAGCACCCGCACCCTAGCATTGGATGCAGGTAACTACGATCTTAAATTTTTTGACGGTACCGGGCACCCAAAGGCCATTCGGTCGGTGCGCTATCAGTTACCCACCGGACGCGATGCCGTTAGCGATTCTGACGCGTCTCCACTGCTTGAGTTGGCCGATGGCAGCCGCTTCCATTTTGGCGCACAAGCTTACAAATATCGGCGGCAGCAGCAGACCGTTGTCGAAAATAAGGTAGAACTGTCGCGGCTGCACCTCTATGCCTGTCTAGAACCCTGGAATGGTACTACCGAGTTTGCGCTAAACGTCTATGCCTCTACGCCAGAACCTGCCAAGAACGGTGACGCTATCCGCGAGCAGCTTTTGGGACTGCACGAGTTCAAGCGCAACAATTTGGACTATCGCGTCATGGTGCAAGCGGTAGAAGTAGAGCGCGAGGGCATGGGTGCATACCATTACGCCAAGCAGTTGGGGCAAATTCCCGATACGGGCTACACCATTGTGGTGGATATTGGCGGCGGCACCTGGCTGACGCGGTTGGTCGATGCCGAAGGCGAAGTGATTGACGAAAATGTGATGGATCGCGGCGGTGCTTACGAACTCGCCGTCTCGATTAGCTTTGACAAGCGGCTGTCGGCGGCGTTGGGCACCAGTGCCGATCCCAGCATCATCATGGATGGGTTTCGGAAAGAACACACCTATGCCGACATGGGATTATCGTGGGCACCCTGGCTAGATGAGCATTTAGACCAGTGGTTTAAAGGTATTTTTCAAACGGTGCGATCGCAATACACGCCCTACATGCCCCGCGTTACACGCTTTTTGGTCACAGGCGGCAGCACCCATCTAATTTCGGAACGGCTACAAGGTCGCAAGCTTTTTACCGTCATGGGTGACCCCCAATTTGCCAACGTGCGCGGCTTACACCTGATGTCTGAGGATCGGCAACTATGCATGACAACAAAGTAAGGCTGAGTCAAGATGTTTTGGAAAAGGCAGAACAAATTGCGGCTGAATGGGGGTTGAAAAATACTCGCGCCGCTGTGGAAGCCGTCTTTCGGCGCTATGCGGATGAGTACCGTTATGGACGCGAACCGTTTGCGGAACAGTCGCCTGGAATGCAGTCATCTGGAATGCAAACCAGCAAGCAGCCTGTCGCTAATACCTGGACAGCATCCCGAAGCATGGAACCCATGATCGTGAGTGTTGTTGGCTGTGAAGCAATGGACGCGCTGGATGATTTGCTGGGAGCATAGAAAACATAGGCAGTCCTAAATTGGTAAGAATTTTTTGATGGGCGAAGCCCGCCCATCAAAAAATTCTTACATCAATACCACTACCAAAACATAAACGCAAAAGAAGGCAGACTTGAAGGCGTGAACGGTTTCTTAGCTTTGCCAAGAAACCGTTTACGCGGGAGATGTATAGCGGTAGCCATTGATCAATAGGACGCCTCCCTGTCATTCCCGCGCAGGCGGGAATCCATCTGCTCGATAGGTGCCAGCGTCATTCCCGCCTGCGCGGGAATGACGCTGGCATGTCCTAAGCTTTGTGACTATTAGCTATATGATGAATTTTGTTCTGATGGTACTCACAGCCTAGAATCTAGGCAGTACTCTCATTTCCGCCATGCCCGAACCTGCCCAATGGCAAATTCAGCCAGTTTTTGATCTGCCGGATTGGTTTACTAAGGCGATCGCCCAGCATACCGACGGTCTGCCTGGGCAACACCTTGCCCAACTGCTTTGGCAGCGCCAGATCCGAGAGCCGCAGCAGCTAGCGGGGTTTTTGTACGCCAATCAGTATCAACCGACTAGCGCCTTTGAGTTTGGCGACGAGATGCGGTGGGCGATCGCCCGTCTTCGGCAGGCGCGCGAGCAAGGAGAGGCGATCGCCATTTGGGGCGACTTTGATGCCGACGGGATCACCGCAACAGCAGTTCTGTGGGATGGGTTGGGGCAGTTTTTTGTGCAAAACGAAACGCTGACCTATTTTATTCCCAATCGACTCACCGATTCTCACGGGCTGGCGATCGCGGGCATCGAGCAACTGGCAGCTCAAGGCTGCCGCCTAATCGTCACCTGTGACACCGGAAGCACCAATCTCGCAGAAATCGACCACGCCCGCCGCTTGGGTATTGACATCATCGTGACCGATCACCACACGCTGCCAGCAGAGCGCCCGCCCGTTGTGGCGATCATTAATCCTCGCTCCCTTGCCAACAACCATCCGCTGGCAACCCTGTCTGGTGTAGCCGTTGCCTATAAACTCGTGGAGGCACTCTATGAAACGCTGCCACAGGTTCCCAATCAGCCCCTAGAGCGGCTGTTAGATTTAGTAGCGATCGGGCTAATTGCCGATTTGGTGGAGCTAAAGGGCGACTGCCGCTACCTGGCACAAAAGGGGATTGAACGGCTGCAACTGAATCAAAAACTTGATCCACCGCCCCGCCCAGGCATTGCCAAACTGCTGGAGTATTGCCGCAGAGCAGGCGATCGCCCCACCGATATTTCCTTTGGCATTGGACCGCGCATCAATGCCATTAGCCGCATTCACGGCGATGCAACCTTTGGGGTAGATCTGCTGACCAGTCAAGATGTAGAGCACTGTCGTCACCTGGCAGACGAAACCGAATTGGCCAACGTTCGCCGCAAATCTCTGCAAAAAGACGTGGCTCAGCAAGTCACCACCCGCCTAACTCAACTGGACCTCTCCACCACCAGTATCATTGTCCTGGAAGATGCCCAATGGTCGGTTGGCGTTTTGGGGTTAGTGGCTGGGCAGATTGCCCAAGAGTACGGTCGCCCCACAGTTTTGTTGAGCCGAGGAGAAGATGGAGCGCAGAGTCAGATTACTCAGACTAAAACGGAATTGACTGAGGCGATCGCCCCCTCCTTTGCTCCCCTGGCACAACTCGCCCGTGGCTCTGCTCGGTCAATCAACCAAGTTGATCTGTACCAGCTCGTCAAAGACCAAGCTCATTTGCTGCATCGCTTTGGAGGACATCCCTTTGCGGCAGGCTTGAGTTTACCCGTCGAAAATATTCCCCTGTTTGCGGAGGCAATGAACCGCCAACTGCGCCAGCAGCAGATTGTCACGGGCGTAACGGCAGGAGCGGTGATTCAAGCAGATCTGGTAGTCACAGTGGCAGATCTGGGGCAGGAGCTATTTCGAGAGCTAAAGCTGTTGGAACCCTGCGGCATGGGAAATCCTGTTCCCAAGTTGCTAATCAAACGCTGCCGATTTGATCGAGTTTGGAATAAAAACATTCAGGATTTCAAGAAACGTACGGTGCGCTACATCAAAACGGAATTTGAAATCACGGATGAAACAGGTGCCCGTTTTTCCGGCGTTTGGTGGGGACATTATAAAGATGACATCCCGTCTGGCTGGTGCGATGCGATCGCCGAACTCGACTTCAACAGCTACGAAGATGCCAAACGCCGCAAACGGTATGAAATTCGTCTGCTTGCTGTGCGTCCTTGCCACGATCAGCCGCTCCCTGTTCAGACCAATCATTCTAAAGTGGACTGGCTGCTCGATTGGCGCGATCGCCCTCTCGCCCCGCTGCTTGAAACAGAAACCGTGCTGCCTTTAACGCAATGCCCCGCCAGTTGGGACGAACTTCAAGTCTGGCTGCGCCGCGCGATCGCAACAGAAAAGCAATTGGCGATCGCCTATCCCCCTCCAGACGCGAAGACTCCAGACACGACCTGGCAAACGCTTGTAGGCATCGCTAAATACCTCAGCCGCACGGCACAATCCGTAACGCAACGGCAACTCTTGACCAAGTTGAATGTAAGCGATCGCCCACTTCAGCTAGGCTTGCAGGCATTGAGTCTACTTGGCTTTCAGATCTCCCCTTCGCCCTTCTCCGAGGTTTCCCTATCGGACTTTAGCTTCTCGTTTCGCTGGAACGGAATGGAACAGGCCAGCACCACAACCGAGCATATTTCGGAGGCGATCGCGCAATTTTTGGCAGCCGTTCACGAAGAACAGTTTCGCCGACAGTATTTTTACAGCCTACCGTTGTCTAGCATTCAATCCTTTGCTGAACGTGCAGACTGACGCTAGATAACGAATTTATGCTGAGGAGCAGCACCACCAAAAATGCCCTAATCTAACGGGCGATCGCAATAGCTCTAGAAATAGACTGTTTACCCCGGATGACACCCTGCCAAACAGGGCATCATCCGGGGTAAAAAATTAGGTAGTCCTAAATTAACTCTAGTTTGGACTAAATTTGATCTCGCTTTTGCACCTGGATACTTTGAGCATTCCTCAAAAGGCTCTTGGAAAGGGCACTGTAGCAAAGACTATCCTTGCCCCGATGGTCATCGCAAGAATTATTGGAGGTTTTGGGA
>JBBQFG010000267.1:0-6558 GCA_038321765.1 Elainellales cyanobacterium
TGGGATTGGATTCTATCCCAAACTACTGACGCAAGTCTACGATGCCAAGACAGAAGAAATCACCGCTCGCCTGAGGACGGCTTACTTTATTGCAGTAGAGAAACGTAATCCTGCTCTAGCAGACATCCAGCCTTTTCAAGCTCCGGCCTTGCCAGATTCCGCCAGTTAAGGATTGGGTAGTGTATTAAGTAGTTCAACCTACATAAAAACCAAATTCTAAAACCCTGCGCCGCCCGCTGTGCGGGCGGCGCAGGGTTTCAGAATTTGGTTTTTATAGCCATAGACGGATTGGTTAGGACGGGGTGCAGGGGTGGAACCCCTGGCTGGGGGCAAAGCCCCCACACCCCCTTTGATCCCAGTGTCCTAACCTTTGTGGCGACAGCTATAATTAAGCCCACCTACTTATAGCGGTAGCCAGTGATCAATAGGACGCCTCCCTGTCATTCCCGCGCAGGCGGGAATCCATCTGCTCGATAGGTGCGGGGGTGGATTCCCGCCTGCGCGGGAATGACGCTGGCATGCTCTACCGGAGCCGTCATGACGTCGCCCAGGAGTTGGTGGATTCCCGCCTGCGCGGGAATGACGCTGGCATGGCCTAAGCTTTATGACTATGGCTATATTTAGGGATTGGGGGTGCTTTGAAGCCCGTTGATTAATCTTGGTTCAAGCGGTGAAACTGCTCGACTCGTTTTTGCCATTGTTGCCAAAGCTGCATCATCGCCGCTGGCTCAAATCGGAAGATCTCGGCTGGTTGGTGTGGTATAGCTACCACCAAAATTGCTTGTCGCAAGGAGGACGCATAGTCTGGGTAGGAGTGGTTAACTGCACCACAATAGGCTGCTAACTGGAGCGGTCCGTCGTAGAGCCGCTCAATACTACCTTTGGGTTGGTCGGCAGTTTTCCAGTCCACTACACACGGGATGCCTTGATAGCTCGCTACACAGTCGACCTTGCCGGCATAACCTAAGTCATAGTGAAACACGGTTTCCTCAAGCAAGCGCACATCCTGCACATCAGATAAAACGGGTTCTAGGCTTTCCCAATAGGGGCGAATCGCGTCGGGACAGACAGGATTTTTCCCCGCTAAGTAGGTTTTGATCTGCTTATGAGTCATACTGCCTCGGCGACTAGCCGCAGCCGAAATGCGCCCTGCTTCCGCAGCACCCAGGCGATCGCGCCACCGCATCAGAGCGTCTCGTGCCTCTTGAGGTTTGGTGGCATTGAGAATAGTGGTGACACTGGGCAAGTAAACACCCTGGTGATCAACAAAACATCCCCGCTGTTTTCTTCCATCGAGCGTGCTGCGTAGCATAGTAGTAGAATCTATCTGAGGTTTTTCTCGTATCCCGATTTATCTCACCTGCAATGACAGACATGGCTGACACATAACTCGATTATGCAATGTCTATGCTAAGAGGATGTTTTAAAAGTCCCGTCGCTGGTATAAAAGCGGTATCGATCCCCCTACATC
Organism: Elainellales cyanobacterium; assembly: GCA_038321765.1. GTDB lineage: Bacteria > Cyanobacteriota > Cyanobacteriia > Elainellales > Elainellaceae > CASBQJ01. The sequence goes on from JBBQFG010000267.1 coordinate 1,472, forward strand.
CCCCTTAAAAAGGGGGACTTTGAATCCAGTTCCTCCCTTTTTCTAGACGCGAAGCGGCTTCCCGAAGGGTAGGGGGGCTAGGGGGGATCACTCAGTGCCCAAAATCACAGCCAATCACTTTTCAAACATCCTCTAAGTAGATGGGCGTAATTAAATATAAAACCCTAAAAGTCTGTGCCGCCCGCTGCGCGGGCGGCGCAGACTTTTAGAACCTTGTTTTTATTTAGGTTGAACTACTTAGGACTTACGCAGTTGGATAAATTTGTGTGAGGTGCGTAAGTCTTATAGGCATTGAGAAGTTAGCAAAGACACGCAAGGTGATTAATATATGACGGCGGATAATCTCTCCTCACGCGATCGCCATTCTCCTGACTTAGTTCGTGCCCATGTGTTTATTTCAGGTCACGTTCAGGGAGTAGGCTATCGGTATTCCACATGGGACACTGCCGCCCTACTCAAGCTCAAAGGCTGGATTTGCAATCTGCGTGATGGCCGGGTTGAAGCAGTGTTTGAAGGCTCAAGCGATCGCGTACAAGAAATATTGCAATGGTGCCATCAAGGGCCTCCAACTGCTACGGTCACTGAAGTCACTGTCCATTACGAACCGCCAGAGCATCTCCGCAGCTTTGAGGTCATTTAGAAGTTGTTGAGGTAGTCCTAAATTGGTAAGGATTTTTTGATGTATCTATTTCTTGAAGCCTACTTTTTGAAGCCTGGACTTTGCCCAGGCTTCAAAAAGTAAGTACTAATACTAATTCAATGTGAAGCTGCATAGAACTCTCCCTGTGAGGAAAGGGGCTTAAGCTCTTTATTAATTCGGCATAAGCCGTAAGGCTATCGGCCTTTCCTGTTATTTGTTAATGTGGCAATACAGTTTGTGCTTTTAAGCACAAAGCCTCATAGAAGCTTTATTGATTTTGGCTCTAATCTTAAAGATTTGCTGAATTATCTACATTAGCGCTGTCAAGACGAATACATAACAGTATTCTAGACTTCTTGGGAAATACGCCCAATTGCGTAGTACCTTCACTTAGCATAAGAGGGTAAACTCAGTAGAAGAATGAGTTAAACGTGATCTGCACCTCTATTGATAGGCGCTGATGTCCGAACGATCAGCTAGATTAGCTTAATTTTTTTTGACTGACTGCTCTGTCTATCTGTATGGACATTTACACCGTATGGACATTCACCCATACAACCATGCAAGTGTTGTAAATACGTACTCGGATATACTTAGTCGGATTGATCGCAGTGTTACTTAATTACTCTTGTATATTCTGCAATCACCCTTAAAAACTGAAGCCTTCATGCACAGTTTTGGTGCTTCTAACCGCCTCCCCTACTATCTCCTCGTTATGGCTAGTCGAGCACATGCGAATCCTTATTTATTCCTATAACTATCATCCAGAACCTATTGGTATTGCTCCCCTGATGACTGAGCTGGCTGAAGGGCTGGTCAAGCGTGGTCACGAAGTGCGCGTGGTTACAGGAATGCCAAACTATCCTGAACGCTCTGTTTACGAGGGTTACCGAGGCAAGCTTTACACAACGGAGCAGAGAAACGGGGTAACGATACAGCGATGCTACGTATGGGTTTGTCCAAAACCAGGCTTATTAGCGCGCATGGCGTTGGATGCTAGCTTCGTTGTGAGCAGCCTGTTACAGGCAGTGAATGGGAAAAAGCCAGATATTATCTTGCTGACGGTTCCACCTTTGCCCGTTTCGGTTCCGGCAACTTTGCTAGGCTGGCTGTACTCCTGCCCAGTTGTCCTCAATGTTCAAGATATATTGCCAGAAGCCGCTATGCACTTGGGGCTAGTTAAGAGCAAGCTGGCAATTTGGGTGTTTGAGGCGCTGGAGAAATTTGCTTACAACGCTGCCACCAAAATTAGTGTGATTTCGGATGCGTTCACTGAGAACTTGGTCAAGAAAGGGGTTCCTCCGCAAAAAATTACCTGCATCCCCAACTGGGTAGACATCGACTTTATTCGCCCACTACCTAAACAAGGAAATGCGTTTCGGCAAAAATACGGTCTAGAAGATAAGTTTGTAGTATTTTACTCTGGCAACATTGCACTGACCCAAGGATTAGAGACGGTTGTAGAAGCGGCGGCTTTACTACAAGATATCCCAAGTATTGCGTTCGTCATTGTAGGGGAACGTACAGCCTGTGAGCGCTTACGAAAACATGCCCAGAAGTGCAAAGCCCACAATGTTTTACTGTTGGAATTGCAGCCACGTGAGCAACTACCCAAGTTGATGGCTGCCGCCGATCTTAGTCTGATCGTACAACGGCGCAATGTAGTGGCGTTTAATATGCCGTCTAAATTTCAGCTAATTTTGGCGAGTGGACGTGCTCTAGTAGCATCTGTGCCCCCTGATGGATCAATGGCAAAGGCAGTACGAAACAGCAAGGCTGGTGTCTTAGTGCCACCTGAACAGCCCGATGCTTTGGCAGATACTATCCGCACTCTCTACCAGCAACCAGAACGGGTTTCTGCTCTGGGGGTGCAGGGTAGACGATATGCGGTAACGAATTACTCGTTTGAAAAGTCGCTGGATGCGTATGAGTCTCTATTTAGCCAATTGGTTAAACAGTCTCTCGTAATACCTGCGATCGCCTCTCTTCCGCCAGCAAAAGTTGTAACCCATCGTTAAAGTTTGAACCAACTCATCCTTTACGACTGGCTTTACCTCGCTTAACGTCTCTTTATCTAATCCTAATTTGACCAGCGCCGCGTGTATGGCAGACTTTAACCGCTTGCAGCGACAACAGGTTTTAAATTGGCTGCATCACCAAGTTCCGCCCTCACGCTTAAGTCACATTCTGAGGGTGGAACAGATGGCGATCGCGCTGGCTCACCACCACTCGCTAGACACTAACCGGGCAGCTCAAGCTGGCTTAATGCACGACTTGGCCAAATACTTTAAGCCCCAAACTTTATTGACCATGGCCGCCGCCGCTGGTTTACCGATTGATTCAGTGGACGAAGCCAACCCACATCTGCTGCATGCCAGGGTAGGTGCACTTGTGGCACAACAAGAGTTTCAGGTAGACGATGCAGAGGTACTGGCAGCGATCGCCAATCACACTCTGGGTAAACCAAATATGAGTTCCTTGAGCTGTGTAGTTTTTCTAGCAGACAGTCTGGAACCTGAGCGGGGCAATAGCGACAGCCTGAATCACCTGCGTCACCTTAGTCAACAAAACTTAACGAAAGCCATTTGGATGACCTGCGACTATACCTTCAGGTATCTCTTGGATACCCATCAGCTCATTCACCCCCATGCCTTACACACTAGGAATTGGTTCCTTCAAGCAGATATCCGGCAAAAATTATCTCTATCAGATTCCAGCTTGCCAGCAGTTTCTCTATGATGGGATCAGAGCCAACTGTTTAGCATTCAGAAAATACCACCGTTGTAGGTTACATCTCAGGCTATAGTCCGCGATTTTTAGAATTTTAGCTAGTTGTCAATGCTTGACTCAACCTGCCTTAGAACGACTTTCTGTAATGCTTAAGCGCTCTATTGCTGAGACAGCCAACCTACCTAAAGTGCAGTTCAAAAAAACTAGAGTTCACATTTCGTTGTTTGGTAGTCCTAAATTGGTAAGGATTTTTTGATGGGCGAAGCCCGACCATCAAAAAATCCTTACATCAATACCACCACCCGTTGTTTTATCTACTGGATCTCGACCGTCCCAGTCTGGCTGGGTGCATTGAGGTCGCGTTCTAGCAATCTAGTTGCCTTAATGTTGTTCTGATTCAATCCTGTTTTAGTGAGGAATTAAATTTTTAATGACCCAATCCCCCAATACTCAGACGTTTCGCTCAGCTACCATTTCGACTACTGCTGGCTATTCAGTGGAACAACCCACTGCCGATAGTCACGAGCTAGCTATCACGGCTGCCCAAGCGGCGGACGATCGCAAAGCTGCCGATATTGTGTTGCTAAGGGTAGCCGAGGTGTCGTACCTAGCAGACTACTTTTTGATAGCAACAGGATTCTCACATGTGCAAGTGAGAGCGATCGCCAATTCTATCGAACAGACTATAGAAGAGACGTACAACCGATTGCCAATTCATCGAGAGGGGCATAAAGATGGAAGCTGGGTGCTGCTAGATTATGGTGAGGTAATCGTACATATCTTTTCGCAAAAAGAACGCGAGTTCTACAACTTGGACGCATTTTGGGGGCACGCTGAGCGGGTTGCATTTACTGCTTTGCCAACCTATAAGCAATCCACTTAGGATTGCGTACAAAATAAAACCTAATCTTTTTTTGGAAGTGCCGCGCGGAGCGCCCCTTTCAAAAAAGATTAGGTTACGCGGTGTGCAACTCTTTCTAAGCCATTACTCTGAGAGAGTTTGAGCTGTCCAAGATCTTGGACATCGCTTAGTCAAGTACGGAAAGTCAAGGGTTCCAGAAAAAGAGTTGCACACCGCGTTAGGTTTTACTCTAGATTGAACTAATTGGTTTGCAAAGTTGAGTGACAGGATGCCATGAGAAACTTGCTCAACCCCAGCTAGGGATTGATCCCGATGCAGTTGATAGCAACATCCGCGAAGCTAAGCTGCTGTGGGGTTAGCACGCCTAGGGGATTGCTCGGATTGTTTGCGTCGAGAGACTCGTTTTTTGACCGTTGGATAACGAGGACGCGGAGATGGTTGCTGCCCGACCGCCCGCCCTGGGGATTTACCGCGTCGTTTGGGAGGAGGAGCGGGGGTACCAATGGCGACAAGAATGGTGGCAAATGCTTGTGCAACGCGACCTGGGGAGAGAGAGTCTTGAGGAGACTGCCAGGGTAAGGGATGGTCAGAGCAGTCCTCTCGTGCCAGCCAAAGTTGCCAACTGAGCCAGGGCATCAGGTCGCTCCAGCGTTCACTGGCTTGAACCGAACTGAACTGCGGATGTGTCCAATATAACCGCTGCTTGCTCAAGCGATACCAGTGCTCTAGGGCAAAGCGCCGGAAGTATTTCAGCCAGAGGGTCTCTAATGGCGGCATCGTTTTGCCCAACCACGCCAACCAGAGTGGGCTAAAGCGGCGCTTGCCCGTGCGGCTCTCCAGCACCTCGACTCGGAT
>JBBQFG010000268.1:0-6518 GCA_038321765.1 Elainellales cyanobacterium
GGATCACCGAATCTGGATTTTGTGTGCAGCGCGGCTGCTATCTCAAATTGGGACGGGATTCACCCTGTTTTATGCACCTATTTTTTTTGTGAATCAGGTAGGTCTGTCGGCAACACTAGTGGTAGTGGGGTTTGGTTTATCTGTTTTTTATGCCCTTCTATTCTATTCTGTTGGTTTTAATAAATTTTAGTCTCCTACACCCCGGCGCCGCGTGGTGGGGGGGGGGCGCAGGGTTCTAGAATTTGGTTTTTATTTAGGTTGAACTACTTACTCCTTTTAGGAGAGATCGAGATTTTTGGCGTTCGGTTTCTGATTGTCTAGCGCTTTGGTATTACACTTTGTAACGGAAGCTCACTTAATCAGGACATACCGTTATGGCTCTTTCTCCGGGAACGACTGCCCCTACCTTTACAGTCAAAGATACTCACGGCAACACAATTTCTCTGGCAGACTATGCTGGGAAAACAGTGGTGTTGTACTTTTATCCCAAAGATGATACGCCGGGTTGCACTAAAGAAGCCTGTAGCTTTCGCGATTCCTACGCGGCGTATCAAGGAAAAGATATTGTGGTCTTTGGTGTAAGCAAAGATGATGAACTGTCTCACCAAGCCTTTACTGAAAAATTCAACCTACCATTTCCGCTGCTTGCGGATACAGACGGTAGTCTAATGTCTGCCTATGACGTAGATGGTGGGGGATATGCTAAGCGCGTGACCTATGTCATTGATGGAAAAGGGGCGATCGCCAAAGTATACGACAGTGTTAAAACTGACACCCACGCGACCGATATCCTAACCGATTTAGGTCTGTAGTATAGATAGACAGATTGGCAAATGCTCAAAACACGCCGAGAAGACCAAGATTAGGCTCCTTGGTAGGGAGGCATGGTCATGTTTTTAGGACAGGGAGCGCCCAAAAAACATGACATCCAACCTTAACAAGGCAGAATTAGCAGCTCCACATTACTAGACCTCCTGCATGAATGCTTTTTTGAGGGCGTGAATCGTTTCCCGGCGAAGCCGGGAAACGATTCACGCAGGAGGTCTACCATTTATTTTTGGCAGGGTGCGCTGTCTGCACCCTGCCAAAAATAAATGGTTTCTTAAGGTGTTGTTGATCTGGTGCTTACAACTGGGAACACTAGGGCTGAACGTTGGTCAGACACTAAACGCTGATTAAATTTGGCCGATAACATCACTCAAGCCCCTAATACGTGACGTGATGGTTCTTTACAGAACTTGCCAGAGATCTACTGGCTATAGTTAGTTCCATCTTGGTTCGGTTCATTATCGTTTTGTATAAGACTGCACAGAATGAGGTAAGGGATAAGGGCAATACGCCTTTTGGCGCGCCCTCCTTGTCCGTGCAGCCCATAGCGAGTTGATGTTGCACGTTTTACCAATCTGGTTTAAGTGAGCATGAAACAGCAGCAGAACTATTACTAGAGGGCAATTCTGGGCGTGTAATTCTGCACATAGGGTGACATCATTGGGCTTAATAACTGATGACATCGACTGGGATTTATCGTTCGACGGGTAACGGCACACGTTGTTGACACGCTTTAGCCATGACTGCTTTGGCAGAAAGTCAGGATGTACCCTATGAGCCTCAACTCGAAAACGAGGCGACGTAATCGCCCGCTCCATTCAGCAGTTTCAACAACCTCTTCGGTAGATGCTGTTCAGGCAGATCTTTCAAAGGCGGCTCTTTCTGAAACAGATTCTTCTCCGGCAGGTGTTACTGACGCTTCTGAAAATATTTGTGAATCTGCTCATGTGGTTTCTCCCCCTAGTGAATCAGCGGACAGGCATAGACTGCGGTGGACAACCCCCCATGTCTCAGCCCTTCAGCCTACTTTGAATGCAGGTAACGAGCAGCGATCGCAAGTCTCAATTTGTTTCACTCTCAATCTAGAGGGTCTCATCTTGGCGGCGAACCGTTTAGGCGCTGAACGCCTAGGGTACACGGTTGACACGTTAGTGGGTAGTCCTCTGGTTGAACTTCTGCATCCAAGCGATCGCTACACTATCCAGACTTACCTCGTTCAATTAACAGCTCAATTAGCGGCACAGATGCCCGACTGCCCTGCTGCACCAGAGTTTCGCTATCTTTGCCAAACAGGAGAGGTGCTGGAGGTGCAGGCAACAGCTCAGCTATTGTATGGAGAAGACGCCTCGCCAACCCTAGTGCTGATAGGTACGCCCTCAAGCTCACCAGACAAGGAACGGCAGTCATCAGAGCCGTTAGTCGAAGAGCAATCGAGACGGCTGATGGTGCAGTTTACGGCTGAGCTGACGCATCAACTACAGCGGTCGCCAGATTCAAACCACCTATTAACTACGGCGGTAACGCAAATTCGGCAGCAGCTTCAGGCCGATCGCGTCTTAGTCTACCGAACCTATGACAATGGCACAGGCACCGTTTTAGCAGAGGCGGTTTTAGGCAAACGGGTCAGCGTGTTGGGGCGATCGCTCTCTGACAATATTTTTCTGAAAGAAGACTATCAGGTCTATGCCCTAGGGCGAGTACAGGCGATCGCGGATATTGATCAAATCCCGATCCCTGGCGAGGTGCGAACAACGCTCCAGCAATTTGGCGTGCGGGCTATGGTCGTGGTGCCTATTGTGCGTCAGGAAACTCTCTGGGGTCTATTCGTCGTTCATCAGCATGAACCGCGTTACTGGCAGCCGTGGGAAATAGACCTGACAAGCCACTTAGCCAATCAATTGGCAACTCTAGTGTATCAGTCGGAGCTGTGTGGCCATGTGCAGCACCTCAATGCTGACCTGTCGCGACAGATTCAACGACAGACGGCTCAATTAAATCTGGCATTTGAGTTTGAAGCCACCTTGAAGCGGATTACCGACAAGGTGCGAGATAGCTTGGACGAGGATCAAATTCTGCAAGTAGCCGTACAAGAATTGGCAACGGTAATTGGGGTTAGCTCCTGCAATGCCGCGCTATACGATCTGGATGAGGGAACGACGACCGTTCGTTACGAATACACTACGTTTTTGTCACCTTACCAAGGCAGAACGTCAAAGTTAGCTGACTTTACCGAAATTTATGACCAGTTGCTTCAAGGGCAGTGGCTTCAGTTTTGCTCAATGACACCCAATCCGGTGCGGGGATATGTATCAACGCTAGTTACGCCGATTGTCGATGATCAAGGGGTGCTAGGCGATTTATGGCTAGTCAACCATAAGTATTATGCCTTCAGCGAACAAGATATTCGGATGGCTCAACAGGTGGCAAACCAATGTGCGATCGCCATTCGTCAAGCGCGGCTTTATCAGGCCTCTCGCTCACAAATTAAGGAGCTAGAGAAGCTAAATCAGCTTAAAGATGACTTTCTCAGCACGGTGTCGCACGAGTTGCGAACGCCCATGTCCAACATCAAAATGGCGATTCAGATGTTGGAAATTTTCTTGACCCAGTCGGGTGCTTTAGAGACAGAAACGAGCCGAGTGCCCCGCTATTTCAAGATTTTGCGCGATGAGTCTCAGCGCGAAATTAACCTAATAAATGATCTACTCGATTTGTCTCGTCTGAATGCCGGAGCCGAAGAGATTTCGATGTCGGCAATTGATTTGAAAAGCTGGCTGTGGTCGGTTAGCCATCCGTTTGAAGAGCGTGCCCGTAACCATCAACAGCGGCTAGAACTCTCCATTCCACCAAATTTACCCAAGCTAATTACCGATTCTTCTAAGCTTCAGCGCATTATCACAGAACTTTTGACCAATGCCTGCAAATACACTCCAGCCGGAGAGCAGATTCAGTTGGCCGTAGAGAGCCGACTAGAGACAGAGAATCATGTTATTCAAGAGGGTTTACCGGCTGGGACAAAGAGTAAACAAAAGACTGTTACATGGAAGCCAGACGTACCTGGCTCGTTGCTATCTACCTCGTTTACACCTCATGTTGTCCAAATTCGCATTATCAATACGGGTGTGGTGATCTCTCCCTCAGAGGGCGATCGCGTCTTTGAAAAGTTCTACCGAATCCCCAATCATGACCCGTGGCAGTATGGTGGCATTGGGCTAGGGCTGGCACTAGTTAAAAAACTAGTAGCTCAAATTCAGGGCAAAATTCACCTGGAAAGTCAGGCGGGGCAAACCTGTTTTACCTTAGAGCTACCGGGGCAACCACAGGTAGAGTAGTAGGCGTGCTACTGGATCGTCTGTAACTCACCATGTTTTTTTGGCCATGTTTTTTTGGGCAGTGGGATTCAGGCGAAGCCTGCCCATCTAAAAACCCTTACTGGTTTGGGACTATTAGTTTAGGACTATCAGTTTTTGGCGTTGCTGAATCGATGTATGATTTTCCCTCATCCCCAACCCTTCTCCCCAGGGAGAAGGGAGCTGGAACTCTTGTCCCCTCTCCTTTTGGGAGAGGGCTAGGGTGAGGGCAGATTGAAGAATTCATACTTTCATTCAGCAACGCCCATTTTTTGAAGCACGGGGCGGATGATTTCAGCGGTGGCTTGTTCGCTGACGATCGCCGCCCCAAGCTGCGTAGGAAGCACGAATCGAACCTGCCCAGCGCTTACTTTCTTATCGGTTTGGAGGGCATCCAGAACGGCATCTAGATCCAGGTTGGATGGTAATTGGGTGGGCAATCCGGCTTTTTGGATCAGAGCAGTTTGGCGATCGCACGCTGCCTGCATCCACAATTCCAGTTGGACGGCGATCGCCCCTGCTGCCACCATACCAATGGCCACCGCCTCCCCATGGTTTACCACTCGGTAACCCGTCAGGCTTTCAATAGCGTGGCCGATCGTGTGCCCATAATTCAAGATGGCTCGTAGCCCTGCCTCTTTTTCGTCTTTGCTGACGACATGAGCCTTAGCTTGACACGAACGGGTTAAAATGAGCTGCATCAAATCGGGAGCAATGGATCGCCGCTGATCGAGCTGTGGTGCCTGTTCCATTTGCTCAAACAGTTCTACATCCCAAATAACGCCGTATTTGATCACTTCTGCCATTCCAGCACGAAACTCTCGGTTGGGCAATGTGGCGAGGGCTTCAGGGTCAATCAATACCAGCCGAGGCTGATGGAATGCGCCAATCAGGTTCTTGCCGTGGGGATGATTAATGCCTGTTTTGCCACCAATTGACGCATCCACCATTGCCAATAGGGACGTTGGTACCTGCACAAAGGCAATGCCTCGCAGCCAAGTTGCAGCGGCAAACCCAGCCATGTCGCCAATGACTCCGCCCCCCAGCGCCACGATAGTTGAAGATCGCTCCAGGCGATGAGCCAGCGCGGCATCATAGATTTTTTGCAGGGATGCTGGCGTTTTGTAGCGTTCTCCAGCGGGCAGTAGGCAGTGAGCTACGTCAAATCCAACACCGGTAAGAGTGGCGATCGCCCGTTCTCCATAATGCCGAAAAATGGGTGGGCTAGACACCAACAGCACTTTTTTGCCCAGCTTCAGTGGCTGCATCCAATTGCCTAGTGACGCTAATCCGCCCGGTGCGATCGCAACGTCATAAGCTTGCTGCGGCAACTCTACCGTAATCACATTCATGAGACAACCTGCCCTAGGATTCAGGCATTCATTATCTCACCCTTAGCTAATTCTCGTGGCAGGTTGTGGCTGGGGCATTCTAAGTAGATGGGCGTAATTAAATATATAGCCATAGACGGATTGGTTAGGACGGGGTGCAGGGGTGAAACCCCTGGCTGGGGGCAAAGCCCCTACACCCCCTTTGATCCCAGTGTCCTAACCTTTGTGGCGACAGCTATAAAACCTTAAAAGTCTGCGCCGCCCGCGCAGCGGGCGGCGCAGACTTTTAGAGTCTTGTTTTTATTTAGGTTGAACTAATTAGTGTGGAACCAAGGTATAGCGGTAGCCATGATCAATAGGACGCCTCCCTGTCATTCCCGCCTGCGCGGGAATGACGCTGGCATGTCCTAAGCTTTATGACTATGGCTGTATGTCAGATGAGTCAGCAGGTGTGGTTTTATCTCAGCCCAACCTGACTTGCAGCCTCAAACCGTCCCTCAGAAGTGGTTCAATAGTTCTAAGAACGTAAATGGAGAATTTGAGATGGCAATCGTTTCGTATGCTGGACTATTAGCTGTTGCCTTTGGTGGAGCGATTGGGCTGTACTATATCCTGCGAGCCGTCAAGATGATTTAAGTAGATGGGCGTAATTAAATATAAAACCTTAAAAGTCTGCGCCGCCCGCGCAGCGGGCGGCGCAGACTTTTAGAATCTTGTTTTTATTTAGGTTGAACTACTTAGATGCTAGCCGCTGAATAAATCCACACCTCCAGTACATTAAAATCCAATAGATTACGCGATGTGCAACTTTCCCTAACCTTGCTTCTGCGTAGCAGTGGGCTGCCTTTAAAGTTGTACATCGCGTAGGATTTATAGCGGTAGCCATGATCAATAGGACGCCTCCCTGTCATTCCCGCGCAGGCGGGAATCCATCTGCTCGATAGGTGCCAGCGTCATTCCCGCGCAGGCGGGAATGACGCTGGCATGTCCTAAGCTTTATGACTATGGC
>JBBQFG010000269.1:0-6472 GCA_038321765.1 Elainellales cyanobacterium
CACTACCTTTTAACTTTGCAGCCGTTTTGATATAAAGGGCTTTCACACCATCAGTCAGTTGAATCAGTGGAGTTAATCCCATGACGAATGCACCATACTAAACTAATCACTCTTCTAGTATCCCAGGATCAATCATTTTGATGGGTTCTCTTACATCAATGCCAGTACCTCAATCTGTAATTTATTACTGGCGGCTTAAGTTGGTGAGTTGAACGACTCACCTGCGTTTCCTAAGCCAACCGCTTGAGAGAGTTGGGTTTGCCAAAGGGCGATCGCCTGCTGCGCCTGAGGGTAGGCGGTAGTGCCTTGAGGAATCTGCTGCGCCACTTGAATCGCCAGATACATGTCATTCAAGCCAGCGTTGATATTAGCCAACTCCAGCATTTTCATGCTCCAGTCGGCAATGTTTTGCTGGGCGGCTGCGAAGAGTTGAGGGCGATCGTTGGGGACTAAGCGGGCAGCGGCGATCGCCTGGGTATAGTTGCGCGCCGCTAGCAGACTGTCGCCCCCGTTACGCTGGGCGGCTCTACCCCTAGCCATATCCAAAATCATCGCACTCCAGCGGTCAATGTCGGCCTGTGCCTGGGGGTACGATGGCTGAGCCGGACTGATTTGGCGCACCATCCGAATAGCTTCAGCAATTTCTGTTACCTGATTGGAGGCGCTCTCCCCCCTGGATTGGCTCAGCGCCGCCCGTGCCGCATTCAAAATCTCGCCATCGGCTCCAGGATTAGGAATTGCCGCTGGTTCGGCTGGCTGATTGCCCAATTGTGGCGAGGTTGAGTTGCTTGGGCTGGGAGGATTGGAATTGAACAGGTTAGAGAAGAAGCTAGCAATCGGATTTGTTGGATTTGGCGGATTGGTCGCCGTAGGCGATGGCTCTAGCGGCTGGGCTGGAGGGGGATTGGGTGGGCTAACCGCAGGATTTTCGACCGTCTCGTCAGGTGAGGGGGTGGGCACAATGAGCGAACTAACTGCCGGATTGAATCCTGGATCTGGCAATGTTGGGCTGCTGCCTTGTACTTCAACTGGAGCTGTGACCTGCTCAGCAGGTAGATTAACAGGTACGGGGGGCACCTCTCCCACTGGTGGCTGAGGGGGAACTGGGGCAGGTACGCTATCCGGCGCAGGGGGAGAAGTGGGATCGGGAGAGGTAATGGGAATCGCCCCCGATGGACTACCAGACGGACTCACAGATTGAGCAATGTCTCCCGACGGCGCGGGGGCGCGGGTCACAGTGTCCACATTGCGAACAACAACGGCAGCCAGCAAAACTGCCAGCACGGCACCACCCATCTGCAACAAACGCCGCCAAGAGCGTTCGTCTACCGTATCGGCAGTGGGTGCTGGCGGTTGAATAGACGGGGAGGTAGACGTAGCAGAAACAGACGCTGCGCCGATCGTCGGAGGAAATGGAGCCGAAGACGGCGCTTGGGGAGAGAGCTGAGGTGTTGTAACCCCGCCGATGGGCTGGCGAGGTTGGTCAGCCCCAGGGAACGGCGCTAGAGGTGGCTGACTAGACTCTGGCCAGCCAGCAGCCTGGTTAGAATTTGGCCAGCCAGAGCGATCGCCACCCAGCAGGTCAGAATCCTGATTGGGGCTGGAACTGGGGGCGATCGCTCTACTCGGCACCGTCAGTTTATCCGGCACCATCAGTTTATCCGGCACCGTCAGTTTACCCGGCACCGTCAGTTTACCCGGCACAATCAGTTGGTAGCGGCTACTGTCGGGAATCACAATAACGGGATCTTGGCGCGGTCGCCAGTGGTGTTCGGTCAGTTCGGGCAGGCGATCGCGCAAAAACTGACCCAGATGTTCCAGCGTCACGCAGCGCTGGTTACGCAACCCTTCTAGCACGGCTGTCGTAAACAATCCCAGCCGCAGCGCCAGCGTTTCGTGCGAAAACTGCTCTGGCGGACACGACAAAATAGTTGCCATGCCATAGTCTTGCGCCAGTTTTGTGGTTTCGGCACCAACCCCCAGCCCCGCCATAATTCCCTGGCTGCGATTGATATCTAGCATCACCAAGACGTTATCGGTGCGCGCCGATTGCAGAATCGAAAATAGCGACTCAACTGCAATTCCTGTCGCGCCGACCTGGGCTGGGTCGCCGTCAATCGGCATTAAATAATCGCGGCCTTGCGACTGAACGCCATAGCCACTAAAGAAAAACCAGAGTACATCGCCCGGTTGAACCTGCTGACAAACCTGAGCCACCGCACTTTGAATCGTATGCCGATCGGGAGCTGTAGCGCCGGGTTGACCGTCGAACGAGGTGTCTGTCAAAACTACCGTTTGAGCTGCTGCAAAGCCAACTTCGCCAACCAAACAGTTCTGCAATGCCTGGGCATCGCGCGCAGCATAAATCAGGGGCTGAAAATGCTGGTATTGGTTAATGCCAACGGCGATCGCCCAGTAAAGAGTCATGTCAGATGCCCCACATAGTCCCAGCAGCTCATGATCAACATCCCGCACTCAACCCACTTACATCGTCTCTGTCCAGTACTTAGAATTCCCAATACCAGGCAAAATGCTCAATATCAGCGTCAATGCTCAATATTTAGGATGCTCACTATCTAAATACATTGTCAAAACGCCCCACCTGAAAGCCAAAATAACTCACCTAAAGGCATTTGGCACATCTTACCACTGCTTTCTATAATATAGCTGTCGCCACAAAGGCTAGGACACTGGGATCAAAGGGGGTGTGGGGGCTTTGCCTCCAGCCAGGGGTTCCACCCCTGCACCCCGTCCTAACCAATCCGTCTATGGCTATATCAACCCTATCGAGAGGCGATCGATATCGGCAGGGTTAACGAGATTGTAATTGGGGCGATCGCTACAAAATTTTGCAGTCGAGCAGTCGATTCATCAGGGTTGACAACATTTGAATGTCTCCGCCTCCGTAGGCGCGGGTTCTGCCAAAGGCTCCGCAGCGTAGGGCAGCGCCGGGTGAAAGTGTCCAATACCACAGCGCGGGCAGATGGCCAGTGGGAGACTGGAGAGTTTTCTGCAAGGCTTCATAGGGTTTGAACATGGGGTAAATTCCGGCGAACTTTTGTACCCATTTGACCTGAGTGCCAAAGGCGATCGCCTTATCGCGATCGGTCAGCGCACCACTCACTTCCCGGTAGATCCGCTCTTGGGCTGTAAAGCTAAACTGTCGGTCGGTGTACTTGTCCCAAAGCTGGTTAATGGTGTGGAGGTCGGTGCAAGGGAAGAGGGCGATCGCTTCTGGGCTAAGCCATCCTTGTGTCTTCCGCCCGCTGGCCAGCAGCATTACCTTCAGCGTTTCGCGATCGGCTTCGAGCCAGAGCTGGTCTTGCAGCAAGGCTTGGAGAGTGCTGTAGTCAACATGACGTTCGCTGCTGAGGTGATCCACCGCCTCTGGTGACGTGGTTGGCGGCAGAGGTGTCTGGCCAGACGAGTCGCCATCAAACGGCGGCAACGGCTCGGCAGAGCCAAATCCAGCTTCAGGAAACGCGGGCGAGGCAGCCTGTTCTAAGCTATCGCTAAAGTCAAGGTCGGGGAGGGGTTGTTCTCGGTTGTCGCCGGGTTCGGAGCCATCTAACAGCAATTCCGCATCGTTTAACAAGCCGGGTGGTGGGGCTGGGGGCTGCCCAATGCCAATCAATGGATCAGAAGATAGGCCAGAGGTCAGGCCAGAGGGTAGGCCAGATGGATCTCTGCTAGGAGTGGATAAGTTTAATGAATCTAAGTCGGGCTGTAAGGGCGACGGTGGGGCGGCGGCAGATTCCTCCGCGAGGGCGGGAGACTGTCGGGCTTTTTCAAACGGGTCTTGCGCGGACAGGTTGTCAGCCAGGGGTTCGGCAGGCCTGCTATCTATAGCGGTGCCATCTGTAGGGCTAGGATTTCCAAGGTGTTGAAAAATTTGTGCTACTTCCTCGTCGGTTATTTCATCTGCCGAGTCCAGTGGCTTCGTTTTACTGGCTTTGCGTCTCGTTTCTGCCAATTCTAGGAACTGCTGTCGCAGGGCAGCAACATCTTCATCGTTTAGCATCAAAGTCTCCTGAAGCTGCGTCAATTTATCAAGGCTGCTGTCACTGAGAGTGGATTCTATCGCAAGGCGATCGCCCAAGGCTTGTTCGTAATGTCTCAGATTGGCTTGGTAGGTTTGGTGAGCCGCGATCGCCTCCTCTTCCACCTGCATGACCTCGTCATCTCTTAGCCCAAGCTGACGTTGCAACTGATAGAGGCGATCGCGGCTGTATTTTAACAGCGTTGGTTCTTGGGCGATCGCCTGAGCAAATTCCTGCTGATAGTGGTTTAGTTTCTGTTGATGGATAGCTTGCTGCGCCTCTCTAGCTACCATGACCCGCCGCTCCACCTGAAGCACCTGGGCATCAGTTAATTCTAGAGAATGTTGCAATTTTTTAAGCTGTACTTGCTGTAGCGGGCTAGGTGGATACTTGACCTCCACTGCGTTTGAAAATGCCTGCTCAAATTGGTGAAGTCGCTTGCGAAATGCCTCTTGGTGAATCAAGTTCTGGCTGATCAGCCGCTGCTCTAAGAGATAAATGTCGCTATTGTTCAGGGCTAGCGTTTGTTGTAACTGTCGTAGGTGATGACGGGTAGGCTCGGTGAGGGGATCTTCTTGGGCGATCGCCGATCTCAACTCGCGTTCGTAGTGTTCTAGCGCCTGCCGTTGCATCGCTGCCCGGTTAGACAAGGGCTGCATTAACTCCCGCTGAATCGGTTTGACGACCCCATCGCTCAGCTCCAGCAATGCTTGCAAATCGCGCAGCTCACTCAGCCGCTGCGCCCCCAGCGGATACTCGGTTTCTATCGCGGCACTGAGGGCACTGCGGTATCGCTGGACGCGCTCGGCATCGTCTCGAAACGGCTGTAGCACCTGGTTTTCAATATTCAACGCCTCTGTAGGCGAGAGATAGAGGTGCGATCGCTGCTGGTCTAAAATGGCGCGCGCCACCGGAGAAATCTGGCCGTTCGTAGCATAGCGTTCTACATCTTCGCGATAGCGGCGGTGCGGATCAATCAAGGGTACTCGCGCCAAGCTAATGTTAAGGTCTTCTTCGCGCAGGGCGATTAATTCAGGATGCATCGTTGGCACAATGCCCTGTACTTTGCTGCTGGTGTAGCGATGCAGTTCGTCCAGGGCGACCTCACCATCCTGGTTTTGGTCCGCCTCACCCGTCAAAATGCCTTCAATTAAGTGGTGGGTATAAAGCGATAGCTCCGACTCTGACTCGCCAGAGGGTGCCAAGGCATCGTCTGATGCCACGAGAATAACCCGTCCCCGCGCCCCCAGTTGGTGTTTTAGGGTAAAAGAGCCGTTTTGCAGAGCCGTCTCTCCCTGCTCAATTGGCTCCCCAAATCCGCAGTCCAAAATCATTACCTGCTGGCGAGAACGACTGCTACCCATCAGGTCATGTACCGATTGAGCGGGTAGCGCTGTCGCTTGTACCAGTTCTCCATCGGCGGTTTTGCGGGTAGACCGGGTCGCAAAATAAGCGCGTCCTTGACGATCTCGCAGTCCTCGTCCTGCAAAAAAAACCAGCGATAAATCCCCCCGGTTGCACTTGCGAAAAAACTCCTCAAACGCTTCTTCCATCGCCATGCGATCGGGTTCAAACACGGGTTTAATTTCAGAAAAACCACCAATTTCGGGATGCATTAACACCTCTCCCAGTGCTTCTACATCGTTGCGAGCATAAGGAGATGGCAGAATAACATCCTGATGCTGACATTGACTGACCCCGATTAGCAAAGCATATTTTCCCATTGGCAATTTCCAGTTTTAAGCGTTTAGGCTTAGGGTTGCGGAACACTATAGAACCCATTTGACATCTAATTAGAATTGAGATTTAGGGCGATTTTTGGGCAGTAGGGGCGAAGCATTTGCACTCGAATTGACGCTGCGTTGCCAGAATATTGAGGCAAATGCTTCGCCCCTACAGAATATTCGCGATCACCGGAAAGATGTCAAATGAGTTCTATAGGCGATCGCCATCTCAAGGTCTTAGATTTAGACCGCTCTCCTCATAGATTTCAGTCGTTTGAGTAATTGAATCACTTGATTTAAAGATTAAACGATTGTCCCCAAAAAGGGACAAACTGACCCGTTTGCACCAAGAGCCTGCTGTTTCATATAGCTTCAGCCAGTCATCTTAGGACAAGGGGCTTAAGCCCCTTGTTGGCTGACGTGCTAACCTGCGTCCTAACGTTTGTGGCGACGGCTATACCAAACAAAAGTAGAGGTTTTCGCCCCTACACAGACAAAACCTCTACTTTTGCTTCGGATCAGCTTTCCTCAGCTTTCCTTAGAACTTACGCACACTGTACAAAAAACTATAGCGGTAGCCATGATCAATAGGACGCCTCCCTGTCATTCCCGCGCAGGCGGGAATCCATCTGCTCGATAGGTGCCAGCGTCATTCCCGCCTGCGCGGGAATGACGCTGGCATGTCCTAAGCTTTATGACTATGGCTAT
>JBBQFG010000270.1:0-6436 GCA_038321765.1 Elainellales cyanobacterium
AATCTGGCAAGTAATCTGGCAAGTAATCTGGCAAGGAGGCTGTCAACCAATTCACAAATTCGTTAGAATATGGAGGTAACATCTGCATAAAAACATTATCGATCACATTAGCAACTCCGTTGCTCAAACTCCTCTCGCCGCAGCATTCTTTACTAAAGAGTGAGTTCAGTAAATAGTAGATAATCGGCGATGTCGTCTTTAAGGCGTACAAAGCTTCTACTGAAATTCAGCCTTTAATTTGATTCGCTATGAGGTGAGTTTAAGTATATTGGTCTGTATTGTTGATTGGTACTGTTTAGCAGTCTAGATGAGCGAGTGAATTCTATGAAACTAACCCGTATTCTGTTGGGTATCGTTGTTCCTCCGGTAGGGATATTTCTAACCTATGGGTTTGGACCAACACTGCTAATTAATGTTTTGCTGACTTTGCTAGGTTGGGTTCCCGGAAGCATCCATGCAGTGTGGGCGATCACCAAACACGACGAGAAAGTAGCAGCAGAAACTCTTAATCAACCCTCTGATTCTCAAGTCTAGAATCAACCTGTGGTTGTGTACGGTTTGAAAAAAATAGTTCTGCTAGGGGCAAGTATCGGTTGCCCCTTATTTTTTTGCATTCTAATATTTTCTATATCTAACGCGATGTGCAACGTTGTCTAACCCTTTAAGGCACCTTAAAGAAAGCGAGAAGCACCACGTTACGCGGTGCTTCTCGCTTTAATCCTAATTTAATCCGTTACAACGAACTAGAGCTTAGTCACAGATTGCCAAAGTTCTTTAAGACTCTGCTTAATCTGGGCTTTGACTTGCTCTTCTTTATGGGCTAGCGTAACCCCCGCTTCACCCAGTTTGGTCTCAACTTCAGCTTGCTTGGTTTCCAGGGCGGTAGGGCCGCTAACCTGAGCTTCCCCTCTAGTTTTGGCATACCAAGTTTTAGCATTGTCGAGATGCTGCTTTGCATCTTCGTAGCGATCGCCATAGCGAATGGCCAGATTGGCTTCTAGCACTTCTAGCTTTGCCTGCAACTTAGCGTATTGCTGCCGCAGTCTAGAGAACTCATCTCGCTCTTTAATCGCATTGACAGCCGATTCAACCATCGACCTAAGTCTCGGTGTTGTTTCTGCATCAGCCGCATCAAAGCTCGATTCAATCGTGGCAAGCGCCCCACCCACTTCAGCGTCTAGCGTTTGCTCTTGGTCGTCTAGCTCTGCTTGCAACTGATCGACTTTTGCTTGCGTTACTGCGATCGCTTCCCTTTGGAGGCGACTCATGCCATCTACAACTCCTTCTACCGTTGCAGTTACTTCCTCTTTGGCATCTTTAGTCCGATCGCCCAAGGTTTCTACAACAGCGGCGATCGCATCTTGGACAATACCGCGCAGTTCGCCCGAACCGCCCTTCAGCTCGGTTACAGCCTGAGCCACCGCCGTTTGCACAATTCCTTTAATGCGGTCAGCACGCAGTCCGCCTTCATCCTTCGCTTTCTGCAAATCAGCCGCAATTCGCTCTTTGACTGTGTTTGTCATCTTTTTACCCTCCACGGGAACAACGCATCCGATGGGACAAGCGGTGACTACCCATATACGGACGCTCCACCCATCTACTTATATGGTGACGTGAAGTCTAAAGGTTGTCGTCTCTCTCCAGGAAGGGAATACCCCCCAGAGCGATACCGGGAAACCGCCAGCCTGCGTTTTGGAGAGCGGGGATAGTCAAGCCACTATATCCCTCAGAGGGTAGCTCTAACCGGCCTCGTAGTCGTGTGTGTAGTGACAATGCCTTTGCAGATGGGGTCACAATACGATTGCATGGGGTTGCAGCAGCATTATGTGCCGTTAGCTTACTTCCAACCCCGTATTTTAAGCTTGCTGTGTTGTGGGAAGAAGGGCGATCGCATTTAACTCAACTGGTAGCCTCTAGCCTTCTACAACCAGGTGCGATCGCCCCTGACCTGTGTCACAGATACTGCAAAGGTCACCCCCAAATGCTTTGTGACATCACAGACTGTCACAACAGCCAACTTTCTGATTGCTCTAATAACCTTAAGGGGACGAGTGCAAAGACTCTATGACTCTATGTAGAGAGCTAGCTAACGATTGAGTTCAGCGGACGGCAATAACCTTTGCAGTCCAACAGATAGCCTTTGTTTCGTTCCGATCCAGAGATTTGTTATGTTGCTTTTCTCAGAGACAGCGCTGACATCAAGATAGGTTCTAATTGGAGTTCAGTTTGTCCAAGATTTCTTGGTAAACCTGATCGAATATTCTTGCTCTAACAAGCTGGCCAAACTCCTCATTATCATTAATACGTTTGAACATCTCGAAGTTACTGTCAATCATGGTTTGGAGGACGGCATTGAACAGTGCATCGTGGAGAAGTTGAACATTTTCTCTGGTATTGGCTTTGGCACTGGCCTGTAGACTATCATTACCTGCTAGTCGGGTTTTCAGCTCTGCAAAAAATACGCGGTCAGCTTCCGTAAAATCAGTGCCAAATCGCTGGTTAATCTCAGCGATGATTTCGGATAAGGCAGCTTTTTCAGGATCTTTAATAACCGCGCTATCAAGATTGGAGAGGGGATCAAGGGTTCCAACCCCAGACTCCAATCCAATTTTGCCACTAAAGGTTTTTTGGATACGATAGCTCTCTAAGTCAGCGTACTCTGCTGCCCGTAGGCTTGTCTTCTCACGTTCTTGGGGCAGGGCACGTAACAGCAGTCGGGCAAATAGATACAGCCGTTCTAAATCGGGGTCTTTGAAGGTAACAATCTGGGAAAGAAAAGCGTAGAGGCGAATATAAGAGCGGAGCCGATGCTTGAATTCCAACCGTCTTTCAGGTTCGGGAATATATTCGTAGCGTCCAACAATCGCCCGTAACAAGGGCTGAAGCTGGCTGGCTTTTTCACCTTTGCTGAGATAAAGTGCTGCAATTTCAGTAATCTCTTCATCGGTGTAGAGATGAAATTCCCTAAGTAGGGCTTGGGTATCGTAGAGTTTGTTGGGATCAGTGCCCTCGCTGAGTAAAGTGGCTTCGTAGTAGGGCTGAAAGGCAGCTTGAATGTCGTCGGACTGATTGGCAAAGTCTAAAATCATCGTTTCGGCTTTGCGAGGGTGGGTGCGATTCAGGCGACTCAGGGTTTGAACGGCGGCAACACTGCTCAGATTCTTGTCCACATACATGGTGTGAAGGAGGGGTTGATCGAAGCCTGTTTGAAACTTTTCAGCCACGATCAGGAATCGGGACTCTGATTTTTTGAACTGTTCAGCCGTTTGTTTATCAGAAAAGCCGTTCATTTGGGCTTCGGTATAGTCCAACCCTTGATGATTGACTGTGCCTGAAAATGCGACCAAGGCTTTGATGGGGTAGCCCTGCTTTTTCAGATATTCATCAAAGGCTTGTTTATAGCGCACCGCATGGAGGCGACTGCGAGTGACCACCATGGCTTTAGCTTGTCCGTTGCCTTGGGGATCAGGGATTTGGTGGCACACAGTTTCCCAGAAGTGTTCCACCATTAAGGCGGTTTTCTGGGCAATGGTGTATTGGTGTAATTCAACTTCGCGCTTGAGCAGGCTGATGGTTTTACTTTTTTCGACGTGGGGGTCATCAGCTACTTTTTGTTGCAGGCTGAAGTAGGTGGTAAAAGTGGTGTAGTTTTGCAGCACATCAAGGATAAAGCCTTCCTCGATCGCCTGCCGCATGGTGTAGAGATGGAAGGGGCGAAAACTGCCCTCAGGTTGCGGGGTGCCAAACAGTTCCAGGGTCTTTTGCTTAGGGGTGGCGGTGAAGGCAAAGAAACTAAGGTTGGGCTGCCGTCCCCGTGCTTCCATATTTTGGTTGATCAGGTCTTCGTCGGTGGGGGATGTTGTAGACTCTAGCTCTTCCGCTTCTTCCAGGGTTTGAACTTGCAGCACCTCCTTGAGGCTTTTGCTGGCTTCGCCCGTTTGGGAGGAGTGGGCTTCATCAACAATGATGGCGAAATTTTGCCCTTCGAGTTGATCGACTTTGTTGACAATGACGGGAAATTTTTGCAAGGTACTGACAATGATGTTGGCTCCGCTGGTGAGGGCTTCCACCAATTGATCACTGTGTTTGTCGATTACCGCAACGACCCCAGGAGTTTGCTCAAACTGGCGAATGGTGTTTTGCAGTTGTCGATCGAGCACCCGGCGATCGGTAATCACAATCACCGAGTCAAATACCCGCTGATTTTGGTCATTATGCAAAGAGGCTAACCGATGGGCTAACCAGGCGATCGTATTGCTCTTGCCGCTTCCGGCACTGTGTTCAATTAAGTAATGCTGACCTGCTCCTTGTGCCTGGGCTTGGGCGATGAGATCTTGTACCGCATGGCGCTGGTGATAGCGGGGGAAGATCAGTTTTTCAGTTTTGACACCGTTGCGTTCGTCCGTTTCTAAGTGAATAAAACTACCGATCAGTTCCAGGATGCTATCGGGGGCAAAGAGGTCTTCCCAGAGGTAAGCGCTGGCGTAGCCGTTGGGGTTGGATGGGTTGCCTGCACCGCCGTTGTTGCCTCGGTTAAAGGGCAAGAAATAGGTTTGTTTTCCTTCTAGGCGAGTGGTCATGTAGACTTCATCGTCGTCTACGGCAAAGTGGGCGAGGCAGCGTTTGAATTGGAGCAGGGGTTCACCTTTGGGCTGGCGGTCTTTAGCATACTGTTCGCGAGCATTTTCAACGGTTTGCCCGGTTTGTTTATTTTTGAGTTCTAGGGTGAAAATGGGCAGACCATTGAGGTATATCACTATGTCAATGGCATCCTTCGTTTCGACGGCACTGTAGTGGCATTGGCGCACGACGCTGAGGATGTTTTTGCCATAGAGGGTTTGATGCTCTGGGTTGAGGGTGCTGACGGGTTTGAAGTAGCCTAGTTGAAAGTAGCAGCCATAGTCTTTGATGCCCCTTCGCAATACATCCAGGGTGCCCCGCCGCTCAATTTCGCGAGTAAGCCGTTGAAGAAATTTGTCGCGCACGGTGGCGGTGCCGTGTTGTTTTTCGAGTGCCTTCCAGCTTTCGGGTTGGGTAGCGGTGATGAACTCTAGGAGAGCTTGCCAATCGAGGCACAAGAACTTTTGGTAGTGGGAGGCTTGGGCATCGTTTTTTTGCTTAGAGACGCGCAGACGATACCCGTGAGCCTGACACAGATGGTTCACGATATCGGTTTCAAAGGCTTTTTCGGTGATATCCATAGGGTCAGGATTCCCAGCCAGATGGTTTTGGAGCAGGGCAGTTACCCGATTGGTAGGTTATCGGGTAAGTCTGGGTAGAGTCCTTGGTCGGCTAAGGCTTGGCGCAACTGAAGTCGGCTGGCCTCATTCATTTTTAGCAAAAATATGGTAGTGCGCCCAATCGCGGTCAAGCCTTGGATGAATCCTCCGTCTAGCTGGAAATGCTCTGACCAAGTTTGAGTGCGCGGGTTGAAGAGCGGCGTAATATCACCCGTGATTGGATCAAGGCTGGTGAGGTCGGAACCTTTGTGGCGGTTGCAGGGTAGGCAGGCTAGCACTAAGTTTTCTGAGATAGTCTGTCCGCCATGTTTAAGCGCTATGGCGTGGTCAACTTCATGGCTGTAGATGGAAAAGGTCTGGTGAATTAGGCAATATTCACAGGCTGCCACTGCCCGCTGGGAGACTAATTGGCGGAGTGATACCGAGATATAGTCGGTCATGGGCGGTGCTAGTTTTGGGGAGCCGCGTTGAGGGTGGTGCAGGCGCGAACTTTGAGGAAGCCTATTAGGGTGTCGAGCTGTTCATAGAGGTCTAGCTCTACGGTTTCGGCGGAGGAGAGGGCAGTATCTCGATTTTTTTGGAGCAGTGTTTGCAGGCGGGCTTGGGAGGCTTCAGATACTTTGAATCCGATGATTTGCTCTGAGGTGGGCTGGCTAATGAGGAAGTCGAGAATTTCTTGATAGGTGCCAGAGGTACTCAGCAGGTTATTTTGGCCTGGGGTGGGTTGACCGAGCAGGGTGGTGGCGATTAGCCGGGTAAAGAGGCTCGAAAATTGGCTCTGGAAGGGGGCTAACTGTTGGGCTAGGTCGTCGGGGATGTCGATGGTGATTTGTGCCATAGCGGGTTAGGAGGATTGGTTTAATTATAGAAATTTAAGTTTTGAGTTGCTTCAGCCTACGGAGTACCAAGTAGAGTGTTAATTTGATCCAATTGTCCTTGCAGAGTTTGAATAAATTGCTGTTTATCAGTCTTTTCATCAAGATGCTTTCTTTGGGGGCGATCGCATTTAACTCAACTGGTAGCCTCTAGCCTTCTACAACCAGGTGCGAGGGGCGATCGCCCCTGCCTTGTGTCACAGATACTGCAAAGGTCACCCCCAAATGCTTTGTGACATCACAGACTGTCACAACAGCCAACTTTCTGATTGCTCTAATAACCTTAAGGGGACGAGTGCAAAGACTCTATGACTCTATGTA
>JBBQFG010000271.1:0-6349 GCA_038321765.1 Elainellales cyanobacterium
GGGGTTAACCGTCTTGCTATGTCAGCAACTCATTACCCTAATTACGGATAGTTAATTAGGTGGGCTTAATTAAATATAAGATTCTAAAACTCTGCGGCGCCCGCGGTGCGGGCGGGGCAGAGTTTTTGAATTTGGTTTTTATTTAGGTTGTACTTGTTATGAAAAGTTGTATAGCGGTAGCCATGATAAATAGGACGCCTCACTGTCATTCCCGCGCAGGCGGGAATCCATCTGCTCGATCGGTGCGGTGCTGGATTCCCGCGCAGGCGGGAATGACGCTGGCATGTCCTAAGCTTTATGACTATGGCTATATAGCGGTTCTTTGCCGGGTGAGGTACAGTAGACCCCGGCAAAACCCTTGCTGAATAAGGCTTTTAAAAATCAACTTGTACTTCACTGAACCAGGAACCGCTATAGAACCATGATTAGATGTAATTAGTCACTTCAACAAGCAAGGCTTATTGAGAATAAAGAAGGCCGAAACCCTTTGACATCAAGTATCGCCAATTCTCGATAGCTAAAGCCCATACTCAGCGAAGCCAAGATAGACGTTAGCAGCAAGCTCGCCAATCAACAGGTCGGCGAGTTCTTCGCGATCCGCGCCGGAGAGGTCACTAGCTTAAAGGCAAACCTGTCACTGCTTCGGGCTGAACAGGTACCGCTGGAAATGGTGTAAGCCCTGGCGGCCAGTTCTGTAAATTATTAGGCTAGCCAACTGAGACAGGCTGCAATCCTAGAGCCAGCCACCGGGAGCCATGCCGACAGAAGCGACTGCCCTCGCGTGCTCATCCCCATCATCGGGCACACCAGGGCGGCAGTCTATGGCTCAAGCCCACAGGAGAATGGCAAAGGGGGATAATCGAAGCCATTTTGGGCGGATTGCGGTAGGAAATTGGTAGGACGGTTTATTAAGAACTGCTATGATCGTGGGGCAGAAGGGCTTAGAAGATTTTCTGAACTTCGTTTGGGACGAAGGAGCCGCTGGTTCGAATCCAGTCATCCCGATTTTGGAGATTACAGCGCATTTGGAAAATAGTGTCGCAGCACGGCTTCATAGGCTGCGTTGACCCGCTGGGCATGTTCCTTGCTGCCTCCTATGTCGGGATGCGCCGTTTTCATGGCTTGACGGTAGGCTCGTTTGATAAATTCTAGGCTGATTGGGCTAAAGGGGCCGATGTTGAGGATAGCCAGATGATCGGCGATGGTGTTGCGGGGGGGTGACTGTTGCGGCGGGGTGTTATGAGCCGATTGCTGTCCGGTTCGCTGGTCGCGCCGTGTTCGTTCTACAACGCTTTCTAAGGAGGCGATCGCCTCTCCTTCCCAGCCAAACAGTTGAAATACCTCATGAAACCGGATCGTTTTTTTACACAACCGTTGCAAGATTGGCAACCAGGCTGATTCTGGATGGTTGGCCGTTTGCCAGAGGGCATCGTAGGCGCTGAAGCCGCCCAGTTTGTAAATGTAGTAGCGATCGCCCGTGTGACTGTCTACATGACGGCCAAATTGTTGCAGCACATCGGCACCCACGTACCCAATGCCGTCTTCACCATGAATTAAAGTATGGAGCAATGCCAAGGCAGGATGGAGTTTCCTGGCCCAGTCGAGTTCGCACAGCGCTACCCAGTCGGGCGTGTGGAATAGCGGCGTTTCGGCATTGGCTTCGCGGTGGCTGGCACTGTATTGTTCATAGTCACCCACGGTGCCCCATGTGTCTTGAATGCGGGTCTGCCACTCAGATTCGAGTTGGGGAGGGGGCAAATCGTCGGCTAGCTGCTCGGCCAGTTGGTTGAGCTGAGCTTGAACAGTGTCGAGGCGATCGCTAAAATGCAGCGCTGTGCTGGCAAGCTGGCTGGCCAGAATTTTGGCAAAGCTAGCGCTGTGTTCAGCTAGAGCCGCTTGGAGCTGTTGTAGCGATACACCCGTTGACCCAGTTGAATCTGTGCGGATTGAAGAGATACCCGCCGCAGTATCCAACAGTTTCTGCAAGCGGCTTTCGATAGCGCGCTGATTTTCGGTCAGTTGGGTCAGGGTTTCGCGGATCGTCTCAATCTGATAGATCGGGTCGTTGAGGGGTTGCCGAACCTGAGGTTTCAGCAATGGATCAGACGGCAACGCGTCATCCACAGGCAGATGGAGTTGCTCTGTTGGATGGTCAACTGGATGGTCAACTCTGGGGCGGGAAGATGTATCTGTAAGCCGAATGCGCCGAGTATAGAGGAAGCGATCGCCCTGATTAGGTTTATAAATTAGTAGGTCAGCTTCGTCCTCTACCTCTCCGCTGCTAAAGACTAACGTTAAGTTTCCAGGTTGGTAGACTTGCTTGCCACTTTGCCAGTCGTCTACCAGCGCTGTACAAAAATTGAGCAGCGGATGCTCAGTAGACTGAGTTACCACCCGGCAGCCCGTTTTGGTTACCCGCAGAAACCGAGAGGCGAGGTCGGCGATCGCGGCCTCTACCGTCTTAGCTTGATTTGTAAACAGAACTTTTAGAGACTTCGGTTGCATTAAGTAGATGGGCGTAATTAAATATACAGCCTTAAAAGTCTGCGCCGCCCGCGCAGCGGGCGGCGCAGACTTTTAGTATCTTGTTTTTATTTAGGTTGAACTACTTATAGCTGTCGCCACAAAGGTTAGGACACGGGGATCAAATGGGGTGTGGGGGCTTTGCCCCCAGCCAGGGGTTCCACCCCTGCACCCCGTCCTAACCAATCCGTCTATGGCTATACCAATGTGTCAACACGCTCTAAATGTAAATTACAGTTGCCGCGATTCTAGCGTACGGTTAGCACCTCTCTGAGAGAATTTTAGAAACTCTGGCGATCGCCTACCTTGTGGCTATCCGTAAACTGCCTCATGGCTATCCGTGAAACGATGAAAAGGCACCCCACGACGCGGGGTGCCTTTTCATTTCAGTAGACCTCTTGCGTGAATCGTTTCCCGGCGAAGCCGGGAAACGATTCACGCTCACGAAAAAGCATTCACGCAAGCAGTCTAGTGCTGTGTTTAGGCAGGGTGATAATAAAACGCCACACCCAATACCAGATAGGTCGCCAGCAACAGCGCCCCATCTAGCCAATTAGAGCGACCACCCAGGCTAATTAAGTTCACTACAATGACGGCGATCGCAATGGCAATCACCTCAAACGGGTTAAAGTTCAAGTCCATTGGCTGCCCAATCCACTGCCCCACTAGCACCACCACAGGGGCTACAAACAGCGCCACCAGTAGGCTTGATCCCATAGCAACCGATACCGTCAAATCCATATTGTTTTTTAAGGCGACCCGCACGGCGGTAACATAGCCCGACACATCGCCCAAGAGCGGTAGCAGCACCACCCCTGTAAAAAGCGGAGTCAGACCAAGTCCACCTGTTACATCTTCCACAACGCCAACAAACAGTTCTGACTCTAGCGCCACGGCGGTAGTCGCCAGAAATAACACCCCGATCCACGGCCAGATCTTAGGTTTCTCGATCGGCTCTTCGTCTGTGTCGAGAGTGGCAATGCCGACTTCATAGAGGTAGCTGTGGGTTTTTAGCGAAAACAACAGCGTTAGCCCGTAGACCAACATCAGCACTGCCGCAACAATGATAGACAGGTTAGTAATGGCACTGGGATCAACTACGTTGGAGGTGTTGATCACAATGGTGGGGAGGGCGATCGCCGTTACCGCCAACGTCATAGTAGACCCACTCACCCGCACCACAATTTTCTGAAATTCTTGCTCTTTATATTTCAAACCGCCTAAAAACATCGCTAGCCCCAGCACTAGCAGCAAATCTCCCAAAATGCTTCCGGTAATACTGGCTTTGACGATATCGACCAAGCCGCGTTTTAGAGCTGCTAGCGCAATAATCAACTCAGTCGCATTGCCAAAGATGGCGTTCATTAGGCCACCAATCACAGGACCCGTAGCTACGGCCAATTCTTCGGTAGCCGTGCTTAGCCAAATCGCCAGCGGCAGAATTGCCAGTGCAGAGGTGACAAACACCCACAAGTCTCCCCAGTGCAGCACATCGGCCAGCACAGAGATAGGGACAAAAACTAGAAGAATCGTGGAAAATAGCGACTTGAAATTCATGATTATTTAGATCAGTGAGGCGTTGTTCGCCGAGATTGAACTGGGAGTTGGAGGCAATTCAACCAATCACCCACGAAGTCTACTCACCGACTAGGGTACAGTTGGATAGTGCATTTGGGGCATCCCGGCGTTATCCGTGAGTTTTTATATGACCACTGCATCCCCGATTGAAGGCGACAATCCACGTCCTCCTCGACAGACTGATTGGCGACTGTTGAAGATGCTGTTGCCTTATGCGCTGCGGCACAAGCGACTGTTGGCGATCGCTCTCGTCCTATTGATTCCCACCTCTTTAGGTGATGCTCTGCAACCCATATTGGTAGGTCAGGCTATTTCTCTGATCCGCAACGAACCGGTTATGGGGTTTTTGCGGGGACTTACCATGAGCCAAGGGCTAAATCTGCTGGTAATGTTATTGCTGATTACCATCGCCGCACGCCTGACATTAGACGGCATTCAAAACTTTTTAGTGCAAAAGGTGGGGCAGCGAATTACTGCCGACATTCGAGATGATTTGTTTCACCATGTCACTGCCTTGGCCTCTCGATTTTTCGATCGCACCCCCGTAGGTCGCCTGATTACCCGCATCACCAGTGATGTAGATGCCTTAGGCGATGTCTTTTCAACCGGGGCAATTGGCATTGTGGGCAACTTGCTGTCGTTGATCGTGATTACGCTCACCATGTTTACGCTGCAATGGCAGTTGGCATTGATGCTTTTGGCGCTGCTGTTGCCGATTACAGCGGTGATTGTGTACTTTCAGCGGCGGTATCGCAAGGCCAACTATCGCGCCCGTGAAGAACTCTCGGCGCTTAACTCTACTCTGCAAGAAAACATTGTGGGGATTAACGTGGTGCAATTGTTTCGGCGCGAGCGCTTTAATGCCGAACTGTTTCGCACGATTAACCAACGCTATGTTACGGAAGTAGACCGCACAATTCTCTTTGATTCGTCGGTGTCAGCAACGCTGGAATGGATCTCGCTAGTGGCGATCGCCGCCGTGCTTTGGTTAGGGGGCATTCTAGTATTGCAAGATGCCCTTCTGTTCGGTACGTTGGCCTCTTTTATCTTGTTTGCCCAGCGTCTGTTCGACCCGCTCCGAGAATTTGCTGAACAGTTTACGTCTATTCAAGCTGGGTTCACCGCCTTAGAGCGTGTCAGCGACATTCTCAATGAACCCATTGAAATTCGCGATCCAGAGCATCAAGGGGAAACCAGAACGGCACAGATAGTAAGTCAGCGATCGCTAGCAGACAGATCCGAAGCCCTTGATGACTTACCCAGTCTTCCTGCATCCTTGCGATCGCCCATCCCCGGCGAAATTCGGTTTGACCACGTCTCGTTTGGCTACAAAGCCGATGATCCCGTCCTCAAGAATCTGGACTTTACTATTCAACCGGGCGAAAAAGTGGCTCTAGTGGGGCCAACTGGAGCCGGGAAAAGTTCAATTATTCGCTTACTTTGTCGGCTGTATGAGGTGACTAGTGGCAGCATTTTGCTCGATGGGGTAGATATTCGAGACTTGCCGCAAGCCGAACTACGCCGCCGCATGGCCATTATTTTGCAAGATGGGTTTCTGTTTGCTGGAGACGTTAAGAGCAATATTGCCCTGGGTGAAACGTATTCCCTAGAGGAGATTCATCAAGCTGCCGAGCAAACGAACGTGGCTAGCTTTATTGAACAGTTGCCCCAAGGCTATGACACCGAGTTGCGACAGCGAGGCACTAACCTCTCCGGCGGACAAAAACAACTCTTGGCCTTTGCCCGTGCTGCAATCCGTAATCCGTCTATTTTGGTTTTAGATGAAGCAACTGCCAATTTGGACGTGGTTACAGAATCGCTGGTGCAACAGGCATTGGAAACCCTGCTAGAAGGACGCACTGCAATTATTATTGCCCACCGTCTGTCTACCATTCGCAGCGTCGATCGAATTTTGGTATTAAAACAGGGGCAATTGGTCGAGTCGGGCAGTCATGAGGCGTTGCTTGCCCAAAATGGCCTTTATGCCAGTTTGTATAAGCTGCAAATGCTGGAAGAGTAAGGCAGAGCGATCGCCCCCAGCTTGGGATTCGTTGCAATATGGGGAGCGATCGCTATCTCTTTAATGAAACTTCGGAAACCTTACTAACTCTAGATTGGACTAATTGGTTTGCAAAGTTGAGTAAGCAGGATGCCATGAGAAACTTGCTCAACCCCAGCTAGGGATTGATCCCGATGCAGTTGATAGCAACATCCGCGAAGCTAAGCTGCTGTGGGGTTAGCACGCCTC
>JBBQFG010000272.1:0-6260 GCA_038321765.1 Elainellales cyanobacterium
ACATCTAATTAGAATTGAGATTTAGGGCGATTTTTGGGCAGTAGGGGCGAAGCATTTGCACTCGAATTGACGCTGCGTTGCCAGAATATTGATGCAAATGCTTCGCCCCTACAGAATATTCGCGATCACCGGAAAGATGTCAAATGGGTTCTATACAACTGGGCAAATTGATCCCTAGTTGGTTTGGTAAGTAGTTCAACCTAAATAAAAACCAAATTCTAAAACCCTGCGCCGCCTGCACAGCGGGCAGCGCAGGGTTTTAGACTCTTATATTTAATTAGGCTCACCTACTTAGTGGTATTGATGTCATGATTTTCTGAAGCGCGGACTTTGCCCGCGCTTCAGAAAATCATTCCAAGGCTAGGGCTACCAAACTATGGCAGAAGTGCGAATTGAGCGCGACTCGATGGGAGAACGGCAGATTCCCCATACGGTTTACTACGGCATTCAGACGCTGCGAGCCGTTGAGAATTTTCCGATTAGTGGGCTAAAACCACTTGCGACCTATGTGGATGCCTGTGTGCTGATTAAGAAGGCAACGGCGATCGCCAACGGAGAATTGGGCTGCATTCCACCGGAGCTAAGTACGGCAATTGTGCAAGCGGCAGACGAAGTGCTGCGGGGCAGTTTGCGCGATCAGTTTGTGGTGGATGTGTATCAAGCGGGGGCTGGTACGTCTCACCATATGAATGTGAACGAGGTGTTAGCCAACCGAGCGCTAGAAATTTTGGGCGATGTCAAAGGAAATTACCAACGAGTTAGCCCAAATGATCATGTCAACTATGGGCAATCGACCAACGATGTCATCCCTACCGCCATTCGGATTGGTGGCCTGTTGGCGCTAGAGCACACCATGCTGCCCGCGCTGAAGGGGGCGATCGCGGCGCTTCACGCTAAAGCCACCGAGTTTCAGCAGGTTGTAAAATCAGGCAGAACCCACTTGCAAGACGCGGTTCCGGTGCGGATGGGCGATACGTTTGGAGCGTGGGCACAAATTCTGTCTGATCACTTAACCCGACTGCAAACAGCCGCCCAAGATCTGACGGTGTTGGGGCTAGGTGGCAGCGCCGCTGGCACCGGAATGAATACTCACCCTGACTACCGCTTTCGGGTGGCGGAGATTCTATCCGACTTGATGGGCATGTCGCTAAAACCTGCCCCACATCTAATGGCGGCAATGCAGAGCATGGCACCTTTTGTTAACGTTTCGGGAGCGCTGCGAAATTTGGCGCAAGATTTG
Source organism: Elainellales cyanobacterium (assembly GCA_038321765.1). Classification (GTDB taxonomy): domain Bacteria; phylum Cyanobacteriota; class Cyanobacteriia; order Elainellales; family Elainellaceae; genus CASBQJ01. The sequence continues at coordinate 1,241 of JBBQFG010000272.1, forward strand.
GTCAAAATTTCCCACGACCTGCGGCTAATGGATTCTGGGCCTAAAACAGGCTTCAAAGAACTTCAGTTGCCGCCAGTGCAGCCCGGTTCGTCTATCATGCCGGGGAAATATAACCCCGTGATGGCGGAAATGACCTCCATGGTGTGTTTTCAGGTGATGGGATACGATGCGGCGATCGCCTTAGCAGCTCAGGCAGGTCAGCTAGAACTCAATGTGATGATGCCGCTGATTGCCTACGATTTAATCCACAGTATTGAAATCTTGGGCAAGACCGTAGCCGCGTTAACCGAGCGGGGAATCACCGGGATCACGGTGAATGGCGATCGCTGTCTGGCCTATGCCGAGGGCAGCCTAGCCCTAGTCACCGCTCTCAACCCCCATATTGGCTATCTCAACGCCGCCGCTGTTGCCAAAGAATCTCTCGAAACTGGTAAATCCCTCCGGCAGATTGTGCTTGAAAGAGGACTCATGAGCGAGACCGAATTAATTACCGTTCTCAACCTTGAGGAAATGAGCACCATGCTCACCGGAGCTTCAGAGATCACAAGTTAAATAGCCTCAATTCCGATCCTCCCTAACCCTCCTTAAAAAGGAGGGAACCGAGCCAAATGCTCTCAAAGTTCCCCTTTTTAAGGGGGATTTAAGGGGGATCGAGCCATGATTTGAAACTCAGCTAGAGATCTGTGTACACGGTAGTCAGAGCGGGGAAAGGGCTTGAGGAAGTTGTACATCGTATAACGCTAGAATAAATCAGCCTGCAATGCACCTGCTGGGCTATGTTAACGTCATCACCAATCCCGTCAAATTCCCTCAATTCCCTCAAGAGCCATGACGCAGTATTACAAGCCAGAACATCTAGCTCAATTTGGTCAGATTAGTGAGGGTAACCCTGAACTAGCAAAAAAATTCTTTGACTATTATGGAGCCGTCTTTGCAGAAGGAGCCTTGTCGGCGCGCGAAAAAGCGTTAATTGCTCTGGCGGTATCGCATACGGTGCAATGTCCCTACTGCATTGATGCTTACAGCAAAGAGTGTTTGCAACAAGGGTCAGACTTAGAGCAAATGACCGAAGCAGTCCATGTCGCAACTGCTATTCGCGGTGGTGCCTCCCTAGTACATGGACTACAAATGCTAGATCACGTTAAGCAACTGGCTATGTAACGAGTCAATCGGCGTTAAGTAGGTGGGCGTAATTAAGCATAAAACCCTAAAAGTCTGCGCCGCCCGCTGCGCGGGCGGCGCAGACTTTTAGAATCTTGTTGTTATTTAAGTTGAACTCGTTAACTCTTTTGGCTTGCTCGACTAGACGCTGCCGTGAAGGCTAAAGGAAGGGGCGATCGCGACCATCAAACCGTAGCCGCCCAAAGCCCAGCACTTGACCGTGAGCCACATTACCTGGAGGAAATGCCTCAACCCGAAACAGATACGTGCCGTCAATTTGCGGGTTGCGCCGAGGACGTAACCCAACAGTCACCGTCGTATCTGACGGGACAGGCGGATCAAAGGTGAGCGTGATCGTCTGAGTCTCTCGATCAAAAACGGTTTCACCCAAAGATAATGCTGCGCCGCGATCGCGTCGCGTTCCTACAAACGCAAAACTATCCTCAGCATTGAACAACACCCGTCGAGGAGCCGTAGCGCTATCTCGTTGATTAATCACTAACCGCTGTAATGGTTCCCCAGAATTCTCAGGTACCTCAACCGTAAAGTAGTACGTAGCCCGTGCTGCCAGAGTGGTTGAACGACTTGTTGCCGCATCCACTAACCGAGGCGGTTGGACAAAATACACTGTACCATCCGCAAGCTGCACGGCTTGCCCCCCGGATGGCGCTAGCCCACCTACCCCCAGCACCGCCGCCAAGGCGATTCCCAACCCAGTCGAGAGCGTCATTTTCATAGTTTTGTCTAGGTGAAGGAGCAAATAAACTATCAGATGAACAGGTGAACTTCTGTCTTGATCTGCTTATGGGCTTATAGTCGTGTGGGCTTATAGTCGTATGCGATCAGAGGATAGAAGAGACCTGTCGCCACGTCTCTTCTATCCTATCGGCTGTACAATTCTCTCTACTGCACAAAAACAGGCTAAATCCCTTCTCTTTCTACCTGCCCCTCAGTGCAATCACTACGCTGACCAATAGAAGAACCAGTATGCCTAGCCAAAATGTGTTGCGCCTGACCCAAGCTGTGATACTACCCCTCAAGCTAGGACGATACTTTGCCTCCAAGCCAGTAGGCTGAAGCCGATTTTGATACAGGGTACACTCTTGTGCATGGGGACGCTGGGGAAATGTACAGGAATCGTCTGCATGGTAGGTGCAAGTTTCACAAAGAGCCTGATCCCCAGACGCGCGATAAAGTAGAACGCTGGGATGCCCATACGCTTTGAGGGTGGCTCCACAATAGGGACAGGCGATCGCCTCAGAGGAAATCACCTGATGACAGCGAGAACACTCAGTCATGGGACGTTAGATAATGAGCAATGAGCATGAAATTTTGCCGCTCCTATTCTGCTTTAAGGATGCATAAACTTGCGTTGCTGAAATGCCGCCGACTCAATTAACTCGTATACATTGCCCATAGCAGCGGCAAAGCGGGATTCTACCTGCGCTAATTCCTCTGGTGGGATGGAATGCCACTGCTCTAAGCTTTCCCAACGCACAACTGTTATCACCTGTGTCAGATCGTCAGGGCTAATCCACACCTCTTTACCCAAAAATCCTGGATAGCCCGCCAGTGCCGCTGTCCAGATTTCGTTGTCTTGTTGCACAAACTGCTCCCGCTGTTCTGCTACAACCTTGAACTTCAACCATTCAATAATCAAAGTCGATAACTCCAAACAAAATGACTCCTCACTCACGGATGTGAGATATAGATTTAATTTTACTCCGTGCTAAGTAGGTGGGCTTAAGTTAAGTATAAAATTCTAAAACCCTGCGCCGCCCGCGCAGCGGGCGGCGCAGGGTTTTAGAATTTGGTTTTTATTTAGGTTGAACTACTTATCTAGAAACAGCCTACAGGCGGAAATCCCTACCAAAATCCCCTGAATACCGATAGAGTTTGAGGGTGGTCAGTTTGCCAAAATAGAACGGTAGGCCGGAGCCGCATCTATCTTTGAACTAATTTGTAGCCGTTAACTGTTGGGCGTTAACTATATTAATCTCCTAGCCTGAAATCTCTAACGAAAATTGCTCTTGAGTACAGATAGGAAACAGTTGAACCCTTGAACGTGCATTCATACAGAAAGTTCAATGACCCATCAACCTGATTGACTGACAAAAGTCTACAGCCCTCACCCCCAACCCCTCTCCCAGAGGGCGAGGGGAGTTGATCTACCCTTCCGATTCCCTCTCCCCTCGGGAGAGGGCTAGGGTGAGGGCTTTCGGGGATCTGACTAACAAGTTTTGTCAGTCAATTAGCCCATCAACCTACAGACTTGGCTATGACTTTAAGTTCATACTTAGCAGTAGTGATGCCCATTCCCATATAGTTTTCTCTAGGTAGATTTTAAGAAAATGGACAATAACAATTTACTGAAACAACTGCTTATGCTTGGAATCGGCACAACCTCTTTGGTGGCTGAGAAGCTTCGAGAAGTAAGCGACCAGTGGGTTAACGATGGGAAGCTAGACCCCGACCAGGCCACTGCGTTTATCAACGATATGATGCAGCAACTAAAGAGTGAGCAAGGCAACTTTGAAACCCAAATGCAGCGCCAGCTCAAGAATGTCCTACAAGATTTGGGTGTGCCTCGTCAAAATGAAATGGATGAGCTGCGAGGAAGACTCGATCGCCTAGAGCGGCAGATGCGCGATCTGGAAAATCGGCAGTGGCGCTAGAAGAGTCGTAATGTGCAAATAGATCTCTGGCGTGAATCGTTTTCCGGCGAGGCCAGAAAACGATTCACGCTCACGAAAAAGCATTCACGCCAGAAGTCTAATCATTTAGGACTGCTAAGTAGTTCAACCTAAATAAAAACAAGATTCTAAAAGTCTGCGCCGCCCGCTGCGCGGGCGGCGCAGACTTTTAAGGTTTTATATTTAATTACGCCCATCTACTTATACACTAGACAAAAGTTGGTTAGGCAGTGTTAGCATTCAGGAGGTTTTTGTGCGGGAAATTCTCATCAGTTTGGGCGTAATGGTGGCCTGTTGCCTATTTTTGGTAGTGGCACAAGTTTCAGGCTCTCGCCAAGAGGCGATCGCCGCTTCTCTTTCCACTTCGCCGTCCACATCGGCAGCGGCAACTGTAACGGTTGAAACAGCAACCATCTTAGAGAACCCCGTGATGGTTGCCAGTGTAGATGCTAGCGGCAGGATCGCAAAGGAGAATTCTAACGTGATTGAAACTGAATCAGGCTTGAAATATATTGACGTAGAAGCTGGCACCGGAGCCACTCCACAGCCCGGTCAGACGGTTGTCGTTCACTATACTGGCACCCTAGAAGACGGCACCAAGTTTGATAGTTCACGCGATCGCAACTCTCCTTTCTCCTTCAAGATTGGCACGGGTCAGGTGATTCGCGGCTGGGACGAAGGTCTGAGCACCATGCGAGTCGGTGGTCAGCGTCAACTGACTATCCCTCCTGAGTTAGGGTATGGAGCACGAGGTGCCGGTGGTGTGATTCCTCCAAATGCAACCCTTTTGTTTGATGTAGAGTTGCTGAGAATTGGCACGTAAGCAACTGTTTTTTTAACAAAGTGTTGAAATTAAGCCAGATAGCTTTGTAACGGTGCTACTTCGCCCCATGTTGCAAAACTATCTGGCTTTTTTCAGGTCATTGAGCAACGTTCGGATCAAGCAATGACCCCAATATTTTGAAGTTTTATAACACTTTGAAGTCAGTCGTTTCTTTGCCATATTTCAGTGGGAATATCTAAAAACAAGCTGACCCAGTTAGACCCTTCTAATCCTCCATCAAAAAATCCTTACATCATCAATACCACTACCCGTAATCCTAAGGATTGCAAATTAATTAACCTGTAATCTTTTTTTGGAAGTGGGGGGGGGGGGGGGGGGGGGG
>JBBQFG010000273.1:0-6235 GCA_038321765.1 Elainellales cyanobacterium
GAGATTTAGGGCGATTTTTGGGCAGTAGGGGCGAAGCATTTGCACTCGAATTGACGCTGCGTTGCCAGAATATTGATGCAAATGCTTCGCCCCTACAGAATATTCGCGATCACTGGAAAGATGTCAAATGAGTTCTATAAGCGATCGCCATCCCATCCAACACACCGCACCTAGTCAAAGCTATGGCCGTGGCCATGCCGATTAAGCCATAGCGATTAAATCACTTACTTGCTTAATGTCTACATTGCCTCCGCTAAGGATAACCCCAATGCGCGAATTGGGCGGGTAAACTACATGTTTTTCTAAAAGAGCGGTTGCCCCTAGTGCTCCGGTTGGTTCAACCAGCAGTTTCATGTATTCCCAGAGAAACTTGAGGGTTCTGAGTAAAGCATCGTCGGTGACGGTCACCATGTCGTTAACACAGCGCATGACAATGGGAAACGTTATGGAACCCAGAGATGGAGTCCGGGCACCATCGGCAATGGTATTGGGGTGATGGACAGTCTGTAGGGTTTTAGTGTGAAAAGAGCGAGTGGCATCGTCTCCTGCCGCAGGTTCTACCCCAATTACTTGGCACTTAGGAGCGAGCGCCTGAGCCGCGATCGCGCTGCCTGATAACAATCCGCCGCCGCCACAGCAGACAAAAAGATAATCCAGTGAGCCTACTTCTTCGATCAGCTCTTTGGTGGCAGTACCTTGTCCAGCAATGACAGCAGGATGGTTAAAGGGTGGAATCACGGTGTAGCCTTTTTCGGCTGCCAGTTGCCGAGTCAGAACCTCCCGATCAGCCAAAGCGCGATCGTACAAAATAATCTCTGCCCCGTACCCTTGCGTAGCGGCTCGTTTTACGGCAGGCGCATCGCTGGGCATGATGATAGTTGTGGAAATGCCGAGCAGTTTTCCAGAAAGGGCGATCGCCTGGGCGTGATTTCCAGACGAATAGGCCAGTACACCCCGTTGTTTTTGCTCTGGAGCAAGCTGGCTCATGGCATTAAATGCGCCACGAAACTTAAAGGAGCCTGTGCGCTGAAAGTTCTCGCATTTAAAAAATACCTGACTTTGAGTGCGTTCGTTAACGGTACGCGAAGTCAGAACAGGCGTGTGATTGGCCTGACCTTGAAGCCGCTGGGCGGCGGCGGCAATATCTGCGTAGATTACGGGCAGCTCGTTGGCTGGGCAATCGGTAAGAGCAGGAAGGGGCATACAGATCTTACGGAGCTGAGTTCTTACTTAGCTGAGTCTAAAGCTGAGAATGCGCCTCGGATCTCTTCTATCCGCTTGCGATTCACTCCGAGATCGGATTGGCCTAGTCGGGAGGCAGAACGGACGTGAATGACACGGTTAGCATCATCTAGGTAAAACTCTACATCGTCCACAAACCCCATGAGAGCCGTGGCAAATTCAGCATAGAGATAATTGCTGTCTTCGGTGACAAGTTTCGTCCGAGGCATGGATTGAATCACAGATTTCAATGTGGCGATCGCTGCCAATGGCTCAGACTGGTAGGAAAAGGCGGCAATACTGTGCTCTGCGTCGGTCGTTGCAGCTTGGCTGCTGACACAATTAGGTGAACTAGGACAGGCTGCTAGTTTCTCGTCTTTCACACCAAGATTTTCGGGTCGTTTGCCAGCAAATGAAAACAAAGAAGAACCTCCAGAAGACTGATTAGAGCTGGGTTGAGTCGATAAAGGTTGGGCATTGAGAGGCTCAGAACCGAGCGTCAATAAAAGCATTAGCACTGACATCAATACCGATCTCAACAGCACATTTAAGATGGGCTTAAGCACAAGCAATTCTCCAAGATTTTGGATGTCTGACAGTATACAGCCCAGGGTCAACTCGGTAGCGATAGTGATATGGCGATCGCCGTAACTCCGCTCTCATTACTTTACAAGAGATATGCATTAGACTTCCGGCGTGAATCGTTTCCCACCTTCGCCGGGATAACGATTCACGCCCTCAAAAAATCATCCCTAAAATCAGCAACGCCAAGAAATACAGGGAGCGTTGCGTCGTGATAGAAGCGTCTTGTCGCACAAAATATCGACATCAAACCGGGTGCTAATGGCTCTAGGGCAGTAAACCACAGCATTGTATTATCGAAGTATTATTATCGAAGGATAGATTTATGGTTGAGAACTCTGCCCCGCGCACGTCCCAACCATAAATCTATTCTTAACCCAGGAGAGATTCTGAATTATGGTTACGTCGAGCAATCCTGTTAAATCGTCTACGTCCACCGCCTTTGGGGCACCTGAGATTTTTAATTTGTCGCTTAGAGAAAGCACTCGATTTGCTGGGCGCGCCACCAAACCTGAGCCGGGCGGCAAGCTGAAAACAGCTCAAGTCATTAGACCAATTCCAGGGGCTTTTAAGCGGGCGGACGCAGTAGGAAAAGGCGATCGCGATTTATTCAAAGCGGTTGTAACTGCTGCTGCTAAGGTCGATATCTCATTCAATAACCGAGCATCGACTCCAATTACCCTGTCAGTTTTGGACAGCCAAGGCAAGGTAATTAGTTTTGGTAGACAACAGTTGACGCGGGCAGTTAGTAGAGGAACGTTTGTGCAGTCGTTAACAGGTGTTTTACCAGGGACTTACTTTATTAGACTGGTTGCAAGCTCTAAGACCCCTAGCAAGTATCGAATTCGGGTAGTTACTACGTCATTGAGCGTGCCAGCGTAAGCGGACAGCCTGTGTTTCTTTAAACCACACTAGACTCCTTGCGTGAGTTGTTTCTCGGCTTAGCAAGAAACAATTCACGCTCACGAAAAATCATAAAACCCTAAAAGTCTGCGCCGCCCGCACAGCGGGCGGCGCAGGCTTTTAGAATCTTGTTTTTACTTAGGTTGAACTACTTATCGGCTTATTTCAGCGAATATCTCTCGGTGTAGCGCTTTAGCTCCAAAGCCATGCGGTGTAGTCCTTGCTGTTCGTCTCGCCGAATGAACGGGAAAAAAAGCCGTCCTAAGCTACCAGAGAGCATTTCTCGATGAATGTATTGAGTGCGATCGCCTCCTAAGTCTTGCAATTCAAAGGTGTGTTCGGTTTGAATTCCTGGAGCCACGTACCGCCATCGCAGGCATGTATCGGTTTGCAGCAAGGTGATGCGCGGTTGAATTTCAGTTTCCTCTTCCTTCGGGGCGCGTTTGATGGAAAGTAAAACTGTGGTTCCCTGCCGCAAAGCCTGATTGGGCGAGAGATCGTACAGAAATGTATTCCACCGAAACCAGTTGTGTTTGGCAATCAACGCCTGCCATACAACAGGGCGAGGGGCATTAATTTCAATTTCGGCATACAGGCTGGGCATAGGGACGTGAGCGGCGGCGAGGAGTATACACGCCAATAGGTTTAAGGTGTTTTTGGGGCGATCGCCTTCCCAATAAACTTGGTGTAAATCCGATCGCATCGCGTGGTTTCAACGCCTGTGGTAGTTTGGTAGCCGCTGCTTTCATAAAGCTTAACTGCTTCCTTCAACACGCTGGCAGTTTCCACCCAAATTTGCTGAAAGCCGCGATCTCCAATGGTTTGTTCTAAGGTCTGCAATAAAAACTTACCTAACCCGTGCCCCCGGCTTTCAGGGAGCAGATACATTTTTCGGATCTCGACGGCCTGTTGGCCTCGAAGCACTGGGTAAAACGCCGCTGTGCCGACCAGGCGACCGTGCTGCTCGACCACCCAAAACTCTCCGCCCGTTTGCCAATACGCCTCCTCAATCTGGAGCACGTCGCGATCTGCGCCATTGGGTTCACAGGTCAGGCCATATTCCGCTAAAACAGCCCAGATCAGTTCTGCTGCGGTGATGCGATCGCCCGGTTGCCAATCTCGAATTAAAAAATCGTGGTACGTAGTGTTCATCGTGCAATCGTGTTCAATAAGTAGATGGGCGTAATTAAATATAAAACCTTAAAAGTCTGTGCCGCCCACTGCGCGGGCGGCACAGACTTTTAGAATCTTGTTTTTATTTAGGTTGAACTACTTAGCTTTGAACCGAGTGTTGTGATTGTCGCTGAAGCTGGATTAAGCAATCGCTGGTAAGCAATGGCTGGAACTGCTATCGCTGGCTCAACTGTGAATTCTTGGCTCAGGGTGCAACGTTGAAAGCAACTGACTTTCGACCACAGCCAGCTCTTCTAGCCGTTGAGTCACCGTGGTGCGATCGCAGTAGGTTGTCGCCAGCGTCCAATACAGCCCATAGTGACGCGCTTCGGATGCCATTAACCCGCGATAAAACTGAGCCAGGGCGGGATCTGGGCAATGGTCAGCTAGCAATCCCAACCGCTCATGGCTGCGGGCTTCAATCAAGCCAGAAATGAGTAGAGAGTCTAGCAGTCGATGGGGTTCTTGGGAGCGAATTTGGGCTTTGAGTCCAGCGGCATAGGGTGGGGAAGAGAGCGGCGCGAGGGAAATATTGCGCCGATCGAGCCACTGGTTGACCTGCTCAAAGTGTTCTAATTCTTCTTGGGCGATCGCCGTCAGTGCCCGTACCAGCTTGGCGTTAGACGGATAGCGGAACATTAAGTTGAGCGCCACACCCGCCGCTTTCCGCTCACAGTGAGAATGGTCTAGCAAAATCGTGTCGAGGTGGGCGATCGCCTGCTCGACCCAAGCGCTAGAAGTGGGCTGTTGTAAAAACTTGATAGTTTTGGTGGGAGAGAGTTCCATAGGTGCAAAATAACGGAGCCGTAAACGCTGCGTGCTCAAGTCTAGGTGCTCAAGTCTAGGTGCTCAAGTCGGGTGCTCAAGTCTAGGTGCTCAAGACCAAATTATCTCTATGCACTACCGTCTCGACCCCGGCATATCCCAAAATTGTGACAATATCTTCGGACTGCTTACCGCGAATTTTCTGCAATTCAGTGTGGTTATAGTTCACAATGCCCCGTGCTACTTCCTGGCCTAGCGGGTCACACAGTTGCACCGCATCCTGGCTCTGAAACTCCCCTTCTACATCGGTAATTCCGGCTGCCAGCAAAGATTTTCCAGCTTTACGGATGGCGTTGACTGCGCCTCGATCGAGATATAGTTTTCCAGCAGGAACCAGTCCATTGGCAATCCATCGTTTACGAGCGTTAAAGGGCTGGGGTTCGGGTTCAAACCAAGTGCCTAGCGGTTCGCCGCGCAAAATTCTTTCGATGTTGTCTGGCGATCGCCCTTCCGTAATCACTGTTCTTACGCCCGCTGCCGTGGCGATCTTAGCCGCCGAGATCTTGGTGACCATGCCCCCCGTGCCCCAACTACTGCCGCGATCGCCCACCTCAACTGCGCCTTGGAGTTCTGAAATATCATCCACCAACCCAATCGGTTCTGCCTCTGGATGCAAACGCGGGTCTGCCGAGTACAGCCGATCCACATCCGTTAGCAAGAATAGCCAGTCTGCCTCTACCAGGCTAGCCACTAGTGCGGACAACGTGTCATTGTCACCAAACTTTAACTCTTCTATGGCCAGCGTATCGTTCTCATTTACGATCGGAATAACTCCGAGTTTAAGCAATTGGCGAAAGGTGCGATAGGCGTTGACATAACGGCTGCGCTGAACTAAGTCGCTACGGGTCAATAGCACTTGGGCGATGGGTTGCTCTAGGGTTGTAAAAAAGTCGTCGTAGACCCGCATCAGTCGCCCCTGCCCCACGGCGGCCACCGCTTGCTTAAGAGCAATGGTTCGTGGTCGTTCTTTAAGACCCAGTCGGGCACACCCTACGCCCACAGCTCCTGATGACACTAAGATGACCTGATGTCCCTGTTGCCGCAGTCGGCTCAGAACTTCCACTAGCTTGGCGATGGTAGACAGAGCAAGATAGCCTGTGTCGAGTTGAGTCAGGCTGGAGGTACCGATTTTGATAACGACGGTTTGAGACATGATGGTGATAAAAAGTCACACGTCAAAGAGCGCCAAGCCCTACATAAAAGGATTGACGCTCTCTGAGTATCGAAAGTGATTTATCGGCTAGGGTCTTTATATGAGGTGACCCCATTTGAATTAATAAAATCATGTCAGGAGAAGTGGATAGTTATTTGTTTCATAATATTTTCTTTATATTTTCTGACGTACGAGTTTGGGTAGTGATGTTGATGTATAGCCATAGTCATAAAGCTGAGGACATGCCAGCGTCATTCCCGCGCAGGCGGGAATGACGCTGGCACCTATCGAGCAGATGGATTCCCGCCTGCGCGGGAATGACAGGGAGGCGTCCTATTGATCATGGCTACCGTTATAAGTAGGTGGGCGTAATTAAAC
>JBBQFG010000274.1:0-6212 GCA_038321765.1 Elainellales cyanobacterium
CGCTCAGCCAACCGTGCCCTGAGCGAAGTCGAAGGGCACTATGCTCAGCCAACCGTGCCCTGAGCGAAGTCGAAGGGCACTATTTTGAGGGTAGAATCTTTTCTGGAAATCGCCTTAATATAATTATTATCTAATTACATATATTAATTTACTTCTTGTCCCACTGTTGCTTCATACGCTCGACCCGCTCTAGCAAACTCTCATTCGACAGGCGTGAATTGAGCCGTTCTACTAATAGCGGAAAGGCGAAGGGAGAGGGGCGCTTAGTTTCTTGCCAGATCAGAGTAAGATGGCGAAGGCGATCGAGGGTTTTAGAGAGTCGATGGGTTTCCAATTGCTCGTTTAACACCTCGTTTTCTGCTTGTTTTAGTAGTAAATTGTCGGGTTCATATTTTGAGAATACATCAAAAATGAGGGACGAACTAACCTGTAACTGACTCACCGTTTTTTTGGCAGACGGATAACCTCTAAATACTAAGCCTGCAATCTGAGCAATGCTGCGAAACTTTCGTCCGGTTAGTTCTGAAATGTTTAGGCTGGCTTTGATGTCCTCGTTGAGATGGTCTAGGCTGAAAAATTCTTGAGAGAATAACGTTTGAAACGGGTAATCTTTGGGGGCTAAAATTTCAAATCCATAGTCGTTAACGGAAACGGTAAAGGTTGCCTGTTTCTGTTTGGCAAAGCGATAGCTCCACAAGCACCCCAAGCCATCGTGGACAAATCGACCCTCAAAGGGAAATACATAAAGATGATGCCCTTCGCGGGTTTTACAGGTTTCAATCAGTAATTGGTGGGAGGTGGGAAGCTGAGAAATGCGGTCTTGCGCGGCCAGAATTGGCAGCAGACATTCTAGTTCTGGGCTGAGAGGGCGATCGCCTTGTGTAATTTCAATTTCATGCCGCAGATGGCCACTGAGCGTATCGGAAATAGCCAGATTTCCACCTCCCCACGTTGGCGTTACGGTAGACTTTTTGGTGCTTTTTTTAACATAGACCACCATATCTTTCATCATAAAAAACTCTAATTGCCGACCCGCAAAAAAGAACACGTCCCCTTTTTTTAGTTTTGAAACAAAGTTTTCTTCAACAGTGCCAATTTTTCTACGATTCGTATACTGAATTTGTACAGCTTGATTAGACGTAATCGTGCCAATTCCCATGCGATGCATCCGAGCGATTTGATTATCGGCTATTTTGTAAACGCCGTTTTCTAGGATTACTTTTTTGTAGCGGGGATAGGCAGCCAAGCACTTACCACCTTGTTCAATGAATTCTAAAATCCAGGCAAATTCTGCATCTGTCAGACTAGCGTAGGCAACAGTTTGGCGCACCTCCTGCAAGATGGAATCTGGTTGAAATCCGCCCCCACAGGCGAGTGTTAGCAGATGTTGAATCAACACGTCGTACGGCTGATGCCGGGGGTGGCGCGTTTCGATGTCGCCCGCTGCGAGGCCAGTTCGGAAGGCAGAAATTTCCAACAGCTCTAAGGCGTTGGTGGGGAGAAAGAAGATTTCGGAGGTGCCTTGGGGAACGTGAGCGGAGCGTCCGGCGCGTTGTAGCAAGCGAGCCAGGTTTTTGGCGCTGCCAATTTGGACGACTCGCTCGACAGGCTGAAAGTCTACACCTAGGTCTAGTGAAGAGGTGCAGACGACCCACTTGGTCAGTCCGCTTTTGAGTCCAGCTTCGATCGCCTCTCGCTCACTGGCATCAATGGAGCCGTGGTGCAGGGCAATTTTGGCGGCAGCTTCCGGTAAGGCGTATAGCAGCGCCTGATACCATTTCTCGGCTTGGGCGCGGGTATTGGTAAAAATTAGCGTCGAGATCTCGATATCTAGCGCGTCTACCAATTCTTCGTACATCCGCAAACCTAGGTGCCCCGCCCAGGGAAAGGTGTCGATTGAGTCGGGCAAGATGCTTTTGATTACCGTCTGACGCTGCAAGTCGGATTGGATAATCACGGGTTCTGTGCCGAGGCCAACGGCGACTTGGGCGGCTTCGAGACTGTTGCCGAGGGTAGCTGAAATGGCCCAGGTGCGGAGTATAGGGCGGAGCGATCGCAAATGAGACAAGCACAGCTCCACCTGTGTGCCCCGCTTGGAACTGAGCAGCTCGTGCCATTCGTCTAGAATCACGCCCTGCAAGGATTTGAACAGTTCTTTTGCACTGGCACTAGACAGCATCACCGCCAGCGTTTCGGGGGTGGTGATTAAAATCTCTGGCATATGTTTGAGCTGCTGCGTTTTGCGGGCGCTGGTGGTATCGCCCGTACGCGACCCGACGCGCAGGTTCCAGCCCATGTCATCAATGGAGCGGCGGATGGAGAGTTCAATGTCGCGTGAGAGGGCGCGCAGTGGGGTGATGTAAAGCAGTTGCAGCCCCATCCGAGGGGTGTGGATCTGCTCGGCGATCGCCCCCATCACTGCCGCATAGGTCTTACCCGACCCCGTTGGCACCTGAACCATACCGCTACGGTCAGCCAGATACGCCTCCCAAGTTCTGAGCTGAAACGACAGGGGTTGCCAGCCCTGCTGTGCAAACCAGGTGAGAATCGGGGCAAGGCGAGGATCACTCACAACGGTATCCAGTGGAACTATTCAGACTTTTTACCGAGTAGCCAGTAGGTGTTCATTAGCCCTTTTCCTTTAATCTCAATCGGTTGCCGGGGAGCAAAGGTGAAGCGATCGCCCAACTTTTCATAGACAGCTTCACTGACCTGAATTCTTCCTAGTTCTCCCTGCGATTCCATCCGGCTGGCCACGTTAACCGTGTCGCCCCACAGGTCGTAAGTAAATTTGCGGCTACCGATAACACCTGCTACCACGGGGCCTGTATGAATGCCAATGCGAAGGCGGATGGTTTGCTTATTGCGAGTTTTAAAGCGGTTGGTGGCGCGCATCATTCCCAATGCCATAGCGGCGATCGCTTCGACGTGGTCTGGGATGGCAGTCGGCACCCCGCCCACCACCATATAAGCGTCTCCGATGGTCTTAATCTTTTCTAAGTGATAGCGGTCTGCCAATTTATCGAAAACCGAAAACACTCGATTCAATAGGCCGACTAGTTCTTCGGGGGCAATGTGAGATGACAAGCCCGTAAAGTTAACGATGTCGGCGAATAGGACGGTGGCGGCAGAAAAGCTGTCGGCAATGTTGGTTTCACCCCGTTTTAGCCGTTCTGCAATGGGCTGTGGCAAGACGTTGAGCAGCAGGCGTTCCGACATCAACCGCTGCTGGCGTAACTCATCTTCAGTTGTTTTGCGATCGGTAACGTCGCGCGTACTCCCTTCGTAGTAGAGCAACACACTGTCGGCATCGCGAACCACTCGAACATTTTCGGAAACCCAAATAGTGGAGCCGTCTTTCCGATAGGCTTCTGATTCAAAGCCTTCGACAGAGCCAAATTGGGTCAGATAGGCCATCATTTCATCACGGCGGCGCGGCTGTACGTAAATTTGCTGGCTTATGTTGGTAATGTGCCCCATCAACTCGTCAGGAGAACTATAACCATAGAGCTTTGCCAGGGCTGGGTTAGCGCTTAGGTAGCTGCCCTGAGGCGTGTTTTGAAAGATGCCCTCAGCGGCATTTTCAAAAATGGCACGGTATTTCTCTTCCGCCTGTTGCAGTTCTTTAGCACGCTGAAGCACGCGTTGTTCTAGGTCTTGAGCCTGCTGTTGTAGGATGTCTTGCGACTGTTGGAGGGCGGCTTCGGCTAGTTTGCGATCGCTGATGTCATATAGAGTGGTGAGCAGCGTTTGACTATCACCCAGCACTAGCGGATGAATCGATGTAGAGACCCAAAACGCATCCCCACTCACACTACGCACCTGCATTTCATAGTTGCGAACGCGTCCTTGCTCTGCCAATATCGACCGAATTTGTTGCCCATCCCCTGGGTTCAGAAAAAATTCTTGTAGCCGATGCCCGTCTTGCCGTTGCAGATCTAGCCCAAGCTGCTGAATCGAAATAGAGTTAGCGTAAGTAATTTTTCCGTCTAGCTGCTGGGTCAAAATCATCAGAATTGGGGTAGATTCTGAGATGGCGCGAAACAGCTCTTCGCTCTGGCGCATGGTTTCAACGGCCTGGGTGTAGAGTTGATACTCCAGCACGTCGCCATGTTCTGCCGTCGCCGTCAAAATCATTTCCAGATCGGCTTTGTCGTTAGAAACGGTTTCTAAAATAGTTTGGAGGGTGAGCTGTGCCAGTTGACGCTCGGCAACTTCTTCTTCAAGCCGTTGATTAGCCGTTTGCAACTGGGCTTGAATACAATCGCCATGCTCTGCTGTGGTGAGGAGTGAGATTTCCAAGTCGCTGTTGGCTTGGGTTAGTCGCTTCACTTCGTGACGGAGTTGTTCTAACTCTGCCATTAATTCTGCCATTAATTCAACGGATGGTTGGGGCGATCGCTTTATTTCCATCACAATGCATCCCACCGCAATGCATCCCACCGCGATACATTCCACTTCGATGCCGCCGAGTGACTGGACTTAACACAGCCAGTCAAAAGAAACCCGCTACCAGTCGCTAAATACTGGTTTAGAAAACTGGAGGCGATCGGTATTGAGCTAACTCTATGGCACTGCATTAAAAAAATCATGATGAAAATTCTAGCGTTAAGCTTGGCATCAGCCGCTGTAGATTCTTGAGAGACTTAGTTTGCCAGAGCACCTTTTCTGATCCTTGCAGCACAAGTTGCGTGTTGCCCCGGTCGCGTACTCGAACTACAAACATTGACAGCATACTGATCCCAGAGCTGTTCAAAAACTCAAGCTCCTTTAAATTAACGTTGAAGCGCGAAGACTGTTCTACAGCACTCAGCAGCAAATCCATAATGGGCTGATACTCTACCATCCCATCCAACCGCAGAAACCCTTGGAAGAAAGCAGTCGAAGACTCTGGTTCGTACCAGACGCTGTAATCATCAGTTTTGATCTCCACGGGCTTGATATCCACAACTACCTACTTTAACCAACAGTGTTTATAGTGATTTAGTACAATCTTCTGTTATACCTCTAAGTGCGCCATGACGGTTACTTGAACTACGTCTGGGTGATGATGAGACGTTTGAAAACGCCAGCCAAATTGGGCAGAGTAGTCATTAATCATCGTCAAAAGACCCATGCTAGAGCCACCTGAGCCTGTAGCAGTCTTCTCTAGCTGCTGCATGTAAAATTCACTGGGTTCAGAATTGAGGATGGTTTGAACAAAGGTTTGGTAGTCTGCGCCCGTTTCTAGGTTGGAATAGTTAGTAATTTGAAAAATGATCTCCAATTCGTAAAGAAACAAGGTGATGCTAATCGGCAGGCTGAGCGCCTCATCGCTGTACTTTACAGCGTTTTCGATCAACTCGTTCGCAATATAGCTCACAGAGGCTTTGACGGTATTCCTTCTATTGATTTGACTGTTCGGCAGCGTATCACCAGGGAAAAAAGCGGCAAAATAGTCTCCCAGAAAATCTGCTGATAACCCATAGTTGCTCCAGCGCCGTTTTCGCGGAGCCGAGGAGGGGGAGAAATTGAGGGTTAGATATTCCTCACTGGCAGGAACGGTTTCCAAAAAAGCTCCAAAGATCTGACTATTATTTGCTTGAACCATAGCGACCTGATAAAAGGGCTGAGAAACGTGATATCAGAATTTAGTCTATCTATTATCACTACTGTATTAATGATGTACGACGGCAGGGAGCATGTCATCCTTCTAGAGAGAATAATCCATTGAGGTAGGCAGCCCGGTGAGCTAGGACTTGAGGCACATTTTCCGCCTTCCACTGAGCGCCGGATAGTTGCACTCGACGGTCAATTTGCTTAATTGCGGATTCAACCGCCCCCGAGCCAATGGAGCAGATGCCCTCCGCCTGGTAGTAACCATAGTTGATGATGCGGTGGCGATGTTTTTCGAGATACCTGCAGAAGTTATGCGCCTGTTTCGGTTTCATATCGACGAATAGGGCGATGGTTTCATCGACCTGTCCTGCCCACAAATAGGCTTCAGCTTGGCGCAGGCGTTTGAGTGAACCCCCAACTTTTTGCAGATTTTCTCTCAGATGATACCAGTCGAGGATTTCCCGCCGTTGCTCGGCGGTAGAAATTGCCGCAATCATGTTCCAAAAGCCGTCATGACCATCGCCCAGACAGGTAATGGGGGTGCTTAACGGCTGCTTGTTAATCCAATCAATCAGTGACTGATTGTGATGGAGATTGGCGACGATACCTGCGTC
>JBBQFG010000275.1:0-6189 GCA_038321765.1 Elainellales cyanobacterium
CGCCCCGATGGTGGGTTTGAAAAAGTCAAGGACGATGCGGCGATCGCCAGCTTCAAGTCCCAATTCAAAACCTTGGGTGACCTGTACACGGGCAACGCGACCGAAAAGCAAGGCGCAATTTTGATTGATGCCCACTACGCAGCGAACGCCGCTGGCATCACCTGCACCGCCCGCCCAGAAGATACCGACGTATCTGCCGATGGCACCCTGTTTGTCACCTTTACCTCGGGTTCCCCTAGCGGTAGTGACGGCGGGCCAGATAACCGGATTTTCAAAGGTCCCAACGGCGAGACCCCCTACGAGTACGGTTGGATTATGAAAGTGTTGGAAGATGGCAACGACCCTGCTGCCATGACCTTCAAGTGGGAAACGCTGGCGCTAGGTGGAGAACCTGCTGAAGGCGGTGCAGGGTTTGCCAACCCCGACAACCTGGAGATTGATGGCAAGGGCAACGTGTGGATGGTGACAGACATGTCTACCGATAAGCACAACAAAGAAGTTGCCAGCCGGGTGAAGTCGGATGGGACAGCCGTCAGCCAGTCTAACCTGCGTGGCCTGTTTGGCAACAACTCGATTTGGTATCTACCCATCTCTGGGCCAAATGCCGGGGAAGCGTATATGTTTGCCTATGGCCCCACAGAGTGCGAGATGACCGGGCCTTTCTTTACCCAAGACCAAAAGACCCTATTTATATCGGCTCAGCATCCCGGCGAATACAGCGGGGTGCGGATGGAGATGAAGACCGAGGCGCGCAAGTTTGCCATGAAGACCACCGATGGCAAAGAATTCATGCAAACCCGTGAAGTGCCGATTGGGTCTAACTGGCCCAGCAAACAGCCCAATGACCCACCCAAACCGAGTGTGATTGCTATCCGTCGCACCAGCGGCGCACCCATCACCTAAGCCCAGTTCAGTTCAGTCACAAATCACTCATCTGTAGCTCCCTGGTGGCGATCGCCACCAGGGATTTTTTTAAGCGATACTTGCTGAAGACATGAATCGCTGCGTTCTTCCCTGTGCCTTCCTCTCCCGACAAAACCTACCTGCGGCGATCGCTCCTCAGTGCCCGTCAAGCGCTCTCGTCCGACCAATGGCGACAAGACAGCGATCGCCTCTGTACCCACCTCAGAACCTGGCCAACATTTGAGCAGGCCAAAACTGTTCTAGCCTATTTTAGTTTTCGGCAAGAACCAGATCTTAGTCCGCTGTTTGCGTTACCCAAGCAATGGGGATTTCCCCGCTGTGTTCGCAAAGAGATGACCTGGCACACGTGGTCGCCAACAGCAGCAGACTCGACAACTCCTTACCCCATTCAAACCGGAGCCTATGGCATTTTGGAACCCCATCCAGATGCCCCCACGCTCTATCCCCAGGATGTGGATTTAATGCTGATCCCTGCGGTAGCCTGCGACGAGCATGGGTACCGATTGGGTTATGGCGGTGGCTTTTACGATCGCCTGCTGAGCTTGCCGATTTGGACAGAAAAGCCCACCGTTGGCATCGTGTTTCAGAATGCTCGACTACTGTGCCTGCCCCATGACCCGTGGGATAAACCCCTTCAGGCTATCTGCACAGAAACAGGTGTGTCCTTAAGTCGTCTAATTTGAATGAAAATCTAGTATGGCGGTAGCCATGATCAATAGGACGCCTCCCTGTGATTCCCGCGCAGGCGGGAATCCATCTGCTCGATAGGTGCGGGGGTGGATACCCGCCTGCGCGGGAATGACGCTAGCATGTCCTAAGCTTTATGCCTATGGCTATACCTCTACTCCCTGTACAATACTAGCCACCCATGCGGCTTCCTCAGCCGTGATGGGTTTCAGCGGTTGCCTATAGTCAATTGCCAAATCAAATCGAGCGCGGGTGTAGATCTCATCCACGATCCGCTGTAATATCACGACTGGCTCCGGTTCCCCTGGTTGCAGCGGTACTGGAAAACTGGGAATGGGTTCTGGCAAGTCAAACTCATAGAGTGCAGCATCCGGGCGATCGCCACTGCGGCTAATCAAAATGCTGTACGGTTTTCGCGTTGAAGTCGCGATCGGCATCGCGGAACCGCCCCGTAGCAAATCGATTTCAATCAGATGTGTTGCCGACCCTAGAATTTTTTGACGCTTGGCTGCATAGGCATTACGTCCATCTCCGGACTGTTTATTTTTGGGCGATAGCACCTCAATTACACACACCACTGCATTGGTTTGCACCAGCCGCACTTCCAAAAAGCGCTCGGTCACTTCTGCTGGCAAGGGCACTCTCACCCGGCGCGGCTGAGTGAGTTGAGCTGTGCTGGCAGGGTGAAGTTCTTGATCTGTGCGCTGCGCTACCAAGACATCGGCAATACCTACTAACGCAACCGCTTCGGTGGTGGTATATACCCGTTCCTCAATCGAGACACGATAGTTTGGCGCGACCTGTGGCGTAATCTCATCGGCGATCGCCACAATCAACCGATTGTGAACCTGAGTCCACAGTCCCGGCTGCTCTAGATAAGGATTCATACCCGGAAATGGATTATGCATGGGTGACGGCGATCGCGTTATCTCATTATCACTCTGCTTCTTTCAGCAGATGTGAGTAGCCCGTCATTTGCCTCGTCGGGTGCTAGGGCGATCGCCCGTTGAATATCGAGTCTGCCAGACTCTTCAGAAAAGCCCGTGAAGAGGATTGAACTCTTGACCTCACCCTTACCAAGGGTGTGCTCTACCACTGAGCTACACGGGCAAACTTATAGGAATGAGGGATGAATCACAAAAGGAAAAGTAGCTTCTCCCGCATGATTTATCCCTCATTTAATCGTGGATGGGCCGAGCTGGATTTGAACCAGCGTAGGCGTAGCCAGCGGATTTACAGTCCGCCCCCATTAACCACTCGGGCATCGACCCATCTGTTCCACGATTACTGATACTACCACATCAGATGGATAGACTCCATAGAACTTTCCAAGGTTTTTGGGGAAAGGCAACTTCAACACCCTGGGACTTACGAGGTTGAATGCTATTGCAGGCGCGGCGCGCCTGCAATAGCATTCAACCT
This sequence comes from Elainellales cyanobacterium, assembly GCA_038321765.1. Classification (GTDB taxonomy): domain Bacteria; phylum Cyanobacteriota; class Cyanobacteriia; order Elainellales; family Elainellaceae; genus CASBQJ01. Next base: position 3,034 of record JBBQFG010000275.1, read on the forward strand.
CGTTGGTTTCTCGTGTGAACGTAGGTTCTATACCCTTTTTTCAAAAACGATTGGAATGGTTTTGAGGAGACTTTTAGTTAACTACGCCAATGGCTGCCAAGGCGCGTTTGAGGGCAATCAGGGCTTGCTCAATTTCTGCGGCAGTCACGATGAGTGGCGGTACAAATCGAACGACCTTAGGCCCAGCCGGAACGAGCAGTAGCCCTTCGGCGATCGCCGCCTTAACAATCTCAGGTGATGTAATCAGTGTTTCAGTTGTCAGCACCAATCCGTTAATCAAACCCCAGCCGCGTACTTCGGCAATCAAACTAGGGTAAGTGTGAGCGATCGCCCGTAGCCCTGCTCGTAGCTGTTCGCCGCGTTGCTGTACGTTATCCAACAAGTGCTCAGTTTCTAGCGTGTGGCAGACGCTCAGCGCGACACCGCAAGCGAAGGGGTTGCCACCAAAGGTACTGGCGTGGTCGCCCGGTTGAAAGATATCGCAGAACGATTTACACAGCATGGCTCCAATGGGGATACCACCGCCCAGCCCCTTGGCAGAACTGAAGATGTCGGGTTCAATACCCAAATTTTCATAGCCCCAGTAGTGCCCCGTGCGCCCCATGCCGACTTGCACCTCGTCTAAAATCAGCAAAATCCCTTTCTCGTCGCAAAGTTCGCGCACCCGTTTGAAGTAATCGATGTCGCCGGGACGCACCCCGCCCTCACCCTGGAGGGCTTCAAGCATAATGGCAGCGACTTGGCGCTTCGGCTGATCGAGCTGGGCGATCGCGGCTTCTAGCGACGCAATGTCGTTATATTCAACGTAGTGAAATCCCGGCATCAGCGGGTCAAAATTCTTCTGATACTTGGGCTGCCCTGTAGCCGTGAGAGTTGCTAGGGTACGACCGTGGAAACTGGCATGAGCGGTGAGAATAATGGGTGTCTCAATCCCTAAAACGGTATGGGCATATTTACGCGCCAGCTTGATGGCTGCTTCATTAGCTTCTGCGCCTGAGTTACAAAAAAAGACGCGATCGGCACAGGAATGCTCGACCAACCATTTCGCCAATTCCCCCTGCTCTGGAATATAAAACAGGTTTGAGACATGGTGTAGCTTTTGAATTTGCCGATTTACTGACTCCACCATGGCTGGGTGGGCGTGACCGAGCGTACAGGTGGCAATGCCCGCCACAAAGTCTAAGTAAGACTGCCCTTCATTATCCCAAACTCGACATCCCTCTCCACGCTCTAACGTAAGGGGAAAGCGGGCATAGCTGTTGACCACATAGGCATCAAACTCTGTTGGGCTAAATGGTGCAACCGAAGCGATCGCAGGGATTGGAACGAGGGTTTCTGGACTCACTGGCTTTTCCTCAAAACGGGCTATACAACTAAAGATTGAGTATTCCCATGCGGTTTAGGTTGAAACTGGTTACACAGGAACTAACACGAGTTCATCTTAAAACAGATTTCTGATGCGCTGCTACGCCTAAACCCGGAAGGCTGGGCGTTAGGTCATAGAATGGCAACAATCCTTTAAGATTAGCTCGTTAAATCTACCGAAGCTTACGAGTGATGCTCCATGAAACGAGAAACTTTGCGGTAGATTTGAGAATCTGACAGAAATACTGACCCAAATTGACTAGCGCTGCCGAATTTTAGATCATGAACCAAATTGCTATCTCATATACAACCCCTGATGACCTCGCTACACTTGACCGCAAGCTCTCTAACCGCTTCATTGAGCTAGATCCTCAAGGATATTTTTTGATCTACATCGATCGCGAGGCAAAACTGATCTGCGCCAAACACTTTACCAATGTGATTGACGATCGCGGCTTGGCCTGCGACCCCGAAACGGGAAAACCTTTGCCTGTACGTGGCAAAGTAGAGCGTGCTCCGACTGCCATCTATCAAGGAAGAACCGCTAAAGAGTTGTGCATTGAGATATTTGAAAAGGCCAAGCCCTGTGTAATTAGCTATTTAGACCACGCTGCCTATTTAGGGCGAGAGTTTGTCCGAGCTGAAATAGCATTGACCACTGGGCAGGATTACGTACAAGACTAGAATCTATAGCGATCGCCACACACATTAAGCCAAGAGCAGTAGTTTTTGAGGTACATTTCTTGTCTATTACGCCTTGTCTATTACACCAGGTTAAGGGCTGTAAACTTTAGTCAAAGGCGATCGCTTTCTTGCTAAACGATGTTAGTTTTGATTCAGGCATAAAAAACACTTCACCAACCAATTCTTCCGACAAAGCCTATGCCTCCTGCTTTGGATTCGGACGTAGCACTCACTCACGGTAACGCATCCACATCATGATGACGTTTTGTGATTCTGCTCTAAGCTGAGAATTAGCTTTTTAATCGAAAGATCATTAGCTGTTCTTAACCATTTTTTGAGCATCAGTAGTCTAGCGTCATAAGCTCTACAGTCTCCTAAAGAGACGGGGTGATGCAATGAATGAACTTGCTGCGAATTCAGTACACCTTAGTAAGTAACTGACAATTATTCATTACTCGACCTTCTGTCATTAAGGGGCTGTTTGAAAGTTGATTTCTTGTGCCCTTCACGCACGAAAAGATCAATTTTCCTACGATGTTTTTCGAGCAGCCCCTGAGTTGATTGTTTGATCTGTGGCCAATGTTCTGTAATTTAATTGAGAGGATTTAACTGACCACTGAGTTGATATTGGGAGCGAGGCTCTTTTAGCTAACGAGTTACTCGCTTCGACGATGTTACGACACTCGGATAAGCCCCCTTCAAGTTAGTTCTGTCAAAGTCTGGTGAGCGATCGCCAGACTTTTTGCGTTCATAAGTAGGTGGGCGTAATTAAATATAAGATTCTAAAACCCTGCGCCGCCCGCACAGCGGGCGGCGCAGGGTTTTAGAATTTGGTTTTTATTTAGGTTGAACTACTTAGAAACTAATTTATATTAGACCTCCTGCACGAATGCCTTTTCAGGGCGCGAATCGTTTCCCGGCCTCGCTGGGAAACGATTCACGCAGGAGGTTTATTGAGGTTGAATCACTTATAGAACTCATTTGACATCTTTCCGGTGATCGCGAATATTCTGTAGGGGCGAAGCATTTGCATCAATATTCTGGCAACGCAGCGTCAATTCGAGTGCAAATGCTTCGCCCCTACTGCCCAAAAATCGCCCTAAATCT
>JBBQFG010000276.1:0-6067 GCA_038321765.1 Elainellales cyanobacterium
GGTCGCAAAACTCAAATCCCGGTCTACGGGACTGAAACTCAAGAGGATATTTCCCAAGAGATAGAGCGCGTAAAGTCGCAAAACTCAAATCCCGGTCTACGGGATTGGAACTATGTGCTACGACAATCTCTACTCTGAAGGTTGGGAAGACATCAGTTTGAGAGAAGACCTGTAACTTTTGGACATCTTATCCCCTTCAAGTTTAGTTTCTGGACATTTTATGATTCCACAACCCCTAACATCATCTTTGCTGTCTAACGAGAGAACGAGACTTACGACTCTTTCATTGGACAGCTTATGGTCTCAGAAATGGGCAGCTTATGGTTACAGTCACAGATTGATGGATGAGGAACATGATGCGTGAGAGAACAGGCGATCGCCTGCTCCCATCCACATTCCCTGACCTAAAGCTGACCGTAGAGCGAGCGTTTTCAGCAGAGCAATAGCAGGCGATCGCCACCACACCATAAGAGGGCGTAGCATTTGGTTAATAAGTCTGGGAATAGGCGAGCATTACTGACCAAATGCTATGCCCCTACGCCCCTACGATCGCTGTCGTCGTCGGGTGAGAATGCTCACCACCTCGCCAGCGTTGGCACCGGGCTGCAAACTGCTCCAGTCGCTAGCATTGGCAAACCCCCGCCCGTGCAAGTCGTGAATCGTTTCGCGCACCCAGCCAGCACTACCAATCAGCACGATTCGCAGTTGCTCTTGTTCTGGTGCAAGCGGGTTGACATCGATCGGCAGCACTAGAGATTGGGGGCGATTCTCTGCGAGACGGCACCGATCGCCACCCTCACCATCGGTCAAGAAACTGCGCGCCGTTGAATCATCAAGCATCTCAAACATTGGGGGTTCTCCTGCATAAAGCGGTTAGAGGGAAACCCCAAAAACCTAGCCACCCCGCGCATTCACAAAGCAGGGTGGCTAGAGAGAATGTTAAAATTCCCAATTAGCTGCCAGACTGCGTTACTCAGTTTGGGGGTTAGCCGCTCAATGTTGGGTTCAACAGCATTGAGCGGTGCTAGATTTTTGGAGTGAATTGGGGTTGCTCGACTACAGAATCGTTCAACAACCTTAACCAGACACAGTACGGGCATACCCGCCACACCGTCAAGACCCAGTTAGCAAATTGTGTTAAAAATATCGGGCAGCACGCAGATTTTCTAAACACTCAACCAACACAGTGAGCGATCGCCATAATGCCTAACGAGATGTGGAAACCGGATATTGATCTGGGCGATCGCCATAGCATGGAGAAGCTTTCCTACGATCCATCTGGTTTAGGGTGATATGCAGAAACTATCGGCCTATCTACCTAATTTGGGATGATATGCGGAAACTTTCCGCCTAATAACAAGTTAGCTGGCTCCATATAGGGGGCTTGCACCTGCTCCACAGAGTAATCTTTCACAGTTTGGGCTACACATTAAGCTAGTCCATCCGTAAGGTGCCTCAGCGCCAGTAACTTCTGTCGATTGGGGAGAGGATATACTATAAGTGCAACTTGGCAAGTGAGAATTGACTTATAAGGAGGTTTAAGCAATGGAGCCTAATCAATCCAGAAATATTTCTAATGTCAATTTTGGCGGTGACGTCTCCCAAAACAATGTTTACCAGGCTTCGCAAGGTGTGAAGATTAGTGGCGGAACTTTCGCTCACATGGGCGAGGTTAAAAATCATATTGAAATCGAAATCGATAAAGAAGTAGCTAATCTCCTAAAATGGCTTGCCGATCAACAGGGTATTAGTCCTGAACTTGCGCTAAAAAAAGCTGTGGCGACCGCAGCTTATATTCACGACATTACAGCGAGTCAAGGAGGTAAACTTTTAGTGCAACGCAAAGATAATTCTGTTGGTGAAATCGTATTGAAGTAAACTTTCAATTTGTGAGTAACATCAATGGAATCCGAAGACCAACCAATAGAGCCACTTCCAAATGAGGAGGTAATTAAGCGTTATATCCAGACTCAGGAAGGAGAAATCAAAAATCTTCTACCATCTCAAGTAGACACAGGAATTAAATTAGAGGAGCGACAAGAAACAACCCGTTCACAGTTAGCAACATTTTTAATTAAGATACTTGCCGGGACTTTAACTGCAAGTTTTAGTCTAATTATTCTTTTGACAGTTATGTCAGGTTTTGTAGATGAGAAAAAAGTAGAATCTTTTGATAGAACTAGTTCTCTGGTAAAAGACTTAATAACTTTTATCCTAACTGCTCAAACAGGTTTAATTGGCACAGCTCTTGGTTTTTACTTTGGGTCTAGGGGTGGTAATACAGACTAATTAGGGTGGCATTGAGTCACTAGCTAACAACTCAAATGCAGCGGAAAGGCCGAGATACTTTCTGCCTCGTTTCGAGTTTTCTGCTGCCGCTGATTTGGGTCGTTAGCTAGCTCTCTACATAGAGTCATAGAGTCTTTGCACTCGCCCCCTTAAGGTTATTAAGTAGTTCAACCTAAATAAAAACCAAATTCCAAAACCCTGCGCCGCCCGCACAGCGGGCGGCGCAGGGTTTTAGAATCTTATATTTAATTAAGCCACCTACTTACTGCTTTAAAGTCAAATACAGTAGACCTCCTGCATGAATGCCTTTTTTGAGGGCGTGAGTCGTTTTTCGGCGAAGCCGAAAAACGATTCACGCAGGAGGTCTAGTTTATTGCAGTTTTAGAAATCGCTCTAGGGCGCTAACCAGTGCCGGACTCCAGCGACGAACGGTAGTTACCCATTCAATATTTCGATAGCGCGGATCAAGACCTAGCGCGGCTACCCAGTTGCTTTCGGCTTCTCCCTGCTGCCCATCGACCCATAGAGCAGCAGTAAGAGCAGCTCGCATGTCAGCAAAACGGGGATACCTACGTACCAGGTTTTTCATAGTGCGAATGGCATCGGCAGTTTGCCCAGTTTGGTAAAGAGCGATCGCATAGTTTGCCCGCGCAAAGGCAAAGTCGGGTGCCATATCTGCGGCTTTGAGGTAGTCGGTAAGAGCCTGATCCCATTCGCCTTTACCTGCTTCGGCGTTGCCTCGATTGTTGAAGGCAGCCGGGTCATTTGGGTCAAGCGCAAGTACTTGGTTATAGTCGGCGATCGCCTCATCCCAACGCTGTAATCCCTCTAACGCTGCGCCTCGGTTGAGATATGGATCGGGTGCCTCTGGAGACAACTCAATTGCTTTGTTGTAGTCGGCGATCGCCTCTGCCAGCTTATTTTGACTGACCCGCGAGTTGCCCCGATTGCTCCATACCGCAGGGTTATCGGGAATTAGAGCCAAAATTTTGGTCCAGTAGCCCTCCGCTGCCGCAAAATCCCCTGTATTCGTGGCATCAAATGCTTTTTCGCGTAGATCGCCTACCCCCTCCACGTCTACAGTTTCTATAGGGAGAGTTTCGGTTACAGGCTGAGCCAAAGCAATCTGCCCCGCACCGACCCAACACAGAATGGCTAACAGTAGAGAAAAAACAGCGTTCAACATAATTGCTAATGAGTACTAAACTAGTACAAGACTATTGCGTTATCGCAATGAATAGAATACCTGCGCTATCGCAATGAATAGAATACCTGCGCTATCGCAACAGATGAGGTCAGCCACCTCCAACTCAAAATTTAGATGAGAAAACCACAGGTTTAGATGTAGCCAAGGTTTAGCGGCGATCGCACACTCACCAACACTGAAAAGCTCACAAATCAACACTGAAATTCACTTAACATAATTACACACTTCATCTAAGTTACCGCGACTTGCGATCGCCTAGAAACTGATTGTCTGTGTGAGGGCAGCGCAGAACGTTGCTCACACACAGACAATGCTAAAAAAATCCAATTTTCCTCGACTCGTTTCAAACAACCGTTAAGGGCGAAAGAATGAGAAGATAAGTGGTTAAATCTACGATAAATAAGTCGCGGTGGAGAGGTTATGGCCGAAATTCAATTTTCTAGAGGTATTACGGAAGATGTGGTTCCCGATGTGCGGTTAACCCGCGCTAAAGACGGTACAAACGGTACTGCTACCTTTTATTTTGAGCATCCCAAAGCGCTAGAGGGGACAAGTACAGACGAGATTACAGGCATGTACCTGATTGATGAAGAAGGCGAACTCATGACGCGAGAAGTGAATGCAAAATTTGTCAACGGTCAAGCCGCTGCTCTCGAAGCTCTGTACATTATTCGGAGTGCCGACGAGTGGGATCGGTTTATGCGCTTTATGGAACGCTATGCCACAGAAAATGAATTGGGATTCAACAAGGCTTAAGTCAGTGTTGAATTAACCGCGTACTCTAGTTTTAGGATCAGAAATTAAACGAAAGGGGATGGCTTTTGATCAGGCGATCAGGCAATCAGCGCAATTAAGGCTCCGCTTCTAAAGCCCTACACGCTGATTTGGCGGTTATCGTGGAGTTTTAGGAACTAGACTTTAATTGAGGTTGCTCTACTCAGAAGATCTGCACTGTTACCCATCTATCAAAAAACGTCTGACGTTAATTTATCCGCAATCCTTTCAATACCCCAGCATCAATCTGATAGTCCTAAACAAGTAAGGATTTTTAGATGGACAGGCTTTGCCCGTCCATCCAAAAATCCTTACCTCAATACCGCTACCCATCTAAGGCTAGGTATCAGCAAAGCTAGATGCTAATCTCCTGTGCCGTTTGCCCAGCAGGCAGTATAAGATTTGAGGCGTTTGGAGCATTTATGCCGGAGATCTCATATATGATTTTTTTGCAAAGGGCGCTGAGCGTCCCTTGCAAAAAAAATCATACCCAGATTAAGCAGTGCCCTATTTTTTACGGAGTAATCATCCCGTATGGCGCAAAGGCCCCATCCCGATGTTCACTTTGTGGCAGTTGGCTGTGCGATTGTGACCGTGAGTGACAGTCGTACCCCCGAAACCGATCGCAGCGGTCAACTAATTCAGACCCTCTTGAGTCATGCAGGGCATCACATTGCAGCCTATAAAATTCTGCCTGATGAGCCTGATCAAATCCGCGTGGAGTTGAAACACTTAGGTCAACAGCCCACGCTAGACGCGATTATTTTCAATGGAGGAACGGGCATCGCCCCAAGAGATACGACATACGATGCCATTGAGCGTTTACTCGACAAGACGTTACCTGGTTTTGGGGAGCTATTTCGCTGGCTTAGCTATCAGGAGATTGGATCACGGGCGATCGCCTCTAGAGCAGTAGCGGGCATCTGTCAGAACAAATTGGTTTTTTCACTCCCCGGTTCTAGCAACGCCGTTAAACTAGCAATGGAACAACTGATTTTGCCAGAACTGACTCATCTAGTTGGGCAACTAAAAGGAAAGGGAAATCAACCCTAGCTCTTAATTTCCTCACCTTCCATGAAACGTCTTTCAGCAGATTATCGAGGTATGGATGTAGAGCTGAGAGACGCGATTCATAGTCCTCTCAACCCCATATCTGTAGGCAAAATTAGCAGCGCTAGCCGTCTCTGGTTGGGATTGCTGACTGGGGTTACAGGTAGCGTGCTGTGGGTGGCATGGGCGATCGCCACATGGGCAACGGCATAGGATGAATGCTCCAGAGGACTTTTAAGGCAAGCGTTTGCAGAACCATTGGGAGCGGATGAATCAAGATCTGACATAGTTGTAACCTAAATTTAATTAACAGAATACAAGCGAAGTACACGCTAAGTAGTTTTTAGTCAACACAATACAAGCTAAAATTAAAAGCGACCAGCACTGCGCTGCCCTGGCTTTGACAAACGACATAGCAGATGAAGGGCTGGTTAGGACATTGCGCTGAACTTATCGTAAATAGGGAAGCGATTAGCACTTAAAAAGTTTGTCCTAAACCAAGTCCACGTTGAGAACTGTAGTTTTAGCCCTCACCCCCAGCTCTCCCAAAGGGCGAGGGGAGCCGGAAAAGCTTTCAAAGTCCCTCTCTCCAGGGAGAGGGCTTAAAGCCTTCGGCATATATGAAAAGGGTGAGGGAAAACTCTGGGTTTCAAGTTAGAAGTGGTTTATCTAACCCTTCAATTGCTATATATAGCCATAGACGGATTGGTTAGGACGGGGTGCAGGGGTGGAACCCCTGGCTGGGGG
>JBBQFG010000277.1:0-6058 GCA_038321765.1 Elainellales cyanobacterium
AGGACATGCCAGCGTCATTCCCGCGCAGGCGGGAATGACGCTGGCACCTATCGAGCAGATGGATTCCCGCCTGCGCGGGAATGACAGGGAGGCGTCCTATTGATCATGGCTACCGTTATAAGTAGGTGGGCGTAATTAAACATAAGATCCTAAAAGTCTGCGCCGCCCGCTGTGCGGGCGGCGCAGACTTTTAGGATTTGGTTTTTATGTAGGTTGAACTACTTAACTCTGAACCGAGAAGTATTGGCTGAAGAACAGAAGAAAACACGCCTAGCTAAAGATTAGCCGAATCGTCAATTGGGCTGAGATCATCAACAAATTTAAGTAGGTCAGCCATAGTAAACGTATCCGGAATGGCAGATGGGAGAGTCGGTGTCCACTCTCGGCTTCTAGATAGGAACGAGGCACTGTCTGCTTCGAGCAAGCCCACGAAGACCTCTGCCAGAATCCGGCTACCCACTTGCCCTAACCGTAACCCCTGTCCTTGAACCTGCGCTTCTTTGAGAATGTAATACCAAAGCGGCGTTTCTCGATCGAAGCAATATTTCTTTGCTACCTCGCCATCGCGTCCTGTAGAAATTTGTGCAGGAGTTAGGGGGGTAAAGCACATCCGACGAGCGATGCTTTGACCAGTGGGTAAGCCTAAGCTTCGTCCCCGCAGCAGATTGCGAACCGCCAGAGAACTGGGTGGCGGTACATTAGGTAGGTTCTTGAGCGGTTCTACCAGGAAGGGATCAAGTTTACGGCTGGGATTAGTTGCAAAGTCGGGATCTAATTCAAAAAATCGCCGCCAATCAATGATCCAATCACTCGGAATGGGTACCGGGAACGGATCGCTTGCACTGCCCGACTTACCCGTGAAGGCAAATAGAAGTTGCAGCGTCGCCGGAGTTACTCCTCCCGGTAGGGGCGTAAAGACCCGGTTGTAATCGTAGACCGATCGCACCATGCTGTGTCCTAGACGGTAGGCAGCAACTGAAAATTCAACCGGGATAAATGGTTCATTCGTAAAGCGGTAGAACTTTCTGCCATTTTCTAGAACTCGATCAAGCTGCTTGCCATCTACAAGCCGCCGGAGAAAGTCATGCAGCACAATCCATTGGTAGTGCCATGTTACGAGGTCTTTAGCTTCTTCAAAAATTGACTTGCGAATGGGCGATCGCCGCTCAATGCTGCCATCTTTTAAGCCAGCAATTACCTTGTTGTGAAATTTCAAGAATGCGAGGTGGAGTTGCGCCACAATCAGGTTTTCGTCATTGCGTGGGTCGCCAATGATCGCCAGTCCACTTGCAGCACGGGGCAAATCGTTGGGCAGTTCGGTTTTGATGGTGGGATCACCTCCACCCGGCTGAGCATTCGTGTTACCGATCGCAAACAACTCTTGGGGCCCAAAACCATTAGCCAATTGGTAAAGATAGGGCTGCACCGATGGCCCTAGCCCATACAGGTTGTCTAGTTCTAATGCTGGCGTGCGGAAGTTAGTCAGCGCTAGGGGGTCAACTTGCTTTTCTTGTAGCGTAGTCGTATCAAAGGTGATGTCGTGGTCAATAAATTGTCCGAGGTAGGTGTAGCCCGCAGGTACTTTGACGTTATCGCCTAGTGCATCTTCGGTGCCATCGTCGGACATGGCTTCTCCCAGTTCCGTCAAACTTTCCTCAGAAGGCACAAACGGACGAAGGGCAGGGAACATTCTGCCAAATTTTCCCGTGGGTGTAGTAACACCGAGCGGATGTTGATCTCCATTGCGATCGCCAAAGCCATGAAATCTAGCCATAGGTGTATCTTCCAGAATGCAACTGGAAATACATTAACCAATAAATAAATGGCATCGCAGTACCCTTGAGGGTACTTCTTGCGATCGCGCCATGGCATTGCCATACCAGATCAAAACCAGATCAAAACCAGATCAACGCTTGCGTGACGTTTTGCGCTTACGGCCTTTAGTGGCTGGGGGCTTTAATGCTTTCCAGCCCTGGGTTTTGAAACGCTTGCGGGTAGAAATAAACCAGTCTGCTAAGTAGTGGCTCAGCGCTCCTATTTCTAGCCCACCGCAAAACGTGAGCCACTCGGTCTGATGTTGACGCAGCGATCGCCCCATGTTGCTACCAATGTCATTCCACGTTAAGCCAAGCTGAAACGTTTCGTTAATCAACGCCAAGCTAAAAAATACCGCAATCCCCACCCACAGCAACAGGTAAACGATCCGCAGCACCGTTCCGGTAATGGGCGAATGGGAGAGAGGCGATCGATGCCGCATACTGCCCCGGTAGGGTAGCCAAATCCATCGAAACCATCCCCAGCGCTTGAACTGAACGGAATGGATATCCAAGTCAGGCCCAAACATCAGCCCACCTAACAAAAACCCAGCGCACCCAACCAGAGTCAGACTGCTACTGCGAGTTAACCCCAGCAACAGTCCTCCCACCACTGGCAGCGTCCATAGCGTGATGCGATCGTGCGTCCGACCAGATGGCATAGTAGTGACTAGATCATCGGTACTGTTGAATCGTAGCAGGTTGCTCTACCCTTGGGTGGTAGTCCTAAACTTGTCATGATTTTTAGAGCGCGGGCTTTGCCCGCGCTCTAAAAATCATGACATCAATTTCCTTAGTCCCTTAGGCTTTTGCGAAACGCTAAAACTTTTGCTTGACTTAGAGTGCGCTCTAACTCGTAAGGTGCAGATATGGAACAGGAACTCACGATTCAGCAAGTGGCTGAAGCAACCGGACTCAGTGTTCACACGTTGCGCTACTACGAGCGCTGCGACCTAATTTCGCCGATTCATCGGTCTTCCAGTGGGCATCGCCGCTATTCTGCAACTGACATTCGCTGGATTGAGTTTCTAACCAAGCTGCGGTTGACGGGTATGCCAATTCGTCAGATGCAGCAATACGCGTTGCTCGTGCGGCGTCACCCAGACGGCATTCAAGAGCGACGGCAGATGCTAGAAGTTCATCGCCAATCGGTGATCGAGCAACTCCATCAACTGCAAGCCAATTTAGCCGTAATCGATTGGAAGATCCAACACTACACCCATTTAGAAGCACAGGAAACATCCTATGGTCGAGTCCAATCATCCTGACGAGTGGGCACAGTCTGAGCGGTTTCAGCGCGGCTGGCAACGGCTGAAAGAAGTGGATGGCGAGGCGGGAGAACGCGTAGTGGAAAGCTTACAGGCGATCGCCCCCGACCTAGCGCGGTACGTCGTTGAGTTTCCCTTTGGCGATATCTATATGCGCCCCGGCCTGGATTTAAGATCGCGGCAAATTGCCACGGTTGCAGCGCTCACCGCCCTGGGCAATGCCCAACCGCAGCTCAAAATCCATCTGCGGGCGGCTCTCAACGTGGGCTGCACTCAAGCAGAATTAGTGGAAGTGGTGATGCAGATGGCGGTATATGCCGGGTTTCCAGCGGCGCTAAACGGCATGGCTGTGCTCAAAGAAGTGTTGGCGGAATAGGTTTGGTCAGTTCAAGTTTTTTCCGGTTCAAGTATTTACACAACTGAGGTTTGTGCATCATGAAAACTCGCAAGCTGGGTCAAGAGTTAGAGGTTTCGGCAATTGGATTGGGCTGCATGGGCATGTCTGAGTTTTATAGCGGTCGCGATGAGACGGAGGCGATCGCCACTCTCCACCGGGCTATAGAGCTAGGTGTAAACTTTTTGGACACTGCCGATATGTATGGGCCATTCACCAACGAAAAGCTGGTAGGGCGGGCGATTCAAGGCAAGCGCGACCAGGTAATTTTGGCGACTAAATTTGGCAATGTGCGGACGGAAGACGGCGGCTGGCTGGGTGTGAACGGCAAGCCAGACTACGTACGGCAGTCGTGCGACGCGTCACTAAAACGGTTGGGGGTAGAGGTGATTGACCTGTACTATCAGCATCGGGTCGACCCAACTGTGCCAATTGAAGACACGATTGGGGCGATGGCAGAACTGGTGCAGCAAGGCAAGGTGCGCTACTTAGGCATGTCGGAGGCGGCTCCGGCAACCATTCGTTGCGCCGTTGCGGTGCATCCGATCGCGGCTCTGCAAACCGAATACTCGCTGTGGAGTCGGGAGCCAGAGGACGAAATTTTGCCCACCGTGCGAGAACTAGGGATTGGATTTGTAGCTTACAGCCCGCTCGGTCGAGGCTTTCTCACAGGTGCATTTCAAAGCCCCGACGACTTTGCCGCTGATGATTACCGCCGCCTTGCTCCTCGCTTTCAGGGCAACAATTTCTACAAAAACCTGGAGTTGGTTGATCGCGTCAAGCAAATTGCTCACGACAAAGGGGTGAAACCATCTCAACTGGCGATCGCTTGGCTACTATCCCAAGGTGACGACATTGTTCCCATTCCCGGCACCAAACAACGTAAGTATCTGGAGGAAAATGCAGCAGCGGCAGCGATCGCATTAACCCAGGCAGAGCTAGATCAAATTAACGCGGTTGCTCCTCACGGTGCAGCAATGGGCGATCGCTACGCTGACATGAGCACCGTTAATCGCTAGAACTTACAGTATCGACAGGTATCCAATCTGGAGATTTAATGGCGATCGTCAATGGCGATCGCCTCTGTTATTAGGTAACTTCTGTTAGGCGACTTCTGTGACGGTTGCTATAATTTGGCTCAGGTCTTCGCCCAGAGAGCCACTTCCAGAAATCAACTCATCTCTACTCTCATGCAATCATCTACAGAACCTTTAGCAGCTAAATCACCCGCAAAAAAAGTCTGGACTGATGAAGAATTCATGGCGCTTCCAGATGACGGACACCGCTACGAAGTCGTGGATGGAGTATTAGTTGATATGGGAAATTCTGGAGCATTACATGGGTACGTTTGCAGCCTGCTGCTGTCTGCTTTAATGGGCTACATTCTACCTAAAAAACTGGGAGTTATTCTTGATTCCAGCACTGCCTTCACGATGCAAAACGGCAGCAGGCGCTCTCCCGATATTTCTTTCTTTGCCAAAGCACGGCTACAAGGAATTACAGAGCTACCGACTGGATTTTTAGACGGTGCACCCGATCTATGCGTTGAAGTCCTCTCTCCTGGAAACACCGTTGAAGAAATTGATAACAAAATTGTGGAATATTTTGAGAACGGTGCACGCTTAGTTTGGGTCATTAATCTCAGGCAGCAGTACGTTCTGGTCTACCGCTCCTCCCAAGAACCCGATCGCCTGCTCAAATCGACCGATTCCCTTGATGGCGAAGATGTCATTCCTGGTTTTTCCCTCCCGGTTACCGATCTGTTTCAAAAACTTTCGTTCTAAACCGCGAGATCGGGCGATCGCCGTTGTTAGTTTGGAGTAATCGTTTGTTAGCTTTGCGATCGCAAACGTTGTGTCGTCGATAGCAACTGTTATATCGGCGATCGCCGTTGTTACTTCGGTGAACTCATTTGTTACTCCGGCGATCGCTTTTGTTAATGAAGTTACGCCGAGGAATCACACGAGATCGTAGGAGTAGTGCCTGACCCGCAGCACCTAACGTACCTAGTCAAACAGCTTTGGAGTAGATGCCACGGTGACGTTTTATACATAGAACGGCTATGTGATTAATAGTACATGCTTACGCAGGTGCAATCCTAAATTTATACAAAAAGTTTCCAGGTAATCCCTTGATCCGGAGTAATATGCGGAAACTGTCTGTATAACTGCCCTCCTGGGGTGAATTACACGGACATTGTCGGTATAACTATCTCGTACGAGGTAGTTATACGGAAACTGTCGGCATAATAAGTTGTTCGACTGCCTGAGCTGTCCGTAGGGGCATAGTTGGAGGGTTAGGGTTGCTGAACTTCACACTCAGTTAGTCCTTTGGCTCTGTTCACGAACTTAGCGTCAAATGTGTATATTGCAGAACAGTTCTGACTTTGTGCTAGATGAAGCGCATCGGCAAAATCCATACCATTCTCATGCCATTGCAGAACTTGTGCCATCAAATTTCCATTTGTAAGTTGGACATTAGGCAAACCTAGGAGGTTTCTAAATGCTTTACAAATTTCATCGGGTTTGAAATGGTAGGCAAAACGTAATACCCATTCAGTTTCGAGGATGACTGTGTCTGGG
>JBBQFG010000278.1:0-6051 GCA_038321765.1 Elainellales cyanobacterium
TGGAGATAGATGGCTCCCTGCAAACGCCTCAGTTTTTCACCCTGTTGTTCTAACGCCTCATATTCTTTTCGCCGACAACACACAACCAGCGATGCCTGGGTATATGTGTCCAGGTAGCTGTTGATGTTACGAATACATTGAATCTGCTGGGCCTGATGCTGACGGTCTAGTTCTGCCGATGTCACTCCATCTGCATCATCAACGCGCCGCAGTTCATCCAACCCATCGAGGAGTGGCAGGATTTGGTTGTGGTCAATCCAATGCTTAGACACCTCCAATGGGATGTCATATTGATCCTTGAGTTGAGCCATGAACCAGTTTGCCAGTGTCTGGTTCGGCTCAGCCAACCAGGCAGATAACTCAAAAATGATCGGAATTGGATGATCATTGGCCTGTTGGGCTTGTTGGAGCAAGTCTTTTGCCAGTGCCAATAGTTCCGTCGTCTTCCCTGCACCGGGTTCTCCCAGAATGAGCAAGCGCCCATGGATATCGGGATGTTCAAACAGTTCCCGCGTAGACAAGGCATTGTCAATTGGTTGAGCGGAGGCAGCGGAAGCAGTGGAGGCAGAAAAGGGGTTGAACGATCGTGAGCCGATTCTTTCTGGTTGTTGAGTGGGTGGAGATACATCAGGTCGCCCCACCCGTTGCATCTGGAGGTCTCGATGCAAATCCATCTGGATGCGGTAATGGAGTGATTTGTCGAGGCGTTCCGTCACCTCCCCCAACACCACTTTGTTGAGATCCTTCAGCAGCTTAGTCCGTTGCTCATCGGTAACTGTGGCTTTTCCCCCAGTCCACAGCTTTTTGATATCCTCTTTAATTTTGGTGAGGTTCCCTGTCCAGTTGGCAATGGCAGCCGTTGCCATTGCTAGCAGCACAAAACCAGCCATGCCCCAACCAATGTAGGAATTGTCATTCAAAAACTTCAGAGCTTGCTCTACTTTAACTGCTGTAGGGATTGCCATTCAAAAACTCCAGAGTTTGCTCTACTTTAGTTGGCTCTAGTGTGGTCGTTGGCAACGTTGCCAAAAGCCATAGCCAGGAAACAACAGCTTTACTCACGTCGCTACTCAGCTTTCAATATCACGATGAATGCTTACAGCATACTGGTTCAGTTCTATCTGGCGGTCTGGTAGCGACTGCCGTTCCAGTCCACAATCGGTAGCTTTAAGTCGTCAATTAGCGGCTGATAGCCATTAGCGATCGCCACCTCGCGTGCGCTGCCAAAGGCGGGACTGTCGCCTAGAAATGGTTTACCCCCCCCCACCGCTTGCACCATCTGCGCCACCACGTAGACCAGCTCCCACCGAGTTGTACATTCCTTAGTAGGGCGAGAACCCGTCAGCAGGTTTGGCTTGAGTAAGACGCGATCGCCCGGTTTGACAAACGCGGCCATACCTCCCAGCGGGTCTAGCAACATGTCTAGAGAACCGCGTAGCTCAGTCAGAGCGTAAGAAGAGGCACGGATCAGGCTAACGGAGGGCATGGGGGTTAGATGGAGATGAGTTTCCACATTGTAAGTAGTTCAACCTAAATAAAAACCAAATGCTAAAACCCTGCGCCGCCAGCACAGCGGGCGGCACAGGGTTTTAGAATCTTATATTTAATTAAGCCCACCTACTTAAGGGGATGGTTGAGAGGCGCGCCGACCGTACCTTCTAACCGTCCCCTCAATTACCAAGTCGATTCAGCCGCCTTAGCCCTACGCCGTGCGAATGATGCCATTTTCTGGGTTAACCAGGCGCAGCAGCTTTTGTTTGATTTGGGCATCAAACACCTCCCATTTCATCCGGGTATAGTCGCTGTTTTCGTTAAACCCTGACAGAAAACCCATAGGAATTTCGAACCCGCCTGCCATCGATCGCCCACCGCCAAAGTAGCGCCCTTGAGCATCTTGTCCAAACACTTCTTTGATAAACTCATCAGGATCAAGAGTCAGTTTGTTGGTGCGTAATGAACCAATAACCACCTCCACCTCCTCATCTTCGTCATGCACAATGCCGTAGACAACGGCTGTATGAACGTTTTCCTCGGTGACTAGAAAATCGGCAGCTTGTGGAATGGCATCACGATTGTCGTAGCGCAGGTAGCCCACCCCCGCGATCGAGAAGTTGTTTTGCAGAATGCGGTTACGGAGCGATCGCTCAATCACATCCATCACCCGCTTTGAGCGCGACGACTGAAGCACCGCATTCAAAAGCTGGCTATCATAAAATCGGCTGAGGTAAGCAGCAGCCAGAAAGTCTTCTTCTTGCGCCTGCATGAGGCGGTTTGTGTCACATCGTAGACCATGCATCAGCGCTGTGGCGCACTTCTCATGCTCGCTATTGCCGTTGTCTAGTTTTAGCAGCCCTGCCTGTAAATACTGGGTTAGTATCGTGGCGGTCGCACGCGTCTGAGGCCGAATATCTGCAAACTCTGCCTTTAGCTCACCCTGCATACTGTGGTGGTCAATCACCACAGCAACAGGCAATCCCAATTGCTTCATCAGTGGCAGCAGTTGAGTAGTAGTGCCCTGGTTATCGATAAACACACAGCCGCCATAAACTGACAAATCTTTTTCTTTAGCAGTGTGAAGGCTCCAGCGCTGAACGGGCAACCCGGTTAGCCTAACCAGAGCAATATTCTCCTGGTGGCTGAGCGTTCCGGCATACACAATATCACAGTGAATATTGAACTGATCTGCAATCATTTTGTAGGTCCAGGCGCAAGACAGTGCGTCGGGATCAGGAAAATCCTGTAGCAGAATCAGTTGGCGTTCACCTCGGTGCCGTTGAAGCACTTGCCGCAGTGCTTCAACTTTGTGTTCGGTTAACCGCCGCCCTTGTGGTGTTGTTAGACACCAGTCAGGTTTGACACGAGGGGGGTCTGACTCCTCATCATCTGTCGCAGCGAGTTCAATTGAATTAAAGCTTAGCGGAACCGTGTCTGGCATAACAGGCAGACCATCGCGAGAGGTACGTGGGTTGAGTTGCATAGGGTGTGTAGAGAGCGGTCAGGCCATCGGCAGCAATTTACTGCCGACGAGCTGCCAAGGTTTGCCATTGCTAATTAGGTTGCTTCTCGATCTTCTCAAAAAAAGCCAATTGCTGCATCTTACTCAGGGTTCCCTTTTCCGTACCACGCTCTTGGCTGTGTAGAGCAATGGCTGAGTTGAGATGCCGATCGCGTCTGCCGCCGATCACGTCTGCCTAAGGCCTCGTTGCAAGGCTTCGTTACAACGTTTGGGTCGATTGTATGTAGTGAATCGTGTAGATTTGGGGGGCATAGTAGGCCAAAAGAGTTAGATGCCGATAACGTACTTCTGCCACTCTTGGTGAACGCCACTTTTAATGTGCTTCGTCACTTCAAAATAAAGACCACTGTGGGGCTTGTGGGGCGGACGGCGGAGCATCATACTTGCTTCCTTGGGTGTGCGGCTACCTTTTTTAACGTTGCAGCGCACACAGGCCGTCACGATATTTTCCCAAGAGTCTGCGCCACCACGCGATCGCGGGATGACGTGATCTAGAGTCAACTCATCGCCCATGTAGGAGCAGTATTGACAAGAATGCCCATCGCGGTGAAGAATGTTGCGACGGGTTAACGGAATTTCTTTGTAGGGAACCCGAACATAGTGACGCAGCCGGATTACTGAAGGCAATGGAAACTTGTCGTATACCATTTTGCCATTGTGCTCAACTTGCTCTGCTTTACCCTTGATCAGCAGAACGACTGCCCTTCGCCAACTTGTAATGTTGAGGGGCTCGTAGGACGCGTTCAGAACTAGAACCTTGCCCATCGATGGCTGATTTAAACAAACGTTTTACAGATAGTAACATACTGACACTTTAGAGGAGTGAATGGATTTTATAGCTATGAATTTATGTTTGAGAGGTTTGCCTAGTGCATCTCTCAAACCTATTCATGTTCCGCAACACCGATTATTAATAGTGGAAGGGTAAGAGGGTACGATGCAGCGAGAGCGGGCTTGGGTAGAGATTGATTTGGCGGCGTTGTCGCATAATGTGCAACATCTGCGGCGATCGCTCTCTGCCACCACGGAGCTGATGGCAATTGTGAAGGCAGATGCTTACGGGCACGGGGCTGAGGCGATCGCGCGGGCGGCGTTGTATGCTGGAGCAACGTGGCTGGGAGTCGCCACCATTCCAGAGGGGATCGAATTGCGGCAGGCGGGCATTACTGCTCCAATTTTGGTGATGGGGGCCACAAACACGCCCGAACAAGTACAGGCGATCGCCCAGTGGAGGCTTCAGCCCACTCTGTGTACTCCAAAACAGGCGTGGATATTTGCCGAAACGATGGACGGGGTAAATGGTCGCACGCCGCTACCCGTTCACCTCAAGCTCGATACGGGGATGTCTCGACTGGGGGCACCTTGGCAAGAGGCAGCAGCCTTTGGGCAGTTGGTACAACGACTGCCCCAGCTCAAAATTGCCAGTGTCTATTCTCACTTGGCCACAGCAGATAGCCTCGATCAGACCGTTATGCGGTTGCAGCAGAAGCGGTTTCAAGCCGCGATCGCCCATCTGCGTGCCGTTGACATTCATCCACCTAAGCTACACTTGGCCAATTCTGCTGCAACTCTGACTGATCCTGCACTGCACTACGATCGCGTTCGAGTTGGGCTAGCGTTGTACGGATTACATCCGGCACCCCATCTGGTTAGTCAGGTTGATTTGCGCCCGGTGCTTCAGGTCAAAGCGCGGGTGACGCAGGTTAAATCCATTGCTGCTGGGGAAGGGGTAAGCTACGGCTATCAGTTTGTGGCCGACCGAGAGCTGGCGATCGCCACCGTAGGGATTGGCTACGCTGATGGCATTCCTCGCAACCTGTCTAACAAAATGACTGTGCTGGTACGCGGTCAGCGCGTGCCTCAAGTGGGTGCGATCACGATGGATCAAATGATGCTGGATGTCAGCAAAATTCCTCAGTTGCAAGATGGTGAAGTCGTTACCCTGCTAGGGCGAGACGGTGCAGAACAGATCTCAGCGGACGATTGGGCTACTATGCTGGGCACAATTTCCTGGGAAATTCTTTGCGGGTTTAAACACCGTCTACCGCGCCTAACGGTTAATCATCTCCCGATATCGGGGGCAAAGCCCTAACTCACTTGGTTTGTGCTGCTGACTGTAACTATGAATTTTATGTTGGGAGCCGCACTCAGTGCGGCTCCCAACATAAAATTCATAGCCGGATTAAACGGCGTAAATCCTAAATCGGCGTTAATAGGAATAAATATAGCCGTCTGAATCTATGTTCATGGCGATGTCCCCAGGGGTATCGCTGAGCTGCTCGCCGATAACGATACTAATGACATTGCCCTCTACCGATAGATCAGAATTTAAGCCGATTTGGGTTTCTGTGGCGTAGGCTAAAAAGTTAATGGGTAAGGGTAGGTAGCTAGTGGTAGTAGTTCCAAAAGATGTTGTGCTACCGGGTGTTAACTGTCTCTCAGTCGATGCAGGCTGAGTCAAAACGCAAGTGATGGTAGCATCTCCCGCATTGACGACTTCAATTCTAATCGGCAGGGTTGGGTCAATACGTCCTACGGGTCGTTGAGATTCTTCGGCTGTTTCATCTAGAGATTGACCCAGAACTGGCAATGTCAGGGGGGCGATCGCTGCCACTCCGGTGATTGCCATAGCGGCTGCTAAAATAGCTGCAAATGTAGTTTTCACGACAATCCTCAATAGTCTTTAAGATCTAATAAGTAGTTCAACCTAAATAAAAACCAACTCCTAAAACCCTGCGCCACCCGCTGCGCGGGTGGCGCAGGGTTTTAGGAGTTGATGAGACCTGCACCCCAATCGTCTCAATATAAATCCACACTCCAATTACGCAACACCCAAAATTCAATCGGCGGTTGGTAGTGGTATTGATGTAAGGATTTTTTGATGGGTGGGCGCAGCCCACCCATCAAAAAATCCTTAGGATTGCAAAATAATTAACCAGTAATCTTTTTTTTGAAGTGGGGCGGACCCAGCACCCCACCAAAAAAAAATATAAGTGTTTGAATTTTAGCGATAAACAAAAAATTTTTAATGAAAC
>JBBQFG010000279.1:0-6043 GCA_038321765.1 Elainellales cyanobacterium
ATTTTAGGCACCTGTTGATCCCCCTAGCCCCCTACCCTTCGGGAAGCCGCTTCGCGTCTATAAAAAGGGGGGAACTGGATTCAAAGTCCCCCTTTTTAAGGGGGATTTAGGGGGATCTAAAACGTTTTACTACTAACAATCAGACTTTTAAAACATCCTCTTAGGTTAAGTAGATGTGCGTAATTAAATATAAAACCTTAAAAGTCTGCGCCGCCCGCTGCGCGGGCGGCGCAGACTTTTAGAATCTTGTTTTTATTTAGGTTGAACTACTTAGGGCAATACTCCAGACAGAATTTGGGCAGGGTTTGAGCCTAAACCCCTTATCCCACCGTGGGCGGGATCTTTTTTTCAAAGTCAGGGGTAAAGCTAACTTTGAAAAAATTGCTCAATCCTTGAACTGAAAGCTCTGTAAGCCTTGTAGCATCGTTCTAAAAACTGTCCGGAGTATTGTTAGGGAACTGCGTTGAAATAAGATACCGGCTCAAGCAGAAGGCTTATCATGGATTCCCGCCTGCGCGGGAATGACACCGGGATAATTTTTGTTTGCTGATCCCTTAGTTCAGTAGTTCAATAGACCTCCTGCGTGAATTGTTTCCCAGCGAAGCCGGAAAACAATTCACGCCCGCCTAATTACATTTGTAAATCCTAAGGATTGCGTACAAAATAAAACCTAATCTTTTTTTGGAAGTGCCGCGCGGAGCGTGGCACTTCCAAAAAAAGATTACAGGTTAATTAATTTGCAATCCTAAGGAGGAGGCTTAGGCTTCTGATGCATGCTTAGGCCATGTGAAATAGAAAGTGGCACCTGCCCCTTCGGTTGAATCTACTCGAATAGAGCCGCCTTCTGTTTCTACGATCTTCTTGACGATGGCTAATCCTACGCCAGTATTTTCTTTGGTGTCGCGGGCTTGCAGCGTTTGAAAAATGGCGAAAATTTTGTGGTGATACTCCGGATCAATCCCTGGCCCGTCGTCAGTCACGGCAAATTCTACCCAGTCTTCCTGTTCTTCAACTGAAATGTGAATCTGCCCATCTTCTCGATCGTGGTGCTTGATGCCGTTGCTGATTAGATTGGCAAACATCTGTCTCAGTGGCAGACGTTTGGTCATTAGCGTTGGCATGTCTGGGGCAATATGAATCGTAAATGAATCCGGTGGATCAAGAGAGTCAAGTACCTCTGCTAACAGATCGGCCACCACAACGCGCTCGGTCGTTGTTTGTGTCCGTCCGACCCGAGAGTACTCCAACAAGCCGTTAATTAATGCTTCCATGCGATGAACGCGTCCCCGCAGCAGCCGCATTTGCTGCTGGTTTTCTTCGGGGAGCTGTCCAGCCAGGTCTTCTTCAATCCACTCAGACAGGTTGGCGATCGCCCTTAACGGTGCCTTCAAATCGTGCGAGGCGACATAGGCAAATTGTTCTAGCTCTTTGTTTCGATCTTCCAATGCGGCGTTTACCCGTCCCAAATTGGCAGTGAGCTGAGACAGCATATCGGCACGGCTTTGAAGCTTCGTTTCAGTTTCTTGAAAATCTGTAATGTCGCGAATAATGGCAATCAGCCGCTGATCTATTTGCATTTCGCTCAGCGAAATCTCAATTGGAAAGGTAGACCCATCCTTACGAATGCCCGTTGTTTGCCAAGGGCGATTCAGTTGAATAGAATGACGGTTCCAAAACCCTGCGGGCTGGTCAATAGTACTGTGAGGATTGAGCGTAGAACTTTGAGTGGCGATCGCTGTTTCTGCCAATAACAGGCCCAACTGTTCTCCGATCACCTCTGCTGACTCGTAGCCAAACATAGTAGCTGCCGTCGGATTAAACAGCTCAATTTTGCCCTGAGCGTCCAGGGTCAACACTCCATCTACTACGTTGGTAACAATGGCTTTTAGTAACGTGTTGCTCTCCCTCAACAATTGCTCACGGCTCTGTAACTCATCGTCAAGTCGGCTAAATAGATAGAGTGCTGCTAGTGAACCCAGCAAGCTGATACTTGCCGTCAGCACCAAAATGTAAGTCGTCAGTTCTTGCAGGGATTGCCGCTGCCCAATATAGGCTTTCAGGGTGCGCTGCTCTGCTGCCCGCACGCTGCCCATTTGGTCACGAATCAGATCCATCGTCTGCCGATTTCGATAAAGTAGCGTCTTGAGCACCTGAGCTTTGGTTGAGATAGCCTCCTGCTCTTCCGTTACTGCAATGATTTGTTCTAGGATGCTTAGATCCTGTTGCACCGAGTTCTCGATTCCTTGAATGTCTTGAAGGCGAGCGGGGTCGGTCTGCACCTCTTGTTTTAATCGCAACAGGGTATTAGGCAGGCTAGTACGGGCTTGTTGATAGGGTGCTAGATAGAGCACATCGTTGGTAATGGTGTAGCCCCGTACTCCAGTTTCGGCATTGAGCAATCCGATCAAGAGCTGATCCATCGTCGAGATGGTTATAGTAGAGCGATCAATCCGCTGGCGAATATCGAGGGTATTTTGCCGCGACCAAATCCATGCGCTCAGCGTTACGGCAAGACAGGCAACAGGAATAGCAACTACAACTGCACTTCGATAGCGCGCTGGAAGATTGTCCCAGGCAGCAGTCAGTTTTTTGAGCGAGGCGTTTCCTGTCTGTACGGTCTTCATCGATATTTATCAATAATTTTGTGTGAATAGGGTGTTTCGTGGGGCGATGCTGAACTGGTTTGAGCTTGCCAATCTAAACAATCCAACTTGTGTTATTGCGGTTATCGATCTGGTGCGGTACGAATAACAAGCTGAAACCCTTGCCTTGTCTGTCCAACGTGTACCTCATGTTAAGAGGAACCGCTATAAGTAGATGGGCGTAATTAAATATAAAACCTTAAAAGCCTGCACTGCTCACTCAGCGGGCGGCGCAGACTTTTAGAATCTTGTTTTTATTTAGGTTGAACTATTTAGCCACACTAGATGCCATTCCTAGATGCCATTAATTGATCTACTTACATCGTCTCGCAATTCAGCGACATATCTTTACAAAAATGCGGATTTGTCTGTAGTTATGTTTAGAATTGTAATTGTCTCAAAATAAGTCACTTGCCTTGTATATCCAGAGTTAGAGTTCTGTATATCCGTAGGAATTAGTTTTCCTTCCTTGGGTGGATGTTTAGCGCGTAAATATCCTCCATAATTCAGAGTCATAAAGACTTATGAATTGTAATAAAGATGAACGTTAAGGAATTGGCAATGAGCGAGATTAGTGTAACTCTCATTGAAGATCATGACCTTACACGAGTTGGCCTGAGGGCTGGTTTACAGCGCCAAGAGGGAATTCGCGTCATGGGTGAAGCTGCCAATGCCTCTTCAGGTCTAAAGATGCTAGAAACGATCAAGCCAGATGTGGCAATCGTTGACATTGGCCTGCCGGACATGGATGGCATTGAATTGACCCGTCGGTTTCGGGGAATGCAAGCGGCAAGTGAGGGTGGAGTTACTACCAAGGTATTAATCCTAACCATGCATGATAGTGAAGAGTCGGTACTGGCTGCATTTGCAGCAGGTGCAGATTCTTACTGTATGAAAGATATTAGTGTGGATAAGTTGGCAGAGGCGCTGAAGGCCACTCATGGCGGAAACTCTTGGATTGACCCGGCGATCGCCAGCATTGTCCTGCGGCAGATGCGCCAGAGTGCCCCTAAACTGCCCGCCATCGACGAGGTAAAGAAGATTAGCATTGGTGGGGTTGAGGCAGATGTTGAGCAGTTGTTGGAAAGCTCGCCCCTGACTGAGCGAGAACTGGAGATTTTAGAGCTGATTGTAGGTGGATGCAGTAATGCAGCGATCGCCGAGAAGCTTTACATCACCGTAGGAACCGTTAAAACTCACGTTCGCAATATTCTAAACAAGCTCTGTGCTGACGACCGCACTCAGGCTGCTGTCTTGGCGCTGCGGTCTGGATTGATAAGTTAAGCAAGCCTGCTGAAACGACTTTCTAGCGTGTAAAAAGAGAAAGTTGGGATTGTTATGGGCAGGGGCTGAGCGTCTGTTCACAGCAATCTATCAAAGACTTAATTAAAAAGAACTCGATAGTTGCCTGCCAAGGGGTCGCAACATAGTCCTTTAACCAGAAGCTGTCAAATGTTAACTGGTTCGAAATCCTAAGATATTTATTTATGAACGATCAAAAACATGTAGGCGCTCTGGTCATCATCGGCGGCGCAGAAGACCGAGATGGCGACTGTACTGTTTTGCGGAAATTTATCCGCTGCGCGGGCGGGGTCAACGCTCGAATCATTGTATTGACGGCAGCTACTACCCAGCCCCGAGAAGTTGGCAATGATTATGTCCGAATATTTGAGCGACTAGGAGTGGAGAGCATTCGCGTGATCAATACCGAGAACCGGGATGATAGCGATCGTATTGAAGCCCTAGAAGCGGCTGAACAGGCGACGGGTGCGTTTTTTACGGGTGGTGACCAAGCGCGAATCATTGATTTGATCAAAGGCACTAAGCTAGACGCTATCTTGCATAAGCGGCACGCCGAGGGCTTAGTCATTGCTGGTACCAGTGCTGGAGCCGCCATGATGCCCGATGTCATGATTATAGAAGGCGAATCCCAAACTAGTCCCCGTGTAGATGTAGTAGCAATGGGACCAGGAATGGGCTTTTTGCCAGGAATTGTAGTAGACCAGCATTTTGCTCAACGAGGCAGACTAGGGCGGTTGATTTCAGCTCTAGTGCAACAGCCCAGCGTACTGGGATTTGGTATTGATGAAGACACCGCTGTTGTGATTGAGGGCGATGAGCTAGAAGTGGTGGGCAAAGGCGCAATTACGGTGATTGATGAGTCGTCAGCTAGCTATAACAACCTCAGCGAGCTGTTGAAAGATGAAGCGCTGGCCGTCTTTGGCGTTAAGCTTTCCATCTTGCCCCACGGATTCCGCTTCAACCTCAAGACTCGTCAACCGATTCCTCCAGATGGTTCTGTTGAGTAATATAGCCCTAAGTAGTTCAACTTAAATAAAAACCAAATTCTAAAACCCTGCGCCGCCCGCACAGCGGGCGGCGCAGGGTTTTAGAATCTTATATTTATAGCCATAGTCATAAAGCTTAGGACATGCCAGTGCCATTCCCGCCTGCGCGGGAATGACAGGGAGGCGTCCTATTGATCATGGCTACCGCTATAATTAAGCCCACCTACTTATCCATTTAATTGCTGATCAATGGCAGGTTTAGTGGATCACGTCGTGCCACTAAACCTGCCATTGTTTTAACCTCGCCGTCTAAAGCTATATCTATTCGGGCATTGCTTAATCCGGCTATGAATTTTAATTTGGGAGGCGCGCCCAGCGCGCCTCCCAAATTAAACAAATTAAAATTCATAGCTACAATCAGCAGCATCTCAATCCGTTCTTGGGTAGTTCTAAACTAAAATAATGGCTTTTTGGAAGTGCACCTTTACCTATCCTTCAAAAAACCACTACATCCCTACCCCTACCCCTTTTCTGTATGCCCCTGATTAAAGTTCAAACGTCTGTTCCCACTCCCGATCGCGCTGATACAGAAGCCTTACTTAAATCCCTGTCGTCCAACCTAGCCAAGTATATTGGCAAACCCGAAGCGTACGTGATGACAGCATTTGAATCGAACGTTGCCATGACGTTTGCGGGCACGCTAGACCCGGTTTGCTATATCGAGATCAAAAGTATTGGGTCATTAACGCCTGACCAGACGAGCGGCATGAGCCAAGCGTTTTGTGAAACGATTAGCGAGGCACTGGGCGTACCTGGGAATCGCACCTACATCGAATTTGCCGATGCAAAAGGATACTTGTGGGGCTGGAATGGCAAAACGTTTGGTTAGAGAAACCAACCGGATTTGCTCACTGTGTGCGGTTAGAGGTTAGAGGCGCGCAATTGCGGGCTTTTAACCTCTTAAATTTAGACACCTAAAAATGTCGTAGTAGTAGTATTGAGGTAAGGATTTTCAGATGGGCGGGGCTTCGCCCGCCCATCTGAAAATCCTTATAGAACCCATTTGACATCTAATTAGAATTGAGATTTAGGGCGATTTTTGGGCAGTAGGGG
>JBBQFG010000280.1:0-6028 GCA_038321765.1 Elainellales cyanobacterium
GGGGATATTCAAAACCATGTCACAGGCATTTAGCAAAACAGCGTCAAGCCCTGTATTTTCACGACCAAATAAGATCAACTATTAATATAAAAATACATAATTAAAATATCTGAAAGAACCAATGGTGCTAAAAAACACCCCCTTTCTCAACCCTACATTTGTATTAAAAAAATATCACCCTCATTTCTTGTTCTGGCCCCCCCCCCCCCCCCCCCCCACTTCCAAAAAAAGATTAGGTTTTATTTTGTACGCAATCCTAAGTGATTTGTGAGATTGGGTGTGAGAAGTAGGGCAGACGCAGCCTACCCCACTTCTCACACCCAATTTGGGATTGCTATATAACCGCTCGGTTATCTTAAACCACGGATATCTTAGAGGTAGCCGAAACAGCAAATTCCCGCAAATTCCCCCAGATCGGCTCGGATTAGTGTCATTTTCTCGCACTAACTTCCATCAGCGCAGCCAGCTTCCAAGTAGTTTCGTCATTGAGCTATTTTGGAGGAAACTGTCTCGATGCCTCTACCTTCTTGAAACCCTTCATAGTTCAAGACTTCAATCACTATTAAGAAGGTAGTTTAGACAACAGAAAGTTTGTCGACATGAATATTTCTAAGCCAGAGATTATTAGCTTTACCTCTTCACAGTAACTTAAGATACCAAAGTCAGTTATTTCATATAAGAAATTTATATTGAAAACAAAGGTTTTTTCGTCAGGAAACTGCTTCTGTTTTATCCGGTTTCTTTAAACAAATTCTGCATATTCTTACGACACTGTTATCGATCTGGCGATCGCAACCGTAGAAGTAGGGAAAACCCCTCATCATAAAGAGCCTTGTAAACCATTCAGGAGAGTCCGCCATCACAAGTTCCAAAAATGTCTAATTTTAAGATGGCTCAATTACTGCGGCTTAAGGCTGTAGCCCATATTCTAAGAGCCTTTCAAAAT
This sequence comes from Elainellales cyanobacterium, assembly GCA_038321765.1. GTDB lineage: Bacteria > Cyanobacteriota > Cyanobacteriia > Elainellales > Elainellaceae > CASBQJ01. Next base: position 947 of record JBBQFG010000280.1, read on the forward strand.
TGGTTGCGATGGTTAAAAGCCTCTTTCAAAGATCCTCTAAAATATCGTACCGAGATGGAAAATAAGACCATATTCATATTTTCCCCGTGGTGTTTTTGAAGAAGGTGGTGTAGACTCAGCGGTTGAGCATGATTGAAGTAGGTTCTAACAACCCTACAAGTTCTTACTAAACGTTGAAAGAGACGGCTTTCTGGCTTGGTTGACGTTTCCCCATGATTAAGTGTTGATTTTTCTGAAGACTGGTGTAATGCTTGTCTAAGTTAAAAAACCAAGGTAATGTTACCTAGTCATCTGATTCGTCAGTGATCACGATCCCAGTCTCAATGTGATTTAAATCATTGACTAGTGATATTGTGATTTACCAATGACAGTTAAACGCCGCTCAATAGGAGGTTATTTCTTTGAGACGAGCATTTCCGCAGAAGGTCAAGCCTGTTTCCTGTGATTCGTCCGGCTCTCAAGCCGCATCCGAGCAGCCTAAGCAGTCTTCCGAAGGGATCGCCCGCAAGGCTCGCACTTCTGCCGCCATGATTGGGTTAGCCCTCTCTATGGGTGCATCCAGCTTACTCATTCCTAGGCACGATGATCGAGCGTCAGCTGCTGAGCCTCAGCATGTTGATTCCGAAGTGATGGCTGCTCCAGTAGAGTCAGAGCTTACTCCTCTAGAACCAATTTCTGAGGTTTCAGTTCCCGAAGCTAGGTCAACACCTGCCTCCGTAGGTGATACGTTTTCTCACCGAGTTACTCAAGGGCAAACCCTTCGCAGTATTGCCCGACAATATCGAGTTCCGTTGCGTTCTCTTGCCAGCGCTAACGGCGTTTCGTCTAGTGCGCTGATTCGGGTCGGTCAGACTATTCGTATTCCTGCTTTGCCTGCAGCCCTAAGTGCTCTAAGGGAATCTCGATCTGTGGCCTCTCTGCCACAAATCAATTTTTCTTCAGAGGATAGCGTTCTGAAGGGTTCTACATCATCTTCCTTAAGTGATATTGTCTCACCCTCAGATGGTTATGAAGCCAATGCTTCAGATAAATCCTCAGCTCAGAACTTAAGCCGCTTGAGATTGCAGCGCGACCGACTAAGGAGTAGTTTGGCAGGGCTGAAACATGAAGAGTCAGAGCATAGCACTGGCTCTAGCAAAGCAGTTTCATCGCTGAACCAAGATTCAGGTTCCGAATCTTTTGCCGAGCTGAGTCGGCGTCCTGCACTCGAAATTGCAGATTCAGTGCCATCCGAAGCGGGTTCTGTCTATCACGTCAAGCCTGGAGACACACTAGGTGCGATCGCCCAGGCCTACGATGTGCCTCAGAGAGTCTTGCAAGCTGTAAACCAGCTTAACGATCCAAATGTGCTACGGATCAATCAACCGTTGCTAGTCCCCCAGACTACTGCGGCGACCGTTAACACTTACACTGCTGCAACAGATCGGAGTCCTGGTCTGGCTAGTAACCAAGGTATTTCAAGTTTTTCCCCAGTTGACGTTCGTAATCGTGGAGTTGAACCCACAATTGCTCATCGGGTAACGTTTGGGGAAACTCTGGCTCAGATTGCTCAAGAGAGCGGTGTTTCCAAAGACTCTTTGATACAGGCAAACCGCATCGGTAACCCAGATGTCATTCGAGTCGGTCAACTGATTCAGATACCAGGTGTCACATCAGTTGTGTCTGTTGCTGAAGCTGGTAGCAATACGCCTATTGTAGAAGCAAGCGAGAATGAGCGATCGCTTTTGAATCGCTCTTTTGGAGGTACTAACCCATCTGTCGTTAGTCCATCTGCTTCTATTCTGCCTGCATCAGGGCTAGTCGGTCAGCCAACCGTCCCCGGCATTGCCTATCCCGTCATGCCTGGAGCGTCTGCCTCTCAACCTGTAGGTGCTGCAATTTTCTCTACGGAGTTCGTGAGTGTGGATCTCGCGCGCTCGTCAGCTCCAACCTACCCAACTGTGCCGGGAGGAGTTCAGCCCAGTCAGGAGTCATCCGTTCAATCTACCGATACAGGGCGACGGTCGTATTCTAACTTGCAACGGCTGATGGACGATGTAGCCTCTATGCGACGCTATGTCGAATCTCGGACTGAGTCTAAGGCTTCTAGCAATCAGTCAGCAGCGGATGTCCAACAATCGCTGACTGTGGCTGCTGCTCCGCAGCTTCCTACTGTTCCAGCCTCTGACATGTTGCAAAATTTCGCACCCGTTGACGTTTCAGCTTCTGAATTGGAAGCACCTTCCGCAGATTCGGTTAGCCCTAGCCCTTCTCCTACGGTCTCGGTTCCAGTTGAACAGAGTACTGAGGTCACTCAGCCAGCTTCATCTGCTGGGGGTGAAGCGCCTCAGCTAGTTGCAGCAGCTCCTCTGGGGTCTGAAAACTACTCTCCTCTGCTAGAACCCCTGATAGGTAGAATGGTTTCCCCAGAACTACCTGCCCTTGCTGGAGCTGAAGCTTTCTTGCCTCAAGGTTCAGCAACCTTCAATGGCTACATCTGGCCCGCCAGAGGCGTGTTAACGTCTGGCTATGGCTGGCGCTGGGGTCGAATGCACCGGGGCATTGATGTCGCTGCCCCTGTTGGTACTCCCGTGGTAGCGGCAGCGGCAGGCGTAGTTCAATCTGCTGGCTGGAACTCAGGTGGATTCGGAAACCTAGTGGACATTCGTCACCCAGATGGCAGCTTGACTCGTTATGCACACAACAGCCGTCTCTTAGTTCGTGTGGGACAAGAGGTAGCTCAAGGTGAGCAAATTGCAGCGATGGGCAGCACGGGCTACAGTACTGGCCCTCATGTTCATTTTGAAATTCACTTACCAAGCCAAGGCGCAGTAAATCCATCGACTCACTTAGCGCGTCGGTAAACGATTTAAGTTGGAGTTGGTTGAAAGACTGTCCCTGAGGGGCAGTCTTTTACTTTCTTCCAAAGTGCCTTTTTGAGAGATTCCGCCGACTTCCGGTGCTAATCTGGCTTGCCAATTTTGGGCATTGCTCTAAGAGGACAATCGAGGGAGAAGAGGTTAAGGGGTTAAGGCGTAAGAATTATCCTTGCTAAAATCAGCGATCTACTAAACCGATTTTGCTAGATAAATCGAGTACCTGTTGTTCTGAATATGCTACCTTAGTAAGGTTGCCGAATAAGCCTTATCCAGACATGCGCTCGTGTAGATAAGTGAGAAATTTGGCTTGAAACTTGGCTCAGTAGCTCAGTGGTTAGAGCAGGGGACTCATAAGCCCAAGGTCGCAGGTTCAAATCCCGCTTGAGCCATATTTTGCATGATTATTAAAACCCTAGAACCCTTTACGCTGTTAGGCTCTAGGGTTTTATTTTATTAAGAATCATCCCTAATCATCCTTAACAATCCCTAACTAACCTATATTTTTAGGCCAAGTTCTAGGCTCATGGCGCTTTTGGTCTATTTGGATTGGCCAAAAGCGCTGTGTAGGCGCGCTGGTGGATCTCGTCGGTGATCCAAGCGTGGTAGATATCGCAGTGAATCCGAACCGAATGACCCATCTGTACCGCTGCTAAAGAGACATCTAGACCAAACTCGATCGATCGCACTGCCCAGCAATGCCGCAGGTCATAGGGCGAAAACGGAATTTTGTAACGTGTGAACGCATGAGTGACCCGGTTGCCCAAAGCGGTGTTATTGGGGCCGCTCACGTTGGGTAAGGTGCCCTGTAACTCCCACGTTTTTGCCCATTCGGGATAGAGCGGGTAGACCAGGCGCGATCCGGTCTTGGTCTCTGCCCCAACTTCTATTAGAGGGAAGCGTTCAAAATTTAGGCTGAACACTTCATGAGGCCGTAACCCGTAACATGCCAGTAACCCGTAAGCACGTTTCCAGTCTGGGTTAGGAATGCGCGATCGCCATTCTGCGATCGCCACATCTGACGGCAAACTTCGCGGCTGTACCTTCGCGGGTGAGTAGTTGCCCCGCATGGCGGTGAAATTGGCCTCTAGAGCAGCGAATTTGGCTAGACGGGTACAAACATCCACAAACCGCTTGCGGGTGCGAGTATCGGGTGTTGTGGCGGCGATCGCCTTATGCAGGAGCTGCACTGTTAACGGCTCATCGGCTGGCAGGGTGCCGAAAACTTTCCGGTAATCGTGCCGCCATGTGGTTTCGCTTTGAGGGTTACGGGCGCGTCTGGTGAAGTAGTCGCGCTCGAACCGTTGCACCCAGTCGGCAACCGATAGCGGTTTAGGTGCGGTTTGGTATGGCTCCCATGAGAATTTGCCAGAGTCTAACAGTGCCCCTACTGTTTTGGCTTCAACCTCTGCCAACTTCAAACCAGCCGGGTTTGCATGGAATCTGAGGGTTAGTCGCTGCTGATACGGTTCAGTTTTGCTGCTGTCTGGTTTGGGCGGGAATACGGCACGTAAGAGCAGCTTTCCCCCGCGCTGTTCAATGGCAATGCCAACATTACCCGCCTTCAATCTGCCGTTAGTCTGTGCTAGGCGCGTGTCAAAGGTGCTCATTATTAACAAAAACTCAAAAAATGCACTTAACAGCAACCCCCTGTAAATAGGCGGTTTGGCTAATAGGAACTAAATAGAGCACTTGATTAACAGAAACTAACGCAGCTCTTGGGGTGTCTCTAGCGCCTGTTCAACTTTGGCAAGGTTCCACTGGTAGGTAGGGCGTGCAGCTTGGGGACGGGCAATGTTGCGCCAGTGGATACCCTGCTTAAGTAGCCCCTCATCACGGAGCTTCCAAAGGTGTTTTACGCTAATTCCCAGATTTCTACAGGCTTCCCCAGTCTTGACCCACTTTGTTTTCATTCGCCCTCGCATTTCGTTTACTTAAACTTGTCTGCACCTGTGCTTCTAGATGCTTTGCTAGAGCGTGAATTGCATCCTCTGGAAGGAATTGCCGGACAGCTCGCCACTGATGCTGTAGTGTCGGTTGTCGGGCTATCAGGGCTTTGATCCACTCACCCGATCGCCCGTCTAACCTCAATGCCGATACCCCCCAGCTCACTAGCCGGGTGTAGAAGTCATCTTTCTGAGCTTCTAGGATGCGGCTGTAGGCGCTGATGATGGCAAGTGAGCGGGCTAGTTCGGGGCTAGGAATCAGACTGAGCTGATTTTCCTGA
>JBBQFG010000281.1:0-5977 GCA_038321765.1 Elainellales cyanobacterium
CTCAGGGTAGCTTTACGTCCTCCACCTGGGGCACGTTGTCGCCCTTGCGGGTCGTTGAACAGACTGCGCTCATAGGCTTCTGTAAAACTGGGCAAGAGCGCCTCAAAGGCTTTGCGATTGAGTCCCGTCATCGCTCGTATCAGTCGATCTTGCTGGAGTATGCGCTCAAAATTCAACATTGCCATTGCCCCATCCAACTGCTTGCTATTATCCCCTATTTCCCAACAGGTCTAGTAATTTAGGAGAATGGATCTCCAACGTCAAATTGATCCAGCAGTCTTATGCAACTGTCACTAGTCACGATACAGATGGTGATACCCACTGGGGATTTCGCAGAACCTACGATCGCCCTGAAACCTATGATCTTGAAAATAAGGTTTTATGGGCAACTTGGTTGTTTGATAAATTCCTTCTTGGGAGTGCATCTTCAATCAGAGAAACGGTTGAGACTACGCTTAAAAAGCACTGCCCTCCAAACGCAGAGAAAGTGAACATTTATGTGACAGGTCACAGTTTAGGGGGTGCTCTAGCTACCCTTGCAACTGCTCACATCAAACGGTTAATTGACAAGGAAGATATTTCCGCTCATCACCCGACTCTATACTCATTCGCCAGTCCTAGAGTTGGAGATGACAAATTTGCTCAAGCCTTCAATAAACTTGAGTGCTATAGAGTTGCCAACAGTGAAGATTTAGTACCCAATATTCCTCTACCAACGTTGTTGCCAATGGCAGGCAGATTGCCCACACGCAGCGGCATTCTACAAGGTGTAACAGATTTGCTCAATAAAAATCTATATCAACACGTTGGTGTCCCTATTTACTTTACTCTTCAAAGGCAAAGCATTTCAGACAACCACACTCTTCCAGTTTATTTTGAGGCATTGGTTCCCCCACCCACTTGATAAAGAGTATTCAACTGGATACCTTAGCACCGAAGTAGCTTTATAGCTGGTTTTTCTCCTCTCGTTCAACTAACGGTACAGAGGAGGATCGCTTCCATTCCTTTTAAACAAAGAGCGATCGCCCCTACAAACTTTCTAAAAAACACATGCCCAAAATTACCGTCGGCGGTCTTGATATCAACTACAAAATCTTAGGAAAAGGAGAGCCATTATTGCTCATTATCGGACTCAGCTTCAGCCTGTTAGATTGGGGTACTGAATTCCCTAACTTGTTAGCAGAACACTATCAGGTTATCTTGTTCGACAATCGCGATGCTGGCGAAACTAGCCATGCCGCTGCGGCATATACCTTAGCTGATATAGCAACGGATGCGGTAGGGCTATTGAATGCCTTGAATATTCCAAAAGCCCATGTATTGGGAATCAGTATGGGTGGCATGATCGCCCAGCAGCTTGCGCTTCAGTATCCAGACAAGCTCAGTCAGTTGATTTTGGGTTGCACGGTGGCAGGGGGAAGCTGTAGTCAATTAGGTTCATTTGGTGATGTGCTTAACGGAAATTTGCTTGACTTCCTCTTTCCCTCTGACTTTACACAAGCAAATCAAGCCCGGTTAGCCACATTCTTTGAAACGACTACACCATACCATAGCCGAGGGGATGCTTTGACACGGCAACTCCAAGCTGTACATAGCCATGACACTTGCAAGGTGTTAGAGCAAATTACTGCACCTACTCTGGTCATTACCGGAGATAGCGATCGCGTTATTCCTTCTTCCAATAGCTTTTTTCTAGCGGATAAGATTTCTAATGCTGCTATAAAAGTCATTAACAATGCGGGACACGGTTTCTGCTTTAGTCATCCAGACACGACAGCAATAGCTATACTCGACTTTTTGAAGCCTTGATAGATTTCAGATATAGATTTCAGATTCCACTTGATACATTCATCATTGAAGAGGCCAACATGACAAACAATCCACAAGTTATTCTCGATACATTTCATCTGTATGCTAAGTCTTTTGAAAATCTAAAACCGTCGCAGGTTCTTCCCTTTTACCACTATCCTGCAATCTTGATCTCACCTGACAAAGTGGTTGCAATCAAAAATTGGATTGAGGGGTTTGTAATATTCAAAATAGTTATGGGTGGTCTTAAAAAACGTGGCTATGATCATAGCCATACTGAATCTCTAAGTGTCAGGTATTTGAGTCATGATCTGGCAATTGTCAGTGGAATTGTGATTCGTTGCAAAAAAGATGGCACCGAGCTTGAGCGGTTTGGCTTAACGTACACGCTGCGTCAAGTCGACGGTGACTGGAAAATTGTCGTAGGAGCACTTCACGATGTCAGTATCTAAAAAAATATAAGGCGAAATAAGGGCTAAGCGTTCAAGTAACTGAGCATTATCAGTCAATATGCCAACAGCTTCCTGCATTAGATCGATACCTACCCATCCTTATATCTTCTGTAGTCTCCGTTGGTTCCATGCTCGAACCTCTTGGTCGTTCGCATTTTTGTAAATCAGTTGTGCGATCGCGTTGACTAAGACATCAGGTTCAACGGGTTTTGAAATGTGCATCTGGAAACCAGAGGCCAGAGCAAGCGACTGATCCTCTGGTTTGGTATAGGCAGTCAAGGCGATTGCTGGCAGTGTTCCACCGTGCTATATTTCTCTTTCTCGAATTTGACGAATCAGTTGATAACCGTCTTCTCCGGGCATGGCAATATCGCTAACTAAAATATGAAATGTAGTACGGCTTAAACAAGCAAGTGCTTCTCTAGCGGAAGCCACTGCTGTTACTTCGGCTCCAGTTTGTTCTATCAGCAGCTCAATGGAGTCCCGGCTGTCACAATGATCTTCTACCAAGAACACCTGAATCTGTTCAAGAGAATGACTTCCTTGATGATTTTCGTTTATACCAATTGTGGTATCAGGCTCTACGTCATTGGTTGTTTTATTGGTTGTTTTATCGGTTGCTAACGGTAAATAAACTGTGAAGCTTGTTCCTTGACCATCGCCATCGCTATGAGCGACGATCTTACCCTGATGCAACGTGACTAACTGAGAAACGATCGCCAGCCCTAACCCTAATCCACCTTGCGATCGCGTTGAAGAACTGTCGGCTTGCTGAAGGATGTAAACTTAATTGCATTAGTCAAGAGATTCAAAACAATTTGTCGCAGCCGTTCTAAATCGGCAGAGATCATTTGGGCTGATTCATCCAGTTGAGTGTGGAGTTGAACGTTTTTCTCCTCAGCTAATGGGTACGCTGATTCTAAAACCGATTCAATTACGGCGATCGCATTGATTGGTCGAATGGTCAGTTGCAGTTTATTTTGAATCAGTTGTAAAATATCCAGGATGTCTTCAATCAATTCGGCCTGCGATTTAGCGTTCCGGGCGATCGTTTCTAATGCTTGAGTGGTTGTTACTTCATCAAACTTCTTCCGCAGTAATAGCTGTGACCAACCCAAAATCGAGTTTAGAGGGGTACGCAGTTCGTGGGAGACAACTGCCAAAAACTCATCTTTCATCTGGTTCGCTTCTTCTGCCTGCTTGCGGGCTGTCTCAGCGCTCAGAATTTCCAGGCTTTTGGCAATAAGTAGATCTGCTTGTTGTTGAACTTCCAAATTTTTCTTAAACAGTTATATTAAGAACTTTGTGCAATGACAACTTAATCTAGAGTGCACCTCGATCAAGAAAAGCTGTGGCAGAAAAACTTTTACTTCTGAAAGTTACGGTGTTTCAAGAAATCTTGCTTAGATGTCATGACTCATAGTTTCCCGAACTCAATACGAAATAATAAAATCAGCAACATTTCGCATTGAGTTTAGGGGTGTGGGTATCCCTGTCAGTCGGAATACTATAGGTTGAGAGACTGCACCGCAAAAGGAGTAACTATCGTGACAGATACACTCAGTTCAACCATGGTGTTGGAGGGCTTGTTTGCAGGCGATCGCGAGATGTGTGCGTTGATGCGATCGCCTCCTTTACAATTTACATTAGCAATCAGGTAAATTGACAACGGAGACTATGAAAATCTCAGCATTTCTCTAGAATGGCGGTTATAAAAGAATAAGTTTGCCACCAAAGGGGTAGCGATGGCGGAGATTTTTTTAGGGCGAACTGAAGAGCAGGATCGATTTCGTCAGGTATTAACATCGTTTCAACCCAAAGGTCTACAGCGTCACCTACCAACTTTAACGAAGCTAGTTGGAAAATCTGCTCAAAAAGCCAGCAAGATGTCGTTTTTGCTCTTGTTTCATGGTGAAGGAGGGATGGGAAAAACAACCCTGATCAATCGCCTTTGTCAGATTGCCAAAGATGATTCCGCCTTTCAAGATCAGTTTCAGGTGTTGTTTCTCGATTGGGAACCTCAGCAAAAAAACAACCTCGAATTACAAGTCGGGCATGGTTCCATTCGACCAGAAACCGTGTTGCAAGTGCTTCACAAGGCAATGGTTGAGGTGGGATGGGGTGGATATTTTGAGAACTATCGCAAACTGGTGCAAGAGATTCAAAAAATTGAAGCCAAAGTTGAAAAAGAGTTGCGATCGCCCGCCAGTGTAGATCTGCCCAAAGAAGTCACCAATCTGGGGGCAAGTGGAATTGCCTGGTTGATTCGTCGTGCTGGAGTAGAGGTATCTACCAAAAACGTGACTACGGTGATTACGACCAGCGCTGAAGGACTGCATCAAGCCCGAACATTGGTGGAGAAAGCCTTAACGCCAAAAGAGTTTGACACCTACACTCAGCCCCACGAAAAACTGGCAGAAGCGTTAGGCAAGGGACTGGCAGACCTGGCAAAACGCAAACCTGTTGTGATCTTGCTGGATACGTTTGAGATCGTCGATCGCCCCGAATGCGATTACACCTTGCGAACTGTGATTCGCTGCGGAGGAGAGCGAGTGGTGTGGGCGATCGCTGGACGGTCAAACCTGGCAGATAGCGGACGACGCGGAAAAGAATACTTTCGCGGCTATAAGGCAGATTTTCTCGAAGATCGCCTTTATGCCAAGTCGATGAGTGAGTTTAGCGTGAGCGACATTCAAGAATACTTTGCCGCGATCGTGCCTGAACGCCCAGTTACGCAGGCACAGGCAGGCGACCTGGCGCAGTTTAGCTTGGGCATTCCGTTTGTAGTGCGCGAAGCAGCGGCAATGTGGCGGGAAGAGGCAGCAATGGAGACTATCGTAGCTCCCGTGGAGGTGCCATTGGGAAACATTTCTGCCCATCAACGGGTGGTAAACCAGTCTAGCGAACGCTTTCTCAAGCATTGCTTTAGCGCTAAAGAACAGGAAAGCGATTTGCAAGCAGTCTATGCCCTGGCAATGGTGCGCCGCCCTGAGGTGGAGTTGCTCAAAGCCATGCTAGATTGTTCGGATCTAGAACAGGCGTTGCGATCGCTGCGAGAACGGTATTCTTTTATTTTGGTCGATCCTGTCGGGTTGGCAGAAAAGCTGGCAAGTTTTGTGCGCGAATATTTGTTACCGGATGTCCGTCGCACAACCCCATCCGTTCGACAGTTGGCAGAACGGGCGATCGCCTGGTTAGAGTTGACCTTAGACGACCAAACTCATGCTCTCACTGATACTGCTGAATGGTTTGAGGATGATCGCCTTGCCGGATGGATGATTACCCTGACCTGTTTTCACTTCTGGCATAGCGAAGATGCAGGGTGGCGATCTTTAGTGCCCCGGTTTGTGGAAGGCTGGCAATATAACCGCCGTTGGACGAGCAATTTGCTAGAAGCCGTTGAGTTCTTCCAACCCTACTGGAGCAAAGACGGACAACGCCGCTTTAAGCTCATGTCTGAAGGGCTTTCCTGGTCTGCTGACCCAGAAGACACTCAACGCCTGCTGACAGAACTAGAGAAACTGGCACAACGTCAATGGCTCGATGGTACGGGTGCAGCCGAACGCAAAACGATCCTGCACTTCAAAAGAGGACAGCTTTTGTACGAGCAAGAACATTACGGTCAGGCATTACAGATTTACCTGGAGGTCAAGGCTCAACTCACTGAAACCACCGACCAATTGAAAACAGATCTGGCAGAAGCGTTGTATAACCTT
>JBBQFG010000282.1:0-5970 GCA_038321765.1 Elainellales cyanobacterium
AACACCGCATTTTAATGAGCTGTTGTGCATGCTTCTAAATTCAGCGGATCTGCTTCAAGCACAATCGGTAGTGTTCTAGGGCTGTGGAAGCCATGTGATAATCGGCATTGTGCGTGAGCGGCTGTGCTGTCTCTACTACAACCGTTGATAAGTAGTTCAACCTAAATAAAAACCAAATCCTAAAACCCTGCGCCGCCCGCACAGCGGGCGGCGCAGGGTTTTAGAATCTTATATTTAATTAAGCCCACCTACTTAGGCGATTTCCGGCAAAGATTTTACCCTTCGACTCCGCTCAGGGTGCAAGCTGGCTGAGCGGAGTCGGAGACAGCGGGTAATTTGTTTGCTAGAAATCTCCTTAGTGGTATTGATGTAAGGATTTTTTGATGGGCGGGCTTTGCCCGCCCATCAAAAAATCCTTAGCAATTTAGGACTACCCAAACGTTTTGGGTGTCTTTGAAGGCAGATCACTACTAGTGACCAAAAATCTCGGTACCATTACCATAGAGGTGCATGTAACACTTCGTCATAGAGCGGTCTTATAGCCATAGTCATAAAGCTTAAGACATGCCAGCGTCATTCCCGCGCAGGCGGGAATGACGCTGGCACCTATCGAGCAGATGGATTCCCGCCTGCGCGGGAATGACAGGGAGGCATCTTATTGATCATGGCTACCGCTATAACTGTAATTCTTTGAAGGTCGGAGCCTCAAACCTAACCGAATGGATTTTTTTAGGCATTACACCCGAATTATTGCCAGTACATTCTTAATTGTTGTACTGGTATCCGTGGGTTTGTTTGCTTTGCAGTTTAGAACTCTCTATGTTCATGAAATCAACATATTACAGAATAGATTTGTTGAAAGTACCATTAATCTTGACTCGATTTTGAAGTCGACTACCGATCAGGTTGATGCTTTAAAGGTGGTTGCTGAAGCCGGATTAGACTTAAATCGGCGAGAACTTCCCTCGAAGTTTTTGTATAGCTTAATACAAGAGAATTCCCCCCAACCTGGTTTTTACAATCTACAGACAGATAAGTACTTTCAACAGAAGGGATTGTGGGGTCGGTTAATGGGTAGAAGTCCGCTTGATAAAGCATCTCAGGATTTGCGCCAAGAGCTGGACATGGCGCTACACCTCTATCCATTGTTTAAAGCGACGATTCAAGATGTCCCCAGTGTGGCGTGGGCGTATTACACCTCTAAGCACTCGTTTATGAGCATCTATCCACCCACTGAGGATTGGATTTACGAAGATGTGATGCTCGACTTGGAGTTTTACAAACTGGGGCTGCCTGAAAATAATCCTAAGCGTGAACGGTTTTGGACAAAGGCCTATATTGATACGGCAGGTAAGGGGCTAATGGTGACAAGTGCCGCTCCTGTGTATGAAGAAGAAGAATTTAAGGGAACGGTGTCGCTAGATCTGACGCTGAATGAGCTAAACACGTTTGTAAAAAACTTCAGCTATCCCCAGGGCAGTTTATTTATTATGGGGCAAGGTAATCAACTGCTGGCTCATCCGACGTTGGTCAGTTCGGCTGAGCAGACGGTTAAACCCGTCGCTGAAGCATTTCCTGCTAAGCTTCAGCCTCACTTAGACCAGATATTTCAAGCTCCGCCGATGACAATGCAAAACGTTGGCTCGTACTTAGTGCTGTATCAGGATGTAAAGTATGCGCCCTGGCATCTAATATTTTGGGTGCCCCAATCGACGATTGTGTTCTCATTGTTAGGTGCCACTATTTTGGGGTCAATTGTGCCCTTGCTAGGGGTTGGAGTGATGTTGGCGATCGCCACCTGGTTAATTCAGCGCGACTTCATTGCCCCGGCTCAGAACTTAGTTAACTATATTCAAACTGAAAACCAAAATCTGGCGACTCCCCTGCCCGACGTGCCAGAAACATGGAGACCCTGGTTTCTCAAGATTTCCACCACTTTTCGAGAGAATCGAAAACTCTTGGAAGAACTAGAGGCAAAGATTGCAGCGCTCCAAGCAGCTCAGTTGCAATTAGTGCAAAGTGAGAAGATGTCTGCATTGGGTAATCTGGTTTCCGGTGTGGCTCACGAAATTAATAATCCGGTTGGGTTTATTGCTGGCAATCTGAAGCCCGCTAAAGAATACATTACGGATTTATTTAGGCTGATTGACCTCTACCAGGTCAGGCTGCCACATCCTGATGCAGAGTTGAAAAATACTTTGGAAGAAATCGATTTAGCCTATCTGCGGCAAGATCTGCCAAAACTGGTTGACTCCATGAGGCTAGGGGTCGAACGAATTCGCGATATTAGCAACAGTCTGCGTACCTTTTCTAGAGCAGATAAAGATGAAAAAGTCTGCTTCAATATTCATGAAGGAATTGATAGCACTCTGTTAATTTTAAAGCATCGTTTGAAGGCAAATAATCGTCGTCCAGAAATTGAGATTACAAAAGAGTACGCTACATTGCCTGAGGCTAGCTGTTTTCCAGGGCAGTTAAATCAGGTATTTATGAATATATTGGCCAATGCGATTGATGCGTTGGAAGAAGCAAATCAGGATCGGAGTTTTGAGAGTCTCTGTGCTAATCCAAACCGCATTACTATTCGGACAACTTTACAGGAGGATGGCTGGATCGCCATTTACATTGCCGATAACGGATTGGGTATGCCGGAAGAGGTTAAGCAGCGGATATTTGATCATCTGTTTACCACTAAAGCCGTTGGCAAAGGCACGGGGCTAGGATTGGCGATCGCCTATCAAATTGTCACCCAAACCCACGGTGGTGAACTCACCTGTTATGCTGCGGCGAATGGAGGAGCTGAGTTTGTGATTCAGATCCCGGTTGGGGGCAGTGAATCAGGCAGCTAAAACCTGAAAAGCTAACGGTCATCGGCTGCACATCATCCTAGTCGAGTTCTAGCTCTTGATCAATCTGACGATTCGACAGGTTCAATTCCGTCAAATACAGCCACAGAATCTGCTTGCCAGCGCTACGGCTGCTTAAACTCACATGACGCGATCGCCACTAAGTAGTTCAACCTAAATAAAAACCAAATTCTAAAACCCTGCGCCGCCCGCTGTGCGGGCGGCGCAGGGTTTTAGAATCTTATATTTAATTAAGCCCACCTACTTATAGCCATAGTCATAAAGCTTAAGACATGCCAGCGTCATTCCCGCGCAGGCGGGAATCCACCCCCGCACCTATCGAGCAGATGGATTCCCGCCTGCGCGGGAATGACAGGGAGGCATCCTATTGATCATGGCTACCGCTATACCTTCCTTGTAGGCATCTGTCTCTGTTCAACTCACTACGTTTACATCGCGGCGAATTGCCTCTCAACGGCTTTGTGATCTTGTTTCCATGCCGCGTAAATTTGAGTAGACATAGGATCAGGAAAGATATCTTCTTGCTCGGCTTCAATCCCTGCCAACACCGCAGCAGCAATATCGGCAGGGCTAGTTTTATCTAACGCAATTTCTGCTGCCATATCTGTGTCTACTGGGCCAGGAAAAACAGCGTAGACTGCAATTCCCTGATCTGCAACACTGGCTCGTAGCGATTGGGTCATTGACCAAGCTGCTGCCTTAGAAGCGTTGTAAGCAGAGACTCCCGGCATACTAGCAAGCGCTACCACACTCAGGATATTAACAATTGCTCCACCCTTGTTGTGCTTGATAACGGGAACAAAAGCACGTGCCATATTCAGAGAGCCGTAGAAATTAGTCTCAAACTGGCTAGCAATCGCCTCAGTGGGGATATCAAGAATACTGCCAAACGAGAGAATGCCAGCGTTATTAATTAGCAAATTGACATCGGCTGCCTGTGTGGGTAGTGCATTCACAAGGTTGCGATCGGTGACATCGACTTGGAGTGGAATAACTCGGCTCGAATCGATTGCTATCAATGCCTCCAGGCTCTTCACATCGCGGGCAGTCGCGTAGACCTTCTCTATACCGTGCTGTAACAGTGCCTCAACTAATGCATAACCAATGCCTCGATTTGCTCCAGTCACAAGAGCGGTTGCTGTTTGGATTTTCATGATCTTGTCGTCCTCTAGATTTATGAGGCTGGATTGGTAAGTTTGTGCGGCACTCGAATCGGGCATTGATGATTTGAAGTATGAAATTTTTTGAGAGGGGCGCTCCGCGCCCCTCTCAAAAAAATTTCATATCCGGATTAAGCAACGCCTCGAATCGAACCATTACAACACTGTACTTGTTGCAAAAAAAGCAATAAATACAAATTTGTGAAGGACTCTCGTGCATTTTATGCATTAACTACTGGCTATTAGTGCAAGAGTATCTCAAGAAAATTATTAGCGCGGTAGATTAGTGCTTACAATGCAGCTATAAATATATCGGTGCTGCAACTTTTTGTGGAGGTGATGCGGCAGGGCAGTTTTGCCGCTGTTGCACGCGATCGCAATCTTGACCCCTCTTCGGTTTCACGGGCGATCGCAAATCTGGAAGCAGAATTGGGCATTAGACTATTCCAAAGGACGACGCGCCAATTGTCGCCTACCGAGGCAGGAACAACGTATTTTGAGCGCGTTGAACCCCTCGTTGAGGAGATGCAGCAAGCCATTGATGTGGCTACAGATATCTCTGGACAGCCCAAAGGAACGCTCCGCGTGACGGCTTCTGTCTCCTTCGGACTCAAGTGCATCGTGCCGTTATTGCCTAAATTTGACTCGCTATATCCCGATCTTACGGTCGATTTATGGCTAACCGATGCCGTTGTCGATCTGTTTGCGGAAAGAATGGATGTGGCAGTGCGGCTCGGATTCCTTACAGATTCGACCCTGATTGCCACACAGCTCATGCAAACTCACTATTCAGTTTGTGCTAGCCCTGATTACCTGAAGCGATCGGGGCAACTAGAAAAACCGATAGAGGTGGAGAATCATAACTGCCTGCTTTTTCCACTAGCAGGGTTTCGGTCAAGATGGATCTTCAAAGAAAAAAATGGAGAACTGAGCGAAGTTTCAGTCTCTGGGCGAACGCTGATTTCAAGCGGTATTGCCCTTCAGCACTGTGCGATCGCAGGAATGGGTTTAGCACTGCTCCCAAACTGGTTAGTTGCCGAAGAGCTACAGGCTGGCACACTCATCAATGTGTTTCCAAATTACGAGGTGACGGCAACGGGTTTCAACACCGCCGCTTGGCTCGTCTATCCCTCTCGTGCCTATGTTCCGCTCAAAGTTCGAGTCTTCATTGATTTCCTGAAAACGTACGCACCTCACACGAAAAACTAAGTAGATGGGCGTAATTAAATATGAAACCTTAAAAGTCTGCGCCGCCCGCGCAGCAGGCGGCGCAGACTTTTAGAATCTTGTTTTTATTTAGGTTGAACTACTTAATGCTTAATCAAGCATCCACTGATTCAGCAAAAACCCGATAAAAAGAACCCAGAATCCGCCAAAAATTAGCACCCAAAGTCCAAGCCAAACCATAACCAACAGGGCAGTCTTTACTCCGTTAAGATCACTCTGTTCAGCAAGGCGAGTGATATTCAACGGCGATCGCCGTTGAATCAACACGGTCGCATTAGTAGCCAGCACACTAGCCAATAGGGTAATTAGCCCTGTCCAGTGTTTGTCACCTATGCCCTGGAGCCAGGGCATCAACGTGCCGCCATTACCGCTATTGGGCTGAAAGGCTGGATCGCGTAAGGGTGAAACCTGGTATACAAAAACTCCACTTACAACCGTCAACAGCAAAAAGAACCCAAGGCTTTTAAAAGAGAAGCTGTGAAATAGTTGGCGCACCATGTCGAGTACCCTCGCGTGGAGATCGGTCTTGAGCTATGGGAAACCGCTCAAGCCTAAAATGTTCCCACCGAAGCACCCCTGTTTCTGAAGCAGCACTGGGCTAAGCGGCTAGCGAATGCGCCCACTCTCCGCCTAACCCACCGTCTCTGAAGCGGTTAAGCCAGCACCCAGTTCACCAGCGTGCGAACCGCAAAGCCTGTCCCTCCGGCGTTGTTGTA
>JBBQFG010000283.1:0-5916 GCA_038321765.1 Elainellales cyanobacterium
TGCAGTACCCGAAGCCAGTGGCACTCATTTAGATCTTTTCCTGCAATCTGGAGATACCCATGAGGCGATCGAGGGTGCTAACGTCATAGGTCAAGTTCAGTTACCTGACGGCTCTCAGAAAGAAGTTGCTTTTGAATATGACGCAGAGGGCAAACACTACGTTGCAATGTTACCGGAAGCCGCATCGGGTGAATATAGGATTGCTGTTCTAACTGATATCAACGGTGAAAAAGTAAATGGACGCTTTAGTTTTACCAAGTAAGTTCCCACGATGAGAATTCTGCTAGTTGAAGATGAACCAGACTTGGGTGCAGCGTTAAAGCGATCGCTGAAGCGAGAAAAATACATAGTGGATTGGGTCACGGATGGTACAGAAGCTTGGCAGTTTCTCGAAAGTTCCTGGACGCAATACACCCTTGCCATCTTCGACTGGTTGTTACCGGGACTATCTGGGGTAGAACTCTGTCAACGGCTTAGAGCAAAACAGAATCCGTTACCTGTGCTGATGCTCACCGCAAGAGATCGAATGGAAGATCGGGTGATGGGACTTGATGCTGGAGCCGACGACTATTTGATTAAGCCCTTTGGTATGGCAGAGTTACTCGCTAGTTGCTTGTCAGCAAAATCGTGGCCGTTGACTAAGGTTGGTTCGCTTTGGGGTTGCCATTGCCTGCCCTCATTGTGATACTCCCCAATCAGTTCTTTCTTTTTGGCATCTACTGAAATGACAGGGTGGTTTCGTTGTTGAAACTGCTTCACTGTTTGGCTAATCTGCTGGAATTGGGCATCTCTATCACGATGATTTGTCCCTTCTCTGGTCTTTCGATTGGACTGTAAGCTGTATCCTAATTCCCACAACAATCGGCAAACCGTTCGTTGACTGAGCGAATGTCCCATCGCTTGTAATTCTTTGGCTAATTTGGTCGTACTCTTACTGCACCAGCACAAGGGGGATTCTGGCATCTCCCTACACCCCAGTTGCACGGACAACGCTTGTGATTCCACCATGTCCCAAACTCAACGCTGCTACCGTTGCCCACATCCGTAAACTCGTTTCGTTGAGATAAGGAGCGAGTTGTTCATATTTGATTCGGATTGTTTCTTCAACTTCAGCATCGAGCATCTCAATCGAGAACTAGTTAGGATACTTTTATAGCCATAGTCATAAAACTTAGGACATGCCAGCGTCATTCCCGCGCAGGCGGGAATCCACTCCCGCACCGATCGAGCAGATGGATTCCCGCCTGCGCGAGAATGACAGGGAGGCGTCCTATTGATCATGGCTACCGCTATACTTTTCCCTCTTATTCCCTCCTAAAATTAATAACAGGCGATCGCCACATGCCAACTGCACCCGGCAAAATCTGTGGAAGCTAATGGATTAATCTGGCCAATTGCGTCATTAAGCCCGATTCACATTCTTTTAACGAAAGGGTAGTCCTAAATTTGTAAGGATTTTCAGATGGGCGGGGTTCGCCCGCCCATCTGAAAATCCTTACCTCAATACCACTACCAACGAAAGAAAGCGGATAGGATTGATGTCTGATCTGATTTCTACCCGGTTGGCTATTGTTAATCACCGATCCGATTCATGACTGAACCCCTACCACAATCTCCGTTGCCCCCAGTTTCTCTACCTACTAATGAAGTGGGACGACTAGAGGCGTTGCGACGGTACAACATTCTGGATACTCCACCTGAAGTAGCGTTCGATCGCATTACTGCCTTAGCTGCACGCTTATTCGGAATACCAATCGCTCTAGTTTCCTTAGTGGACGAGTCACGGGGGTGGTTCAAGTCGGCTTACGGTTTTGATATACAAGAAGTAGAACGAGATGCCACCATTTGCAGCCTAGCGCTGTTGTCTAATGAGGTTTTAGTCATTCCCGATACTCGCCAAGACGATCGGCTCACTTGCAACCCATTTGTGCAAAATGAACCCGGCCTACGGTTTTACGCAGGTGCGCCATTGATGACCCAAGATGGTTTTAATCTCGGCACCCTTTGTTTACTGGATACAAAACCACGCGATCGCCTAACCGTTGAACAGCAAGCAGTCTTATCAGATCTTGCTGCCATGGTAATCGACGAATTAGAGCTACGATTGGCGACCCGCAAAGTTGCTCAGATCGATGCCGCGTTACTAGAAGTGACGCAAGGTGTCTCTGTAGCAACGGGCAAAGCCTTCTTCTCTGCTTTAGTGGAGCATTTTACCAAAACCTTGGACGTAGATTATGCATATATTGGATTGGTGAGCGGGGAAACCCAGGACGTAATTAAAACAACCGCTGCCTGCGCCAAAGGAAAAATCATCGACAACTTTGAATATCGACTCTGCGACACTCCCTGCCAGCAGGTCATTCAAACCCGATCGTTGTGTTGTTACCCCAAGGGAGTCCAGGCACAGTTTCCTCAAGCCCCACTGCTAGAACCTTTGAATGTAGAGAGCTATGCAGCAATTCCGTTTTTTGACTCGACGGGCACCCCGCTTGGCTTGTTGGGCATTATGGACAGTAAATCGTTAGCTAATGTCCAGCTTGTAAAGTCTCTGTTAACCATCTTTGCCCTACGGATTGCTACAGAACTAGAGCGCCAGCAAACCGAAGTTGCACGTCAACAGGTGCAGCAGGAGTTGGAGCGATTGGTGGCACAACGAACGGTCGAGTTGTCCAAAACTAACCAGCACCTCCAATTAGAAATTGCTGAACGACAGCAAGCAGAAGCCGACCTGCAAAAAGAGCAGGAAGTGTTGAGGGTGCTGCTAGATAACGTTCAGGCGGGTATCGTTGCCTGTAATGTGGATGGAATTTTGACCCTGTTTAACCAGGCGGCACGAGAATTTCATGGGCTGCCTGAGCAACCGCTTCCCCCAGACCAATGGGCAGAATGTTACGACCTGTACAGGCCGGATAGTAAAACGCGCCTGCCCAAAAACGAGATCCCGCTGTTTCGGGCATTACAGGGAGAAACTGTTTATAACGTTGAGATGGTGATTGCCCCTAAAGCAGGAATGTCGCGAACCTTGCTTACTAGTGGACAGGCGATCGCCGATGCTCAGGGCAACAAACAGGGCGCAGTAGTTGTAATGCATGACATCACCGAGCGCAAACAAGCTGAAGCGGAACTCCTAATTTCAGATGTCGCCTTACAGCAAATGCCCGATGCCATTCTGCTGACCGATTTGGAGGGTAACGTTCAACGCTGGCTAGGCAATGCCGAGCAAATCTTTGGCTACACCGCCGCCGAGGCGATCGGCAGACCTGTTAGTTTTCTCCACCACCCCGATATCCGGCCAACCATGATGGCGGAGATGATCCGCTCAATTCAAGAAACGGGGGCGTTTTGTGCCGAGCTGTCTTGTGTCCGAAAAGATGGTACGACTGTGCCGATCGAAACAACCTCCAAAACCGTCTATGACAGCGCTGGAAATCCCCTATTTTTTATTGGCATCAATAAAGACGTTACCGATCGCAAACAGGCAGACGCTGAACGTGCCCAATTAACTAGAGAGCAGGCTGCCCGACTAGAAGCCGAAGCTGAACAGCGACGATCATCTTTTCTGGTCGATGTGAGCACAGCCTTGGCATCATCTTTGGACTATGAACAAACGCTTCAGAGTGTTGCACGGTTAGCCGTGCCCTATTTCTCGGACTGGTGTTCAGTGGATCTGCTAAATCACGATCGCACCATTAGCCGCGTTGCAGTTGCCCATTCTGATCCTGAAAAGGTGCGGTTGGGATGGGAATTAGCACAACGGTTTCCTAGACATTTAGACAATGGCTATGGCATCTCTCAGGTGATGAAAACTGGCCAAAGCGAGATTGCGATCGAAATTACTGATGAGCAACTCGTGGCGACTATAGCGAATCCTGAATATCTAGAAATATTGCGGGGCGTGGGCTTGAAGTCGGGTATTGTTGCCCCACTGCAAGCGCGTGGACGAGTACTGGGCACTATTTCTTTTGTTTTTGCTGAATCCGATCGCCACTACAGCCCCATCGATCTTGCCATGGCTGAAGATTTGGCGCAACGAGCGGCGATCGCCATTGATAATGCCCGCCTTTATCAAATTGCTCAACAGGCAAAGCAAGCTGCTGAAACAGCCGCCAATCGCACCGGGCGGTTGCAAAACGTAACAGCCGCACTCTCCGAATCTCTAACTCCTGTTCAAGTAGCGGATGTAATTGTAGAGCAGAGTGTCGCGGCGATAGAGGCAGATGCGGCGCTTATGGCTCTCTTAAACCCAGAGGGAACAGTATTAGAAATTGTGCGAATGGTAGGGTACGACGTAAACCCAAACGATACCCAACAGCAATTTTCCATTCATGCAGAATTTCCCTTGGCAGAAGCGGTAAGAACTGGGCAGCCTGTTTGGTCAGAGCCTCTTGCGGAGCGGATTGCCCGCTATCCCCATTTAGCAGATATCTACAAACGCTTTCCCTTCAATACTTGGATTTCCCTGCCATTGATGGTTGACGGAAAAGCCGTCGGAGGGCTATCTCTTTCATTCAAACAGTTTAAGCAACTGAGTCAAGACGATCGCGAGTTTATGCTCACCCTCAGTCGCCAATGCGCTCAAGCAATTTTTCGTGCTCAACTGTATGAGGCAGAGCGAAAGGCTAGAGCCGAGGCCGAACGAGCCAATCAAGTGAAGGATGAGTTTTTGGCAGTACTTTCTCACGAACTGCGATCGCCCCTCAATCCAATTTTGGGCTGGTCAAAGCTCCTGCAAAATCAGCAGCATGATTCTGCCACCCTAACTCGCGGCTTGCAAACGATTGAACGCAACGCCAAATTGCAAACTCAACTGATTGAAGATTTACTGGATGTTTCCCGAATTTTGCAAGGCAAACTCAGCCTTAATGTGGCTCTAGTAGACCTTAAGTCCACCATTGAAGCGGCGATGGAAACCGTGCGGCTGGCAGCCGAAGCAAAGGCAATTCAGATTCAGACCCGATTTGATCCAGATTTAGTCTGTGTATTGGGGGATGTAGGTCGCTTGCAACAAGTTATTTGGAATTTGCTCTCCAATGCGGTTAAGTTCACCCCCAATGAAGGACAGGTGCAGATTGTTTTAGAGCAGGTTAACTTCCAGGCGCAAATTCAAGTTAGTGATACTGGAAAGGGAATCACAGCCGAGGTTCTCCCCTATATCTTCGATCGCTTTCGTCAAGCAGATAGTAAAACTACGCGTCAGTTTGGCGGTTTGGGATTAGGCTTAGCGATTGTCCGTCAACTGGTTGAATTGCATGGTGGTACGGTTCGTGTGGAAAGTCTAGGCGAGGGGCAGGGAGCAACGTTTACGGTCAACCTGCCGTTAATTAAGGATCAAGCTGGACGTACAAAGAGTGAAGAAAATAGCCTTCGTTCTGCCGATCCTGCGCTACATCTGCTACAAGGTGTTCGAGTTTTGGTAGTAGATGACGAAATGGATGCTCGTGAGTTACTGGTTTTTATTCTGGAACAGGCTGGAGCGGTTGTTACGTCTGTGGCATCTGCTACAGAAGCACTACGCGTAGCAATAGATCTGAAAATAGATGTGCTAGTGAGTGACATTGGTATGCCTGATATGGACGGCTACATGCTGATGCAGCAGATAACATCTCAGTTTGCAAAGAAGGACGGGCAAATTTCAGTAAGTAACCCCTTACCCAAGGCAATTGCCCTAACTGCCTATGCAGGGGAAATGAACCACCAAAAAGCTCTAGCAGTCGGGTTTCATCGCCATCTTAGCAAGCCAATTGATCCAGCCGAACTGGTTGCAGCGATCGCAAGCCTCATCCTAGCAAAGTGATGGTTGGTTTGGAATTGGGAGGGAACGAAGTGGCGAATGGAGGGCAGTGGATATATTGTGTCGGAGCCCATTGGCGGATAGGGACTATAACCAGCGGCACTTATTCGGCTATATTGAACCGC
>JBBQFG010000284.1:0-5868 GCA_038321765.1 Elainellales cyanobacterium
CAAAAATTCTGACATTTTTTTTGGCGGCGCCCCCCCCCCCCTCCCAAAAAAATAAAAAAACCCCACCCCCCCCCCCAACCCTCGGTAAAAAAAAAAAACCAAATCCTTTTGTTGGCGGGCCCGCGCGGCCCGCCCCACTCCCAACAAAAGATTAGGTTTTATTTTGTACACAATGCTTAGGTAGTGGTGTTGATATAATGATTTTTTGAAGCGCGGGCTTTGCCCGCCCATCAAAAAATCATTACTAATTTAGGACTACCCTTCTCTAAACCAGTGCCCGCAGTAGTGCCTGAAGTTTAAGCTTGACCTCCGCCAGTTCTCGATCGGGTTCGGAGCCAGCCACAATGCCCGCACCTGCATAAAGACGGGCATGATTGCCATCCAGTAGTGCCGAGCGAATGCCGACGATAAATTCGGCGTTGCCCTGGGCATCGACCCAACCCAGCGGTGCCGCATAGAGCGATCGCCCAAACGGTTCATACCGCTGAATTTCTTCACAGGCGCGATCGCGGGGCATTCCGGCAACGGCGGGGGTAGGATGCAGGTCGGCTAGCAAGTCGAGCGGGTGCAGGTGAGTGGGAAGGGCGGCTGTAATTGGTGTGTGTAAATGCTGAATGTTAGACAGGCGCAGCAGTTTGGGCGTAGCAGGCACCTGGGGCATCAAGCCAAACTGAGAGAGGCGATCGCGCAAAAAATCTACCACAACCTGATGTTCGTGCCGCTCTTTAGGGCTGTGCAACAGGCGGTGTCCTAAACGGATATCGGCTTGTGGTGTGGTGCCGCGTGGAGCTGACCCGGCTAAGGCATCACTAATTAGATGGCGATCGCTAATGCTAATCAGCCGTTCTGGGCTGGCTCCAATGAAGGTTTTTCCGGTGCCGTGTCCCACAGAAAAAACGTAGCAATCGGGGTGCCGTTTTCGCAGGTTATCTAACGAAGAAATCCACTGAAACGGCAAATGTGAAATAACATCTACGGCATGAGCCAAAACCAACTTATTGAGGTAGTCTTTTTGGATACTTTTAAGAGTCGCTGCTACCGTTGTTTTAAAGTCGTGAGTATCGACCATTTTCCATCGATTCAGGCTATTGCTAAACTCATCAGAAATATTAAATATGCCATAGGATAACTGTTGAATAGCTTTGAGCTGCTGTTCTAGCTCGTCGGTTAAATGAGTCAGGTTGCTATGGGGCTGAATTAAGAAATTTGCGGTTACAGTGCAACAATCATATCGGCGTAAAATTTGCCATTTCGGCAAAAAACTTGTGCCGCCAGGAAAGGAAAAATCGACCACGTGGGGCTGATTGAAAAATGTAAACGCGCAAAAAAAACGAGGTGCATCCAAACCAACTTTGAATCCGTCTACTTGAGACAACTGATTTAAATCAGCCTGAATATAGTTTCTAATCGTTTCAAAACGGCTTTCCCCTTCTGTAGCAACGGATGTGATAGCACCAAAAGCGGCGATCGCCTCACCTTTAAACGAATTTTCTAAATAAAAATGAGGCTGTTTTACATCCGCCACTTGTTGCAAAGCAGCTAGTGGATCAACCGTATTAATTGCCATCGAAATACTGGCAATATGAGAATGATTTTGCTCAACAGCCTTTTGCTGACAGGCCAAGAAAAATTGATAAAGCGTTTTATGGTCGTGCAGGGGATGAATTCGATACGGTACAACTGGCATGAGTGCAACAATCGTGATGAGTTGGTTTCAAAAAACAGTCAAACGAGCAAAACAATGCCCGAAAATGTCCTGAAATCTCGATGTGCCTAGGTTTGTAGGATGTGTCTACTACAGGTAACATACTTCGGTAAAGTCTAGCTAGCTGCCATTCGCTGCTCAGACGTAGCCCTGCGATCTAGGCCGTTGGCCTCTTCCACTTGGAGCAACCACTACTCGCCTCAAATCGATTCAAAGCAAAGCTCAGAAAGTCAGGCTACACCTTCATTTTCTAGGTTTCTCCCTCAGAGTGCCGCTGGGTCTTAAACCCCAAGAGGGGCAACAAACCCATCGAGCAATTGCGTCCAGATTCCGTGGGTTATGGTCACAAGTCTTTACAGAAAAGCAGCGCACTGATGCGCTAGAAGGGAGACTGGAAGCCGTAGAATAATTAGGCCTCCAGCACCTGATAGCCCTGGTTTATCACTCCTTCCTTCACCTCGCTTCCGATGACGACAAAGCCATTTCGATCCGGCAGCGATCAACCTGCCAACGCCGAGCGATCGCCCTCTAAATCACCCTCTAAAAAGCTGTGGTTGGCTGCCATTAAACCCCCCATGTATAGCGTGGCAATTATGCCTATTGGGCTAGGCACGGCGATCGCCTTTCATGAAACCCAAACGCTTCACATCGGCATTTTTCTAACATTTTTAGTGTCCGCCATACTAATTTTGGCCTGGGAAAACATCGCGAATGATGTGTTTGATTCGGAAACAGGAATTGATCAAAACAAACATCATTCCTTAGTAAATTTGACGGGCAAAAAATCTCTCGTATTTGCGATCGGCAATTTATTCTTGGCGCTGGGTTTATTGGGCATCGGGGCGATCGCCCTCTGGCAGCACGATGTCACCGTGCCGGGATTGATTTTAGTGTGCTGTGCCCTGGGCTATGTCTACCAAGGTCCGCCCTTTCGCTTGGGCTACCAGGGCTGGGGAGAAATTCTCTGCTTCGTTGCCTTTGGTCCTTTGGCGGTGTCAGCGGCACATTACAGCCAGAGCCAGTCGTGGTCGTTCCCCAGCGGGGTCGCGTCGATCATCTTGGGCATTAGCACCAGTCTGATTTTGTTTTGCTCTCACTTTCATCAAGAAGCAGACGACCGAGCAGCCGGCAAGCGATCGCCCATTGTGCGGTTGGGTACGCGGCACGCAGCTCAACTGCTTCCCTGGCTGTGCGGCAGCTTGTTTGGGCTAACCGTCCTGTGTGTCTTGCTCCAGATTTTCCCCGTGTGGACGCTGCTGATTTTTGCTAGCCTTCCGCTTGCCGTGCAGCTTGTGCGTCATGTATCTGCTTACCATCACCTGCCAGAACGGGTCAGCAACTGCAAGTTTATCGCCGTCAATCTCCATTTTTGGAGCGGTGTGTTGCTCTGCACCGGCTTTTTGCTGTAACCGGCTTTTTGCTATAAACAGATCGACTAAGAACTCAACCAAACTCAGCGTTCAGAAAACCGTTATCCTAAAGATGAGCAAGACATTAAGTTTCGTTACCTTTCACGGAAACATCGGTGCAAGAGGATTTCAGGTTAATCGTTGATCTCGTCATCGTACTGGCGGCAGCGGCGGGCGGTGGACTAATTGCGGCACTGCTGCGGCAACCTGTGCTGCTGGGTTACCTGCTGGGCGGGGCAATTGTAGGGCCGGCTGGGTTGGGGTTGGTAAAAGAATTGATCCAGGTAGAAACCCTGGCTCAGTTTGGTGCGGCCTTCTTGCTGTTTGCGTTGGGAGTAGAATTTTCTCTGGCAGAGCTGAAAAAGGTAAAGGGCATCAGTTTAGGAGGCGGGACTCTCCAAATTCTGCTGACCATTCTAGTTACCACCCTCATATCGCTGGGCATTGGCTGGGTTACCTCTCCTACTCAAGGCATCTTTTTGGGTGCCATTTTGTCGCTATCGTCTACGGCGGTAGTGCTGAAGTGCCTGATGGAGCGCAACGAAACCGAAACACCCCATGGACGGGTGATGCTGGGCATTTTGGTGGTGCAAGATCTCGCCCTGGGGGTGATGCTGGCGGTGTTACCCGCGCTGGATCGTCCGCCCGAAGAAGTAGGGTTGGCGGTGGGGTTGGCGTTGCTCAAAACCGCGCTAATTGCGGGTGGGGCGATCGCCGCTGGCATTTGGGTCATTCCGCCGCTGCTGCGGATGCTGGCTCGCACCGAGAGCCGTGAACTATTTTTGCTGGGTGTGGTGGCGCTGTGCTTGGGGATTGCTCTGTTAACGGAGTATCTAGGGCTGTCGATTGAGATGGGAGCCTTCATCGCCGGGTTGATGATTTCGGAGGTAGAATACGCCGACCAAACCCTGACCTACGTTGAGCCGATTCGGGATATTTTTGCCACCCTGTTTTTTGCAGCAGTGGGAATGCTAATTGATCCGCTGTTTATTTGGAACAACCTGGAGCTGATTCTGGGTCTGGTGGCGCTAGCGTTTGTGGGCAAGTTTCTGATTATTCTGCCGATCGTCCGAGCCTTCCGCTATCCACTTAAAACGGCGTTAATTGCGGCTTTAGGGCTGGCGCAGATTGGGGAGTTTTCGTTTGTATTGGCCAGTAAAGGACAGGCATTAGGGCTGGTGTCGCGTCAGGTATATTTGCTGATTTTAGGCACAACGGCAGTCACTCTGGTGTTTACGCCGTTTGTGCTGCGGGCAATACCGAAGCTATTTGCCTGGGCTGACACGGTGCCTTGGCTTGGAGCGTATCTAGATGGCGGTGACGGGCTGCTGGAAGTACCTAAAAATCTGCCTGTTCAAAACCATGTTGTGGTGTGCGGATATGGCGGCGTAGGGCGAAATATTGTGCAACTGCTGCGAGATCATGACTACCCTGTTGTGGTGATCGATCAGTCAGAGCAGGTGATTCAAAAGCTGCGAGATGAGGGAATTCCCTACGTCTATGGCAATGCAGCTAGTTTGCACGTCATGACGGCGGCAGGTGTAGAGCAGGCAAAGGGGATGGCGATCGCCCTACCAGACCCAATGAGCACGCGCCTTTGCCTCAAACGGGCATTAGAAATAACCCCCGACCTGGATGTCGTGGTGCGTGCTGGCAACGACAAAGATATTGAGCTGCTCTATCAGTTGGGTGCGCGAGAAGTGGTACAGCCCGAATTTGAAGCCAGTCTAGAGCTGTCTGCTCATTTGCTAATCGGCAGCGGTGTATTACCAGCCAATGTTCAGCAAGAAATGGCCGAAATTCGTAATAGTCATTATTTAGAATTGCGTCCAGAACGCTCTGCTAAAGAAGTGACCCGCGATCTTCAAGCTGCTGCCCAAGACATGAACAGCAAGTGGTATGCATTGCCCGATGAGTCTCCCCTGATGGGCATGACGCTAGAGGAAGCCGATCTGCGCCGGATTTCTGGCGTGAGTTTAATGGCGATTCGACGGGCTGAAGGCGACATGGTGGACTATCCCAATGCCCAAACGGTGCTGGAAGCAGGCGATCGCCTGCTAATCGTAGGGGAAGCTGAAGAGCTGGCAACCTTTGACGGGTTGGCTAGCGGTGAAGTGCCAGTACCAGCCAAAAATCTGGCCTGTCAGTGGCTAACCCTGCCAGACGATAGCCCAGTTTTGGGTAAAACCTTAGCAGATCTCAGCTTGAATCAGCAGTACACCGTTCAAGTGCAAGCGATTCGGCGAGAAGGCAAGTTTATTCGCTTTCCCGATAGCACAGCCGACATAGAAGCAGGCGATCGCCTGCTTCTATGTGGTGCCACCAGCCAGCTCAACGAAGTGCGAGAGTGGCTTGTTCCGGTGCTGCCACTGCCTGTTTTACAGATACCTGTAGCGGATATGGTGGCCTCCGAAGCCGTGGCCGAGGCTGTGCCCAACTATTTATCCGATAGCCTGTTATCCAATGACAGCCTGGTCGAACCAGACTCTAAATCAAAACCTCTCGGTTAAGAGCTACCGGGCATTTATAGCCGTCGCCACAAACGTTGGGACGCAGGTTAGCACGTCAGCCAACAAGGGGCTTAAGCCCCTTGTCCTAAGGTGACTGGCTGAAGCTATAGAACCCATTTGACATCTAATTAGAATTGAGATTTAGGGCGATTTTTGGGCAGTAGGGGCGAAGCATTTGCACTCGAATTGACGCTGCGTTGCCAGAATATTGATGCAAATGCTTCGCCCCTACAGAATATTCGCG
>JBBQFG010000285.1:0-5819 GCA_038321765.1 Elainellales cyanobacterium
TGCTAATCGGCTGTTGGTAGATTGCCTCAACAGCGAGTGTTATGTGAGCCGTGGGGTGAGAGAGGAAATTGAAGGGACGCTGTTGTTGCCCGTAGTGGCTTAGAGGATGCTTTAAAAGTAATCGGCTGTAATTTTGCACACTGCGTGATCCCCCCTAGCCCCCCTTGAAAAAAGGGGGGAACCGGATTCAAAGTCCCCCTTTTTTCTAGCGCAGCGGCGCGCCAGCGCGGGGATTTAGGGGGATCAAGTCCGTTTTTATACCAGTTACGGGACTTTTAAAACATCCTCCCAGACCTGTTGTTTATGCAGATTAAGTCTCTGGATCATTTGGTATAGCTTCAGTCAGTCATCTTAGGACAAGGGGCTTAAGCCCCTTGTTGGCTGACGTGCTAACCTGCGTCCTAACGTTTATGGCGACGGCTATATGAACGGTGCAGGATATGCAGCGCACCTGCGACTTTTATCAGCGGGTGTTGGAAATGGAGGTGGTGACGTTTGGGGGCAATTTTCTGCGAGACGGCAAAGCCGAACGCTACGCTCTGCAATTTGGCAATCAGAAAATTAACCTGCTGGTGCAGGTGCAGGAATTTGAGCCAAAAGCGCAGCATCCCACCCCTGGCTCGGCTGATCTGTGTTTTGTGACAGATGTGCCGTTAGCTCAGGTAATTGAGCATTTGCAGACGTGCGGAGTAACGATTGAAGCGGGAATTGTGCCGAGAACTGGAGCCGCAGGGGCGATCACCTCTCTCTACATTCGTGATCCCGATGGCAATTTGCTGGAAATCTCGAATTATGGGGTGCAGTAGCACTAGAGAATGGGGGTGAAGCGCGATCGCTCCAAGAAATCCTCCAACAGCGCTGTTTTCTCACCCGTTTCTTGATTTTGAAACAAAATTGTAAAGGCACCTGCCCCCAGTCTGTCTTGGGGAAACATGCGATAGCAGGGCGTTTGGGTCAGGTGCGACTGATACTGGCTCAAATGTGGAACCACCATCGGCTGAAACTGCGGAAAGCGTTCCAGAAACCACTCACTGACGGCCTCGTTTTCTTCAGCAGAATAGGCACAGGTCATGTAGGCCAAATAGCCTTGGGGTGCAACCAGTTGAGCCGAGTTGGCCAAAATCCGTTTTTGGCGATTGGCGTTCTTATTAATCGTTACCGGATGAAAACAGCCAGGATTTTTCTCCCCTTTAGCCAGCAGTGATTGTCCTGTACAGGGCGCATCGACAATTACCAAATCTGCAACTCCAGGTAATTCTGCGGCCAGAATTTTTGAGTCCAGACTAAGGGCGATCGCGCTCTTCCCGGCTTGATCCCCGGCTTTATCTGGCACCAAACAGCGCTTTAAATTGGAAACCAGCGCCCCCATCCGCTTACCAATCACCTCATTGCTAATCAACTGCTGCGGCTGGAGTGCTACCCAAGCAAAAATGCCTTTTCCGCCCGGTGAAGCGCACATATCTAGCGCCAGTTCAATTGGGTTGATGATGCTGAGTAGCGTAGAAATTGCAAAGACAGATGAAAAGTCGAGGCAGTAAAAGTAGCCCTGCTGGTGTAATGGCGATCGCCCCGGCTTCTCTCCAAGCTCCAGGCGATCGATAAAGCTAGGTTGCCAGGGTAAAGGCGGAGCAATCGCCCACGTCACCTCGGCAGGTCTGGGCTGACACCAGAGAATGCAGGGATTAAACGGCTTAGGAGAGAGTAGCGCCTCTATAAATTGCGCCTGTAGGGTAGGGTCTGAAAACAGATTACGGCTAAATTTGAGCAGCAGATTGGACGGGGTTTCCACTGGGTGATTCCTGATTGACTGACAAAAGTCTATGCCCCTCACCCCCAACCCCTCTCCCAGAGGGCGAGGGGAGCTGATCCACCCTTCCGGTTCCCTCTCCCCTTGGGAGAGGGCTAGGGTGAGGGCTTCCGGGAATCTAGTTAACACGTTTTGTCAGTCAACCAGGGATGATTCTATGGGGCGATTCTATGGGGCGACTGTACAGAGTTCTATCGAAGGAGTTTTGTGGAAACGTTCTACCGGGGCAGTTCTGCACCTGCACCAGCAAGATGCGCGTTTGGACTGGCGGGTTGCTCTGCGCGATGACAGCCCAATGGCAAGTGCCGCGATCGCTCAATCAACCGGATTGCCGCCTCAGTCGCAGTTTGCCCCGCCACATCTACCGGGTAAATCGGCACCTGGCGGCGCTTGAGATCGTAGTCGTAGGTTCGGTCGTAGTAACTCAGCATCAGGTCAAACGCGTCGGCCAGTCGGCGTTCTTGCAGTAGGGCGATCGCCGCTTGGGTACGCAATCCTCCCAGGCGTTTGCGAATGCGCTCAGTCGCCAGCACCAGGTCTGATGTGCTAGCAAACCCGTAGACCTCAACTAGCTGAGCCAACCGCTCTGACTGCGGGCGCACCAGTTCTAATACAGGTGCCCGATCCATTTGAGCATACAGGTCTTCGGGTAAGCGACACTGCCCAATCCGCTTGCTTTCGGCCTCAACCCAAACGGGGCGGTGGGGATCAAACCGCGACCACTGAAGGGCGATCGCATTTTCAAACTGTTCGGTCGTGGGCTGAGGCGGCAACCCCAATCCGCCAAAACTGCTGCCCCGGTGGCTGGCGATCGCCTCTAAATCCAACACTTGCTCTCCTTGTGCGGCCAGAGCGGTTAGCACGTCGGTTTTACCCGTGCCCGTCATACCACCCACAATTAGTACCGGACGCGGCACCTGAGGCATTGCTAAAGCCCAGTTGCGAAAGGCTTTGTAGCCGCCAACCAGCGTGCTCACCTGAAAACCGCCCATCCCTAGCACCCAGGCCACCGCTTCACTTCGCATCCCGCCACGCCAACAGTGCAGCCGCACCTGGCGATCGGGCGCAAGCTGTTTGGCCTGGGCAATAAATCCCGCAAACTTAGAACCGGCGATCGCAAACCCCAACTCCACCGCCGCATCCCGCCCCTCGTGCTTATAGCAAATTCCCACCTGCGCCCGCTCTTGGTCAGAAAACAGGGGAAAGGCGATCGCGCCAGGAATGTGTCCCTGAGCAAACTCCGCCGGACTCCGCACGTCTAAAATGACACTAGACAGCGTGAGAAATTGATCAATGGGTAAGGTAAGAAGCACTCAAGTAAGCAGCCTATAAAACGCACGGAAATGTATAGAGTGTAACGCTCGATCGGCAGTGAGTGGGTAGTCACAATTGGTCTTTGCTGACTGTGACTACCCACTCACGTTGATAACCTCCTTCGAGAATTCAATTTTACAATTCACTTTGACAATCCGGTTGAAGCGGTGTAACACCGTAAAGAAACTGTGTAACACTGCAAAATGACACAGTTGGTCGAGGTTGACAAATACCATTCAGTAAACTCAGCAGCCAGTGTTGCTACGTCACAACAAGACTGCCAACAGTCACTTTGCCAACAGTCACTTTGCCAACAGTCATTTTAGAGTTAGCTTTGCATAAGTACTGAAGACGTGAGTGAGATCATGCAGCGGGTTGGAATGCGATTGGGAATGCGATCAGAACTACAACGTGCGCGTCTAAAAACCAACTCCAACATCAACAGCATTGTGATTCATGATGCCCAACAGTGGTGCTGGCTACAGTTTCAAAATCCGCTAGAGGTATTCACAGCATCGACGATTGAAGACGTTATGCCGCTGCTAGAAACTGTTCAGCAGCGTGTCGAGCAGCAGGGGTGCTATGCTGCCGGATTTTTGAGCTACGAAGCGTCTCCTGCATGCGATCGCAGCCTGGTCACACAGCCTAGTACTTCCTTCCCTTTGGCCTGGTTTGGACTCTATTCTCAGCCCCAAACCATGACGCTGCCTGCTGCGCCAGTACCAGAGTCAGTACTGCTCGACTGGGTGCCATCTATTTCTCAGCAGCACTACCAGGATGCGATTCAGACGATTAAAGGGCTGATTGCTCAAGGTCACACCTATCAAGTTAATTACTCGTTTCGGCTGCGGGCAGCGTTTCACCACGACGCCTGGGCTTATTTTTTACACCTAATTCAGGCGCAGCAAGGCTGTTATGGCGCGTACATAGACCTGGAAGATTGGGCGATTTGTTGCGCCTCGCCGGAGCTGTTTTTTGAATGGGGCGATCGCACCCTTACCTGCCGCCCCATGAAGGGAACCGCGCCGCGTGGATTAACAGTAGAGCGCGATCGCAACCATGAGGCGACGTTACGCCAGTCTGCCAAAAATCAGGCCGAAAATCTGATGATTGTGGACATGATTCGCAATGACCTGGGACGCATTGCCGACATTGGCAGCGTTCAGGTTAACCAGTTGTTTGAGGTAGAGCAATATCCCACGCTGTGGCAAATGACCTCTCCCGTGCAGTGTACAACGGATGCCAATCTGGTCGAGATAGTTCGCGCTCTATTTCCCTGTGCGTCGATTACGGGTGCCCCCAAAGCCAGCACCATGAACATCATCACCAAGCTCGAAGATTCGCCGCGTCAAATCTATACGGGCACTATTGGCTTTATTACACCCAACCAAACTGCCCAATTCAACGTGGCCATTCGCACGGTGCTAGTCGATAAGGCCGCTCAAACTGCTGAATATGGCGTGGGCGGCGGCATTGTCTGGGATTCCACAGCCAACGATGAGTATGACGAGTGCTGCACCAAGGCAAAAATTTTGACCCAGCGGCGATCGCCCTTTTCACTGCTCGAATCGCTGCTGTGGACTCCCGAACACGGCTATTTCTTACTAGACTTACATCTTCAGCGGCTGCAAAATTCCGCCGCCTACTTTGCTTACCCACTGCCGCTGAGCGAAGTGCAAGCTCGATTGGAGGCGATCGCCAACCGCCTCCCTTCCCTACCGCATAAAGTGCGCCTGCAAGTGTCTCGCCACGGCAACGTTTTGGTAGAAGCAAATCCTCTCTCCAACGTGTCCCACGCGCCTTTGCAAATTGGTATCGCTCAGACTCCAATCGATTCATCAAACGTATTTTTGTATCACAAAACTACGCATCGTCCCATGTACGACCGAGCCAGACAGCAACACCCCGACTTAGATGAGGTGCTGCTGTGGAACGAGCGCGGCGAACTAACGGAATTCTGTACAGCAAACCTGGTGGTTGAGCAAAACGGTCAATGGTACACCCCTCCTGTTGACTGTGGTTTACTGGGGGGCACATTTCGGCAATGGCTATTGCAGCAGGGTACCGTGCAAGAGCGAGTGTTGCGGACAGCCGACCTGGAGCAGTGCTCCCGAATCTTTTTGGTGAATTCGGTTCGCCAGATGCGTGAAGCCGTGGTCAAAGTGCCTCTGCCGATGTAACGAACGCATTAGTCAAACTGGGGTAACGGCAGGAGCGTAGGTGGAATTTATGAGTGAGGCGATCGCAATCAAAATTCGGTTATTTGAGCCAAACGATGCTGATCAAATCGCGCGGTTGTTTCATCAAACCGTGCGCGAAGTCAATATCCGCGATTACTCAAGCAACCAAGTTAGAGCATGG
This sequence comes from Elainellales cyanobacterium, assembly GCA_038321765.1. Lineage (GTDB taxonomy): Bacteria > Cyanobacteriota > Cyanobacteriia > Elainellales > Elainellaceae > CASBQJ01. Next base: position 5,483 of record JBBQFG010000285.1, read on the forward strand.
GCACCCGATGATCTTTACTTTAGAAACTGGATAGAAACCTGCTCAAATCGGTTTACTTACGTGGCAGATCATGAGGGGGCGATCGCAGGATTTGGAGAGCTAGAAGCCAACGGTCACATCGACTGTTTTTACTGCCATAAAAACTATCAGCGCTGCGGAGTGGGCAGTCAAATTTATCGAGCCATTGAAGCAAAGGCGCTGGAATTGTCATTAGGTCACCTGTTTGTTGAGGTCAGCATCACAGCAAAACCGTTTTTTCAGCGGATGGGATTCTCAATTATCCAACAGCAAACTGTCGTGCGTGGCGGTGAAACCTTCACAAATTACGCAATGGAGA
>JBBQFG010000286.1:0-5781 GCA_038321765.1 Elainellales cyanobacterium
AGCCATAGTCATAAAGCTTAGGACATGCCAGCGTCATTCCCGCGCAGGCGGGAATCCACCCCCGCACCTATCGAGCAGATGGATTCCCGCCTGCGCGGGAATGACAGGGAGGCGTCCTATTGATCATGGCTACCGCTATAAAACTGACCCAAGAGTTTAACTTCTGGTTCCAGCCGGATCTGCCAACGCTGCTCAACCTGCTCTTGGATGTAGCAAATCAGTTGAAATACATCGTGAGCGGTTGCATTGCCACAATTGACAATGAAATTGGCATGGAGTTCAGAAACCTGGGCATCTCCAATCTGATATCCCTTTAACCCGGTTTCTTGAATCAACCAGCCCGCTGTGTGCGGTTCAGGGTTGCGAAACACACTGCCGCAACTGGGTAGATGATAAGGCTGAGTAGCATGGCGACGCTCTTGATGGGCACGAGTGGTGGCTATTACCGTAGCGGGGGCGGCTCCGGGTTTAAGCTGAAACGTGGACTGAGTGACCAAGCGACTGATATCTCCCTGGAGGGCAGAGGTGCGGTAGCGATAGTCCAAATCGGCGGGCAGCAAAATTTTCAGCGACCCGTCGGCGGTCAGTACCTGAGTTTGGGTCAAGATATCCGCGGTGCAACTGGTGTGCGCTCCAGCATTCATGACCACAGCTCCACCAGCGGTGCCCGGAATACCAATTGCCCATTCTAACCCTTGCCATCCCCGTTCTGCTGCTTGCTGGGCAAGACGTGGCATGGGTTCCCCTGCGGCTACGGTTACCTGCCCAGAGTGGTCATCAAAGTGGGTGTACCGCAGGTAGCGGGTGCAAATAATCAGACCGGGCAAGCCGCGATCGCTCACGAGTAAGTTAGACCCAGCTCCCAACATCATCACAGATAGCCCTTCGTCTCGTGCCCAGGCAACACTCGCACGCAGATCATCCACGGTGCGAGGCATCACAAACCACTCAGCAGGCCCACCCACCCGGTATGATGTAAACCCGGACAGCGAAACCTGCTGTTTGATAGAACAATTCATATCGGGTAGGCTTATTGCCGCCGGAGCCTTGCCCAGTCGTACACCACAAGATTGGAGAGATGGTTGGCTGCCTGTAGCTGCCTTGCCCGTGCCTGAGTTGCTTGTGGCTACTGAGTAGCTCTCTTCTTTTTGAACGCCAGCTCTAGCAGAGAGAGCCTGGTCAAAGGGGGATGGGTCAGGGAAAGCCATATCCTGAAAAAGTTTAGACAACTGGTTCATTGTTTATTCTACTCAGGTTGGGCTACTCGGCTGGTCTACTCAGGTTGGGCTTGCTCCTGTTGCTGATAAGTAGCAATTAAATCTGGAATGACTCGATTTAGATTACCAGCTCCCAAAAAGATAGCTAAATCCCCTGGCTCTAACGACTTGGCCAGAAACGTTGAAACGTTGTTTAAGCTGGCCTGGAAGACAACGTTAGGATGATGTTGGGCGATCGCCTCTGACAGATGCTGTCCGGTCAGATCTGGTAGAGGAGGTTCACCTGCACTATAAATCTCTGTCGTCACTACCAGATCGGCTTCGCCAAAGGATCGGGCAAATTCTTGTAAAAACGTTTTGGTACGACTGTAGCGATGCGGCTGAAAAACAGCCACTACCCGCCGCTTTTGGTTACCAGATACCGATTGTACCCGTAGCCGCGCCGCAGACAATGTGGCTCGAATCTCACTAGGGTGGTGGGCATAATCATCAATGAACAAAATCTGATTCGCTTCGCCCCGTCGCTCGAATCGGCGGCGTGCTCCCTCAAACCCCTGCAAGCTATCGGCAATTTGTTCAAAGCTCAGGTTTAGCATCCGCCCAACCGCTACAGCGGCCAAAGCATTGCTAAGGTTATGTCGCCCCAATAGGGCAATTTTAAGATATCCCAAGGGTTTGCCCCGTTCCCATACGCGAGCCACGGTACCCCCTGACTGACAGGTAATTTGATCGACCGTGTAGTCGGCTGAGCGTTCTGGATAGAGGCTGTAGCTAATGGTTGTAGGCAATTCTTGGCGCACTAGATCACAATCCCAACAGCCCACCAGGGCTTTACAATTGCCCGCAAACGCCTGAAAGATCTGTACAACTTCATCCACACTGGCGTAGTGGTCGGGATGATCAAGTTCGATATTAGTGACAACTCCGATTTCGGCAGATAGTTTTACCAACGACCCGTCTGACTCGTCAGCTTCGGCTACCAAGTAAGGCCCTGCTCCGGTGCGAGCATTGCCTTCCCAAGCGCTGACCTCGCCACCCACCACGATGGTTGGATCTAGCCCTGCCCGCATCAGCAAATAGCCAATCATGCTACTAGTGGTCGTTTTACCGTGGGTGCCAGCGATCGCAATGCCCTGGTATTCCTGCATCAAGGCCGCCAGTAAATCAGAGCGATGAAAAATGGGGCAACCCAAGTCAAGGGCAGCGCGATACTCAGAATTGTCGCAGTTAATTGCCGTAGAGCAAATGACCTGCGGTAGTTTTTGAGATTCGCCCGCCAATCCTGCTTGCGGTTCTGTGACGGCTAGACCCGCGATCGCTCCACCAACTTGCAGGGGCCACGTCTCAGCCACCGCCTTCACAGGCGGATTAAAAAATTCTAAATTGGTTGCGTCTTGACTTAAGAAAATATGAGCTCCCTGTTCTTGCAGGCGCTTCGTCATATTATTAAGGCATATATCTGACCCAGACACTGGCAGATTACGCTTCGCCAAGACGTAGGCGAGTGCCGACATGCCAATGCCACCAATACCGATAAAATGAAACGGTTTCCCGCTGAGATCGACAGGATTCAGCATTCTAGCTCCTCACACACCAAACTAATATCACGCGATATCATAGCAAGAATCATTTATTCTCGATATAGATACATTAGAACCGCCATATTAATGAAATAGTCAGTCAATTGTGAACTCCAATATATGAAATCTTCATTCACCAAACTGTTTTACCTTTGAATCACGAATGCTCCAAGCATACGTGAAATACTGACTATTTAAGTCACTAAAAGCAATCCAGAGCGTAATTGAATATCTCAAAGGTTGGGTTAGACATCATGATTAAATTAAGTTTTTAGAGCGGTCGGAAATGCCGCAGTCAGATGATGTTGTAGACGTGGTGTGCGCTCAACATCATTCAACCTCCTATTTTTACTTAATTGTATAGAAGTCCTGTTGTGGGTGCAGATATAGCTTCTACTCACAACAATCTGCAAAGAATCGATTAAATCAAGATGGAAGGGAGACTAGCAACGGAAGATTTTTAAGGTTGGATATGTGATGTAGATTGAGCGATTTACACCAATATTGGCCATCGTCATATAGCAATCCTAGATGGGTTCTTAAGAGGCTCACTTCTCTGAGATGTGCCTCGTATAAACCACTCAGCTTACAACTGATTTGGGACAGCTATAGCTTGAATTGTTAGAAGTTTTGCGGCTACGGTAGCGGTATTTTGCTGTATCTGACCAATGTATAGCAATCGGGATTGATTGAGTAAGAGTGATTGAGACATTACATTGAGCCGCTTCAAGCGCACTATTCTTATGCAAAGACGAGCCATCCTAGGAGGGACGTTTAATCCTCCCCACATGGGGCATCTGGCGATCGCCTCAACTGCTCTAGAACAGGCTGCATTGCAGCAGGTGATTTGGGTGCCCGCTGGCTGCCCCCCTCACCGTGCCCTTGACAGCTTGCCCGAACATCACCATCGCTTAGAGATGATCCGGCGAGCGATCGCTCCCTATCCTGCATTTAGCCTCTCGACCATAGAGTGCGATCGCCCCTCAGCCTCCTACGCGATCTACACCCTCGGCGAGCTTCAGCGCCAATATCCGACTAGTCAGTGGTACTGGATTATTGGTCTAGATGCCTTTAGAACGCTGCCTCGCTGGTATCGCCGTCTAGAGCTAATTCCAAGCTGTACTTGGTTGGTCGCTCCAAGAGCTATCGAGGCTGTCATTGATCCAGCGTTCACTTCCCTTTGCCAGCAGGTGACTCAACAGCTTATCTCTCAGCAGATTGAAATTCAATGGCAACTATTGGAGATGCCGCTAGTGGCCGTTTCTTCTAGTTTGATTCGACAACGCTATGGCGATCGCCACCCCATACACCCGCTCGTTCCTACTGCCGTTCAGGACTATATCCAACAGCACCAGCTCTACACATCCTCACCAAATTTGTCGCCAGATCAGGGGTGATCAGAAACAACTCAATCAGTACTTTACCAGTACTTTCATTGGGAAAAATAAAAATAAGTAGATGGGCGTAATTAAATATAAAACCTTAAAAGTCTGCGCCGCACGCTGCGCGGGCGGCGCAGACTTTTAGAATCTTGTTCTTAGTTAGGTTGAACTACTTAGTTGAAAAATAGTTGGTCAGATGAGAAATGCTTGGGGCGTAAATCCATCAACGGCGAACTTACACCCAAGCATTTTTGAGATTATCGCCTGCTCTAAAGGACGAAAAACCAAAAAATAAACTTCGCAGGAGACTCATAACCTTTTCGTCTTCATTCTTGAGCGGAGAACTCTTAAAAGTGTATGATCTGTTTCAATAATGGCGGTTATGTAGTGTAAAGAGGGCAAGACGCAGTGATTAGAGTAGCGATCAACGGCTTTGGGCGCATCGGCCGCAACTTTATGCGATGCTGGCTCGGCAGAGAAAACAGCAGCTTTGAAATTGTCGCAGTAAACGATACGTCCGATCCCCGAACCAATGCTCACCTGCTCATGTATGATTCCATGCTTGGAAAGATGGATGCCGACATTAGCGCAGATGAGAACACCATCACGGCAAACGGAAAAGTCGTTAAGTGCGTTTCCGACCGTAATCCTCTTAATCTCCCTTGGGGAGAGTGGGATGTGGATTTAGTTATCGAATCCACTGGTGTTTTTACCAGCATGGAGGGCGCTTCTAAGCACATAACGGCAGGTGCCAAAAAAGTGCTGATTACAGCTCCAGGCAAAGGCGATGACGGTACCTTTGTTTATGGGGTGAATCACGAGAACTATAACCACAAAACACACACCGTTATCAGCAACGCGAGCTGCACCACAAACTGTCTTGCCCCCGTCGTCAAGGTTCTTCATGAGAGCTTTGGTATCATTAAGGGCACAATGACCACCACCCACAGCTATACGGGCGATCAGCGGCTGTTAGACGCTAGCCATCGAGATGTACGTCGGGCACGGGCAGCAGCGCTCAACATCGTACCCACAACAACCGGAGCCGCTAAAGCTGTAGCGTTGGTTATCCCAGAAATGGCTGGCAAGTTAAACGGCATTGCGCTGCGTGTGCCTACCCCCAACGTCTCTGTCGTCGACTTGGTGGTTCAGATTGAAAAGCAGGTGATTGCCGAGCAGGTTAACGAAGCCCTGAAGACTGCGGCTGAAGGCCCTCTCAAAGGCATTCTGGCATACAGCGAGTTAGAGCTAGTATCTTGTGATTATCGGGGCAATGACGCGTCATCTATCGTCGATTCTTTTCTGACGATGGTGATGGGTGGCGACATGGTTAAAGTAATCGCCTGGTATGATAACGAATGGGGCTACAGCCAGCGGGTGGTGGATCTAGCCGAACTCGTAGCCGATCGTTGGGAAGCCTAAAGCATCAGTTAGACTCCTGGATTACATTGCTTCCGAAGCATAGCGGTAGCCATGATCAATAGGACGCCTCCCTGTCATTCCCGCGCAGGCGGGAATCCATCTGCTCGATAGGTGCCAGCGTCATTCCCGCCTGCGCGGGAATGACGCTGGCATGTCCTAAGCTTTATGACTATGGCTATA
>JBBQFG010000287.1:0-5753 GCA_038321765.1 Elainellales cyanobacterium
GAGATTTAGGGCGATTTTTGGGCAGTAGGGGCGAAGCATTTGCACTCGAATTGAGGCTGCGTTGCCAGAATATTGATGCAAATGCTTCGCCCCTACAGAATATTCGCGATCACCGGAAAGATGTCAAATGAGTTCTATAAGTAGGTGGCCGTAATCAAACATAAAACCCTAAAAGTCTGCGCCGCCCGCGCAGCGGGCGGCGCAGACTTTTAGAATCTTGTTTTTATTTAGGTTGAATCACTTAACGCCTGACCTAAATATTAGCGAGATGACACCGATCGGACTTGCCCCATCACTTCCAGACTTACGGGAGCAACTCCACTGCTAGTTAGCCCAATCACCTGAGCGGCTCCCGCCGACAGATCAATCACCCGTCCCCTAGCAAAGGGACCGCGATCGTTAATGCGGACAACTACAGCACGGCCATTACTTAAGTTGGTCACGCGCACCTGCGTGCCAAAAGGTAACGAGCGATGAGCTGCTGTCATACCGTTCTGGTTAAACACTTCGCCACTAGCACTGCGGTTGCCATGAAAGCCAGGACCATACCACGAAGCCAACCCCGATAGCGTCGCCTGAACTGAGCCTAAAGAGAATTGCACCGTGGGTCGAGGTCGACCCTGAATCTCTCGCAGTGGTGGGGCATCGCCTAGAAGGCGGCGCAACCGATTGGTTGCCTGCAAGGCATCTTCGGCAGGGTTGCGGGTCGTATCGGGCAATATCGTATCGGCATTGATGGCTACTAAATCTTGGCCACTAACCTGAATTACATACTGTTCTTGGGTAGCATCCCAGCGCACTGTGATGGTTTCAGCGTCTACCCCATCACGGTTGAGTTGGTTGATCTGAGCTGCGATCGCCAATGCCCGTTCAACCGGGTCAGACGCTTCAGCGCTGTCACCTGCGGCGTTAGCTTGCAGAGTGGTTGCTGTAACACCCGCTGGAGATGCCTCTAGGTTTGAATCTGTCTCCGCATCATCAGACGGTGTAGGACGCTTCACACCGGATGTGGCAGTAGTGGTTTGTGAAACGGATTGTAAAGAACTAGATTGAGCAACCGATTGCGGTGTAGCAGATGCGCTGGGTTCCGGCTGGGGAGCACCCAGAAATGTCAGAATGGGGATACTGCGAACGTGAATAGTTGCTGCTTGTCGTCCCCCTATTTGGCGGGGGTAGATGTTGACGATGGTTTCGGCAGCTTCTTGAACGTCTTCCTGAGATTGGTATTCTCCAACTTTTCTGACGCTGCTCAATGCAGCAAGGGCTGAGTTAGACAAGGACGTTGGGGTTACGGCCGCTTCGACCTGCATACTTTCTGAAGCCTCGGATGGAGAGGAATCAGACGGTAGAACTGTAAGGATTGAATCAGATTGGGCATTTTGGCGGGGAACATTCGCCTGGTAAGCCTCGTCAGCCTGTCTGGACTGGTTAGCGTTAGCCTGCCCAGCAGGCGCTACGCCCAGAGATGTCACCAACATGGCGGCAGTCGTTAAGCCGCTCCAAAGTTTTCGAGCCATACACTCCATCGTAAGGGTCATTGTGAGCCGAGACTTGGGACTTTTAGCGTCCTAATGAAATCGCGATCGCCGCAATCGTTTCAGGAAAGCGTTTCGGGATTAGCTAGGGGCTAATTGCCGAGGAGATCCACCCGGAGCATTTAACTAGCCTTGAGAAGGTCGCGAAAGGCGATACTCAAGGCCTCGTTGGCCTACTCAACTCGTACTCGTTACGTGTTTGTCTTTTTAACCGTTTAACTGCACTACCGTAACACGAAGGTTTTGCAACGGGGATCAGGGATTCCTGAAAAGGGGTTGAAACTTTACGGAAACTTTATATTGGCTTTTTGGCAACTATGCTCTTTGCACAAGGGGTTCAGTCGTTTTATCGCCTTTTGAAGCTTCATCAAAAATTTACATGAATTTTATATTTTCTTAATTTTTTTGACTGCTGTAATCACATTTTGTGAGTTATTGCACGCATCATTGTGATCCCTATCACAGCCAAGGTTTTGATACTACATTGTGATAGCATTTATTATGGTGTGCATACATTAGAATCGGGGATTCTCACTCCTTAATATGAGTCACGAAATATGAGTCACAAAATATGAGTCACAAAATATGAGTCACGCCCCATCCACCTTGGATACTGAAATAACAGTACTTAAAGACCTCTACTTTTGATGAGTCTGATTAACTGGACTCGTATACATCAATCTCAGTAAAACCCAGACCATAAGCCGCTGCGGGTAGTGGTATTGATGTAAGGATTTTTTGATGGGCGGGCAAAGCCCGCCCATCAAAAAATCCTTACCAATTTAGGACTACCGCCACTGCGATTTTTACCGTAAGCGGTGCAAGGTCTTGAGATTTTTAGGTTTAACTCTGCCCAACTAACTTATTCAGCAACTATTTCATGGCAACTACCCGCAACGCTAAGCCAAAAACCCGGTTTTTGGAAGTGGTGGCAAATACACCCCAGTTGCTTCATTTGGTATGGCACGCGGCTCCTCTGTGGTTGTTGCTTAACCTGGGAATTACGCTGAGTGGCGCGCTCATGCCCGTGACACAGCTCTATATCAATAAGCTGATTGTGGATCAGGTGGTACAAGACGTAGGGCGATCGCTTGTCGATTGGAATGCATTAATGGTGCTCGTCGGTTTTGGGTTAGGGGTAACTCTCATCCAGGTCGGCTTGAGTCAGGCCAGCAATTACACGTCGCTGGTGTTGAGCGATCGCTTCACCCTCTATGCCAATCAAGTGCTGCTTCAACAAGCGATTCGGCTCGACCTTGCTCACTATGAACTGCCCGACTTTTACGATACGCTCAGTCGTGCTCAACAGAGCGGCAGTAAATATCCCGTTCGTGTGCTCGAAACCCTGACCTCGCTGGTGGGACAGACCGTTACGTTTGCCAGCCTGCTGACCCTATTAGTTCGCTTCAACCCACTGATTTTGCTGCTGCTGTTGCTAACGGCACTGCCTGCCTTTTGGGTAGGCTTACGGTTTTCGGGGGTGCGATTTTGGATGCTGCGTCGCCAAACCCAGAGTGGACGGTTAGCAGACTACCTCCAACAAGTGCTCACCACCCAAGAATTTGTCAAAGAAGTACGCTTGTTTAATTTAGGAGATCACCTGCTGAATCAATGGCACACCATTCGCCATCAGTTCAATCAAGAATCAGCGGGTCTGGCAGCGCGCCAAGCCTCTTTGCGGGTGGGGGTGGGTCTAGTGGCAAACCTAGGATTTTATGCGGCCTATGCCTGGGTTATCGTCCAAGCAGTCCAAGGCCTGGTGACGTTAGGAGATCTGACCATGTATGCCGGTGCCTTTCAGCAATCGCAGGGGCTAATTCAAGGAATTTTGCTGGGAATAGCCATGGTGTACGAGTTTAATCTGTACGTATCGCAGTATTTTGAGTTTCTCAGCCTCAAGCCTGAGGTCATTGATCCGCCCTACCCCAAACTGTTTCCAGTGCCCATGCGATCGGGTTTGATGCTGCGGGATGTTAGTTTCACTTATCCAGGTGCAACCAAACCGACCTTATCTAACCTCAATCTGACGGTTAAGCCCGGAGAAAGTATTGCACTGGTGGGGATGAACGGTGCGGGCAAGACGACGCTATTGAAGCTATTGACTCGCTTCTACGATGTACAAAGTGGCGAAATCAGCGTTGACGGTATTGCCCTAAGAGATCTAGATTTAAGCGACTTACGCCGGAATATTGGGGTGGTATTTCAAGATTTTTCTCGCTACAACTTGAGCGTGCAAGACAATATTGGTTTTGGTGACCTGCGGCAGCGCGACGACTTAGAGCGCATTGAAGCGGCTGCCAAACGCGCCGGAGCCACCAGCCTGATTGCCGAATTAGACCACGGCTACCAAACAATTTTGGGCAAAACGTTTTCTGAAAGCGCAGAGCTATCGGGTGGCCAATGGCAAAAAATTGGATTATCGCGGGCGTTTATGACCCCTGCTCAGATTTTGATTTTGGACGAGCCAACCGCTGCATTGGATGCGATCGCCGAATTTGACCTATTCCAACGCTTTCGTCAGCTCACAGAAGGCAAAATGACAATCCTTGTTAGCCACCGGTTCTCTACCGTTCGCATGGCCGACCGCATTGTCGTACTAGAACATGGACAGATTGCCGAACTGGGCAGTCACGATGAACTGATAGCCCAAGACGGACTTTATGCCCACATGTTTGCCCTCCAAGCCTCCAGCTATAGCACCCAAATCTGAAGATATTCGTTTCAGCAGTTCTGGTTTTGGTAGTGGTATTGGGGTAAGAATTTTGAGATGAACGGGCGAAGCCCGTTCATCTCAAAATTCTTACCCGTTTAGGAAAGAAATTTATCACCACCAATTTTGGGTCTTTAAGCGGGCAAATCGTTGTACGTTCACCTCAAGCTATTCACGCTATTCTAATGAGACAAAACGCTACCGCTTGGATATGTATTGCTCAACTACGCCATATCTTGCGTAGGCCACGATATATTTAGCACTCCTAGCAATACGTTACGATCAAGCATCAAAATAGCCATAGCTACTGTCCACTCCTATTGAAATTTCTCCCCCTCTAAGCAGGCATGATTAAAAACGACTCCTGGATTTCTAAATTGGCCACCGCAGGCATGATCACTCCCTTTGAGTCCCGGCTGATTCGCGCTGTGGATGGCATCCCCGTTATTTCCTACGGATTGGGAAGCTTTGGATACGACGTGCGCCTGTCACCCGTGGAATTTCGCATCTTTAAACATGTGCCGGGTACAGTGGTCGATCCAAAACACTTTAATCCAGGCAATTTAGAAACGACCGAGCTTCACGCAGATGCTACAGGTCGGTATTTTGTTCTCCCTGCTCACTCTTACGGTTTGGGAGTTGCTTTGGAGCGAATAGAACTCCCTGACTACATCACCGTCATTTGCATGGGTAAAAGTACTTATGCCCGCTGTGGCATTATTGCCAACATTACCCCTGCCGAAGCCTCTTGGCGGGGTCACTTAACATTGGAGTTCTCAAACTCGTCAAGCGCTGACTGCCGGATTTATGCAAATGAAGGGGTAGTACAACTGCTGTTTCTAGAGGGTGAACCTTGCAACGTCAATTATGAAACTCGGCAGGGTAAGTATCAAGATCAGTCAGAAGTGGTTACTCTGGCTCGTGCGTAAATCCACTGGCACAGGATAACAAATAATATGAAGCACTCACGATTACACTTGCCGCTGAAACAGAGCCAGTAAACCCTCTAAGAACTAAATCTCATACCGTTTCTAGAGGATTTACGAGAGTTCATCCCCTCTAACAAAGCTGATTAACTGACAAAAGCCTTGAAAGTCTCATTTCTCCGGTGTCAACCCGCCCTAAAATAAATTTTGGGCTAATCGTGAAAGTCTATTGAAATAGACTCAGACCCTGATCTAGTCCTCTTTAGAGAACTTTAGCGATGAGCCAGGAAATTAATTTCCTGGCGGTGCAGCGGGTGTTCAAGAGATTTGTCATTCAACCAGCTAACAAAGTGTCCTTTATTCTCTGAATAAGCTTTTATTTGATATAGCTGTCGCCACAAAGGTTAGGACACTGAGATCAAAGGGGGTGTGGGGGCTTTGCCCCCAGCTAGGGGTTCCACCCCTGCACCCCGTCCTAACCAATCCGTCTATGGCTATGAGTCGATTGTTTTTTGGCGAAGTCAAAAAACAATCAACTCAGAAGTTTTATCATCCAAATGTTTAGGATTATGGATTTAATAA
>JBBQFG010000288.1:0-5674 GCA_038321765.1 Elainellales cyanobacterium
CCCCCAACCATCCCACTCTTCCTCTTCCCCCCCCGCCCCCCCCCCCCCCCCCCACTTCCAAAAAAAATCACAAGTTAAGTAGGTGGGCTTAATTAAATATAAGTTTCTAAAACCCTGCGCCGCCCACTGTGCGGGCGGCGCAGGGTTTTAGAATTTGGTTTTTATTTAGGTTGAACTACTTAATTAATTTGTAATCCTTAGGTCAGCAACGCCAAAACATAGCTGGGGTTTATCTTGAGCGTAAAGCCCAGTGGAGACAGGTGAACCACAAAGCGCAGTTAGAGACGGGTGGGGTGCTAATTGGCCTCACCCATTTTTGTAACCTGGTACAGATGACTCTCATCCGCACTACAACGGAGGTATGCAATGCGAGCAATGCAGTGGTTTAAATCGGTGCTTATGGGAATAGTTCTCTGGGGAGCGATCGCCCTCCTGTCTTTTCCTTCCCCATCTGAAGCAGCGTCTCCCGACCCCTACGTAGCACGCTACCTACGAGCAACGGAACCAATTCCGCTAGAACTCAATGGCCAGGGTGAAACTCGCCTATTTTCTCCGGTCGAGCTATCAGCAGGTAAGCGGCTATTTGAAGAAAACTGCAAAAATTGTCACGTTGGTGGCGTTACCTTACCCAATCCGTTAGTCTCTTTATCGCTTGAAACGCTCAAGGGTGCTAACCCTCCCCGCGATACAATTGACGACTTGGTAGCATTTCTACGCCAGCCTATGACCTATGACGGCACTGAAGAAGCGCTGGAATGTCGCCAAGTGCCTGAAGCCTGGATGAGTCGCGACCAGCTTGAGAATTTATCTGCCTTTATTCTTCGTGCCGCCCAAAAAACGACGGGCTGGGGAACAGAACGGTTTTAATCTAAAGTAATATTTTTCGTAATATCTGGCTTAAGTCCTCATAAGACAAGCTTTCAGGGTAAAATGTGAGCTGGGTCATAAATCGAATTTGAATCTCCCGACGAGGTAAGCAATGAAATTGATCGCTCAAATTACACGGAGTTTAGGTCTAGCTTTCCTTACGGTAGCGTTGGTTGTAGGTAGTTTTTTTGCGGTTGTTTCTCCCGCTGCTGCTGAGACCTTCACAGTTAAGATGGGTTCCGATAGCGGTATGCTCATGTTTGAGCCTGCCAATATCACCATTCACACTGGCGACACTGTAAAGTGGGTTAACAATAAACTCCCTCCCCACAACATCATGTTTGACGAAAAGCAAGTTCCTAATGCAGACAAGGAACTTGCAACGAAGCTTTCCCACAGCCAACTTCTGTTTTCTCCTGGGGAGTCCTATGAAGTTGCCTTCACGGGCGATCTTCCCGCTGGTTCCTACACGTACTATTGTGCTCCTCACCGGGGCGCAGGGATGGTAGGTAAGATTACGGTAGAGAGCTAGTGTTTTAGAACTGGGAGATAGCTAAATCAGCTACTCTCTTTTTTCTGATGTGGTTGCTTTAGTTACGCGTGACAGGGCGATCGCTCTTCGAAGGCGGATTGTATTCGTGCTTTTCTGAGCGGTTGCCCTGTCATCGTTTTAATGAAAGACTTGTGGCGTGTTGAAACGCTTTCATAGCTATCTCGGCGTAATCAAGAACCAGGAAGAAAGCTTGTGGTTCCCCTTAAAGATGACAACCCCACGCAGATCACGCCCTATATCACCTATGGGATAGTCGCGCTGAATGTTTTGGCTTTCTTGTACGAACTTACGTTGTCTCAGCCTCAGCTAGAGCAGTTTTTTCAGGCTTGGGCAGTGGTGCCTCGTGAGCTGACTGCTAGTTTTGATGGCGCTGGGGCGATCGCCACGAATCCCGAATGGATCACCCTCTTTTCGTCTCAATTTTTGCATGGCGGCTTCTTGCATATTGCTGGCAATATGCTGTACCTGTGGATTTTTGGGAATAACGTGGAGGATCGACTTGGCCACATCAAGTTTTTAATCTTTTACTTGGCCTGTGGAGCCTTAGCAGCACTGACGCAGTGGTATTTTGCGGCTGGTTCTGCAATCCCCTCTCTGGGAGCTAGTGGAGCGATCGCCGGGGTGATGGGAGCCTATATCATTCGGTTCCCAAAAGCCCGTGTTCTTACGTTAGTTCCCCTAGGTATTATTCTGATCCCCTTCCGTATTCCTGCCGTTTTTTTTCTAGGGTTCTGGTTCTTGATGCAGGCATTTAACGGCATCGCTGGCTTAGGCACGCCGACAAACTTAGGTATGGAGACGGGGGGCATCGCTTATTGGGCACATGCTGGCGGATTTGTATTCGGCATGGTTTTGGGGCCATTGCTAGGTTTATTTAGTCCAAGAGCGGGCGATGGTTATTTAAGATAGCAGACCGTGAAGATAAGACCCATATTTTTTGTAAAAATTTGGGCTGAGAGATTGCACCTGAGAGCAAACTTGATGTAGTATCATAGACTGTGTGAATTTATCCTAGAAGGCGAATCCATGCCCAAACTAAAAACTCGCAAAGCGGCAGCTAAGCGCTTTGAGCGCAGCGGTAGTGGTAAACTCATGCGCCGCAAAGCCTTCAAAAACCACATGTTAGAGCACAAGTCTTCTACTCGCAGAAGCCGTCTTTCTAAGAAGGCAGCGGTGCATGAAACCGATGCCGAGAACGTAGAACTGATGCTGCCTTATCTGTAAAACCATACGCAGTTAAGGGCATTGAAATCGAACTTAATAGATTAAGGGGAACGCACCATGACACGGGTAAAGCGCGGCAACGTCGCTCGTAAGCGCCGCAAAAAGATTTTAAAGCTGGCAAAGGGATTTCGAGGATCGCACTCTAAGCTATTCCGGACAGCTAACCAGCAGGTAATGAAGGCACTTCGTAATGCCTACCGCGATCGCCGCAAACGGAAGCGCGATTTTCGCCGCCTATGGATTACTCGCATTAACGCAGCAGCACGCCAGCACGGCATTAGCTATAGCCAATTAATCGGTAGTTTGCACAAAGCTGATATTCAGATCAACCGTAAGATGCTGGCGCAAATGGCAATTTTAGACCCAGTAGGATTTGGCAAGGTTATCGAAGTGGCGAGTCAGGTAAAGGGTTGATACCTGGATTGCGAATCGCGTTGATCGTTATAGGCAGCGGATTGGGGGTGCAAATGACTGTACCCCCAGTTTCAGTAGCAGCAGATTTGCGAGAAATTCAGCGGCGTGGCTACCTGATAGTGGCTGTTAAAGATAATCTGCGTCCTTTGGGATTTCGTACAGCCGCAGGACAGCTAGAAGGTCTAGAAATAGACTTGGCTCACCGTCTAGCCGAAACCCTATTGGGTCATGCTGGTGCTGTTCAGTTTTACCCAGCTCATAACCAAGAGCGCCTCACGCTACTACTTGATGATGAGGTAGACATTGTGATCGCGCGGATGACTATGACAGATTCGCGATCGCGCCTCGTTGATTTTAGTTTGCCGTATTATCTAGACGGTACCGCTCTGGTTACTCGCGATCCAACAATTCGACGGTTGGCAGATTTGGAATACCGTTCCGTGGCAGTACTCCAAAATTCTAGTACTGTAGCTGTGCTGCGATCGCGACTGCCAACCTCTCAACTGGTAGAGGTTGCCTCATATCAGGAAGCGCACGAGCGATTGGGACAGGGTCAAGTCTCTGCCTTTGCTGCCGATATTAGTCTGTTGACAGGCTGGGTACAAGAATTCCCAGAGTACACCCTATTGCCAACCCGTCTCTCTGGCGATTCTCTAGCCGTAGCGATGCCCCGAGGTACTCGCTACGGCTCTTTGCGGCAGCAAATCAATCGAGCACTTAACCAGTGGAAAGAAGAAGGTTGGCTACAAGAGCGGGCACGCTATTGGGGATTGCCTTAGGGCTATCTGTGTAGCTTTTATATCCAGCCTGGTAGCATCCAGGATTGTTCTTGGGATTCAATATGTTGCATTCGATACCAGAGAGGCGATCGCTTTAGCAATAAGTAGTTCAACCTAAATAAAAACCAAATTCTAAAACCCTGCGCCGCCCGCTGTGCGGGCGGCGCAGGGTTTTAGAATCTTATATTTAATTAAGCCCACCTACTTATCTTCAGGTTCAACTGTGGGAACTTGAAGGGTGCTTACGAAGTCTTAGGTACTTATTGAGAGCCACCTAAATGCAGATTTCACATAAGCAGCATGACCAGTTTTAGGCAATCGCAAGTCGCCGTAAACAAAAATTTTGCGGCGCTGCTTAATTTGGGTATGATTTTTTTTTGCAAGGGGCGCGGAGCGACCCTTACAAAAAAACACACATGAAACCAGCAACATCAATTTTGTCTATTGGAGTTTGTCTAAGGATTGCCTTGTGGCCTTGCTAGAGCCACAAGAATCAGCAATAGTTTGACAGACATTACAATCAAAACTACGGTACCCAAGGCACTAAACAAGATTGCGAGAGAAAAAACCTCTGTCAACAGCGAGGCATTGTCTTGATCAGACGTAGTAGTTTGCATATCTCCATCGGCGATTAATTCTAGATCACCTTTTAGAGCACTAGACCCATTCATTTTGAGTAGATTAAATTCAAGTGGAGACGAATTAGTCAACCCAATCATCCTATGTGTAGCCGAGCAGTTACCCCAACAAGCACCTAGATCCTCAGCCCATATCATGTTCTTTATTTCCCAAATCTAAATAAACTGCGCTGTTCGGCATTACTTAATCCCTGGCTGAATTAAGCAGCACCTGCTGTTGCTTTGCAGGGTGAGGTAGATGAGGTAGATGAGCAAGCTTGATCAAGAGCAGGGGTCTGAATCAGACATGCTTAATTTAACTGACCTGATGGCAAGAGCAAACCGAGCCTTTGTGCGGAATATCGATAGTAAATAAAAACTGAAGCTCTCGTTAAAACGATAAAAGCTTCAGAAACTGTTTCTCTGCTCTAAACAATCTGTCATGTTGTTCTAACCCTGTACAGAGGGGAAAGAACGAGTTAATGATTTCTTTAGAGAATTTAACGACTCGTTGATATCAGCTTCATGTTTGACAGGAATCCTCTACACCGCCTGTGTATTACTAGTAGGCTAAGGCGTAAGTTGAGACATCATTAGTCAGGCATTGCTGAGGGCTGAAGACTGACAGTGAAATGGTATCCAGATTTCCGCTATCGACTACTAGTCAGGTTATTCATAGTCAGAGACCGAAGGCGGTTGAACACAGCGGCTAATTCTAATGTTCGAAATCTAACTAAATCACCTTGCGGATAAGGTGTGAGAATATCAATTCCAGCCGTGTCAATGTCGGATTCAATGTAATTCAGGAGAGCACTCAAGGGAGTTATCCCATTGAGGTAATGATGTCGAAGATAGGCGATCGCTCGGCTGCGAGTTTGATAGATTTGGGCAAGAAACCGGGCTACAGATTGAGGGAAAATCACTCGCACTCGGCTAGGAGCCGCAAATGGATCGCCCTGGACGTAGTCAATGTACAAGTCAAATTCAGGAAATTGATAGCTGCCCTGATTTTTTTTATAGGCTTTATAGCTACGCCCGTCCAGGCTCAATAGCAATTGACAAAGCGCATGATGATTCATAGAACTTGGAGTGCCTGCAACACCATTTATTTGTTTATGTAGTAACACGCTACCAGGTTAGGACGACCTTTTTTCTGATAGTTTTGCGGGGCACGGCTAAGTAGTTCACCCTACATAAAAACCAAATCCTAAAACCCTGCG
>JBBQFG010000289.1:0-5668 GCA_038321765.1 Elainellales cyanobacterium
TGGAAGGTGTGTGTTCCGCATGCCTCTCAGACTATCAATAAAAATTTAGAGCTAACAACACCTCGTTTCGTATGCAGGCATGTTGTAAGGGATCAGCAAACAAAAATCATCCCGGTGTCATTCCCGCGCAGGCGGGACTCCATGATAAGCCTTCTGCTTGCGCCGGTATCTTCTTCCACCGCTGTTCCCTAAGGTTTTTTTGCTGGGCGGGCGACCCCCGCCCATCAAAAAATCCTTACCAATTTAGGACTATCAACTTGCCTTGGGCGAGTTTTTATCGCAGGTAAGTTTAAACCCCTTGGTAAACTTCTGCACTTGCAATCTGGCAGTCTGATCCCTACGATCAGCAAAGGTGGAGTCAGTGACCCTGCATCGGAGGGGATGACGACCCACACATCCCTGGTGTTGGCTTCCCCAACCATTGCCCCATCCTCATCTAGGACATAACCTATGACTGCGACTGCCGTACGTTTTCCAATTGACCTTGGCGCTTACCAAAAAGTGACCCTTGATGCGTCCGTTCCCACTCTGACAGCAGAGCAGCGGGATGCGTTGAAAGCCAACATCCAGCTTTGCCGGGATACGATCGTGTTCTTTACGGCTACAGGTGCGGCGAGAGGCGTAGGCGGTCACACGGGCGGACCTTACGACACCGTGCCTGAGGTGATGATTTTGGATGCGTTGTTTCGGGGCAGTGCTGACAAATTTGTGCCAATTTTCTTTGATGAAGCAGGGCACCGGGTCGCTACTCAATACCTGATGGCGACGCTACATGGTGATTTGCCCGCTGAGAAACTGACCCTCTATCGCCAAGCCAACGCCCACCTACCCGGACACCCCGAGTTGGGGCTAACTCCCGGCGTTAAGTTCAGCTCTGGTCGATTGGGTCACATGTGGCCCTATGTCAACGGCGTAGCGTTTGCCAATCCCGGCAAGACGGTGTTCTGTCTGGGTTCCGATGGCTCCCAGCAGGAAGGTAACGACGCAGAAGCGGCGCGGTTGGCTGTGGCTCAGCACCTGAATGTAAAACTAATTATTGACGATAACGACGTGACGATCGCCGGACATCCTTCTAAATACCTGCCTGGTTTCACAGTAGCTAAGACTCTGGCCGGACATGGCGTGAAAATTCTAGAGGGCGATGGCGAAGACTTAGACGGTCTATACGCTCGCATCTGCGAAGCGATCAACACTCCAGGAACAGTCGCAGTCGTCAACAAGCGCCCCATGTGCGTTGGTATTGAAGGGCTAGAAGGCTCCACCCACGGGCATGACGTGATTTCGGTAAAAGCGGCGATCGCCTACCTAGAAAAGCGGGGACTCACTGCCGCTGTCGAGTTTCTCAAAGGCATCGAAGCACCCAAAAATAGCTACAAGTTCCTTGGCTCCAGCACCAAATGGGACTCTAACCGCAACGTGTTTGGTGATGCCGTAGTGGGCGTTTTGGGTCGCATGAGCGAAGCCGAGCGCAAAGAAAAAGTGTTGGTGATCGACAGCGACCTGGAAGGCTCCTGCGGTTTGAAGAAAATCCACGATGCCCATCCTGAAGTGTTCATTCCCTCCGGCATTATGGAGCGGGGCAACATTTCTGCCGCTGCCGGGTTTGGCATGGAAAAAGGCAAGCAGGGCATCTTCGCCACCTTCGCCGCCTTCTTGGAAATGTGTATTTCCGAAATCACGATGGCGCGGTTAAACCACTCTAACCTGCTGTGCCACTTCTCCCACTCTGGCATCGACGACATGGCAGACAACACCTGCCACTTTGGCATCAACAACTTCTATGCCGACAACGGGTTAGATGACGGCTACGACACGAAGCTTTACTTCCCTGCCGATGCCAACCAAATGAAAGCAGTAGTCGAAGGCGTGTTCTTTGATCCAGGGCTGCGGTTCATCTTCTCTACCCGCTCCAAAACGCCGCTGCTGCTCAATTCTGACGGCGGCGACCTGTACGGCGGCGACTACAAGTTTGTTCCTGGCAAAGATGAAGTCGTGCGCGAGGGCACGGCTGGCTACATCATTGCGGTCGGCGACGCAGTCTATCGTGCAGTCGATGCGGCAGAACTCTTGAAGCAAGAGGGCATCGACGTGGGTGTGATCAATAAGGTAACGTTGAACGTAGTAGACGAAGAGGCGATCGCCAAGGTTGGCAAGGCTCCCTTCGTGATCGTGGTCGAAGCCTTTAACCGCAAAACCGGGTTGGGCAGTCGCTACGGTAGCTGGCTACTAGAGCGCGGCTTCTCGCCCAAATATGCCTACCTCGGCACCCACAAAGAAGGCAGCGGCGGCCTGTGGGAACAGTTCCCCCATCAGGGCATCGATCCTGCGGGTATTATCAGCAAGGTAAAGGAATTGGTCGGCTAGGTTTAGCGGTTAACGCTGCAATAAAACAGGACTGAGACGTGCTCTCAGTCCTGTTTTTGTTTCAGGAATTGGAGCTAGAGATTAGAGGCGCTTGAAGGGCGATCGCCTCCACTAAATCTCTCAGCACATTTCACTATTGCTAATAGAAGGGTAATTTCTTACTGTCGAATCTAGGCGATCGCGTTAAGTAATTTATTAGGGTGCATCATAATGCATTCACAAATTGGCGATCGCCTAACGATCCCGTTCACTCGCCGCAAGTAACCTCGAACTCCCAACCGATTACCTCTCGGCGGTCGGTGTGCATTAGGGTTGTTGGGCATCTGGCAATATTCGCTAGGATTGTGACAACAAAGCGACAAACTCGGCTGCCTTCACAATCGCGATACTTTCATAAGCTGTTAAGGTCAAGAGATGCCTATCCCCAGTGACAATATGAGTCGCACCTCCGACCACTGCACATTCTACAACCATGTCATCATCTGCATCGGCTAGAACTGCTTTGAGCGTTGCAGAAATCTCAACAAGACGGGAAAAGCTACGCACCTCATCCACAGCAGCCTGAGTCATCTCGTCAGAGAATTTGAACTTTAGGAGCAGTTTTTCAGCAAATTCATCCAAGATCTGTTGACAGGTCACAGACTCAATTTGCCTAATCTTTGCCAATGCCAAACACCGAAATGGATTACCGTTTGAGGACAACAACGCCGAGAGCAGTATGTTGGTGTCGAAAACCGCAACGTACTGCATTAATCCTCATGCACCACGTCATCAATGAAAGATTCACGCTCTTCTTCAGACATCGTATCCCAGTTATAGCCGCGTTCCTGAGCAACTAGTCTGACTTTATCAGCTCCATAGCGAGATAATGATTCCCACTTCCCCCACTGTTGAAGGAGTAGAAATTTAAGTATCTCGACCTGCTGCTCAACTGATAACTGTTTGACAAGTTCAACAACTTGTTCGTTACTCAAGGTTAGTACTGCCATCCTTCACCTTTAAGCCTCTATGCTCTCTTATTGTAAGCGAGAGTAGACTTGTAGTTGCTGATAGCAGTGATGAAGCTAACTTCAATGAGGCTTTCGACCGTCATTTTTCTTGCTCAAGGTAGCAACTCGGTGGTCAATCACAACCAAGGTTTTCAACTACGTCCCCACCGAGATCTAAAGCTGCCCAACGTTCCCAATCACCGGACGCAGATAACCTTTGCAACTTACCGATCGCTTTTAACAGTCCGGTGCAATGAAGGGTTAGCTCTCGTGCAATGTTTCATCTGTTGAGGGTAACTTTACCTGTGCAATCAAGGGTTCCATAGATTTTAGGGACAGGATTGCCATAGGGGAGCAAAAACCCCCAAGGTACGGCTTCATGCTCATGAACAAAAATCTCTGTATGACCATTTTTGAAGCCGCCAAAACCAACAAAGCCATCGACTTTAGCATCACCTTGATATTCAAGAACAACATTGCCGTTAAAATCAACGAAACCCCGCTTCTGCCGATCCTTCCATGTTCCAAAAAAAGCAGCTATCCCACCATCAAAATTGGAAACCCCAACATAATCCCATCGCTGTTTCTGAAATGGATAGAGATCAACGGATGCAATTTTAGCAGCGTCAGTACCGATCCGTTCAAACCTTTTAGTACAAGCCTGAAGTTCTTTTTGGTGCTGTGCTGCTGTTACTTGCTGATGTAGGAGATATAGCGGTTCCTCTTAACATGAGGTACACGTTGGACAGACAGGGCAAGGGTTTCAGCTTTTTATTCGTACCGCACCAGATCGGTAACCGCTATAAAGCAGTGGTAACGTAACCGCCAGAGGTGCAACAACGGCATAGAGTTTCTTCATATAGCATCTTGCAAGCGGTTTCTAATCCTATTCTTACCAAAGATAAAGAGGGCTAACTCGTTATTAGGCGGAAAGTTTCTGCATATCATCTCAAATTAGGTGGATAGGCCGAAAGTTTCTGCGTATCACTTTAAATTAGATTAACCGGAGAAATTTTTTTCTGCATTGTGGCGATCGCCCATCTCAGTACTTTCCACCCGATAGTTTTGACACAATCTGCTGAATTTAGGTATTGACGATGTGACTGGTATGCCCGTATTCTTGCAGATTAAGGTTGTTGAACGATTCCGTAGTCGAGCAACCTGATTCCGCTCCAAAAATCTAGCACCGCCCAATGCTGTCATCAGCAACATTGAGCGGCTAACCCCCAAACTGTACACGCAGTGTGGCGGCTAACTGGGAATTTTAGCATTCTCTCTAGCCACCCTGCTTTGTAGCGAGCGGGGTGGCTAGGTTTTTGGGGTTTCCCTCTTACCGCTTATGCAGGAGAACCCCCATGTTTGAGATGTTTGATGCTTTAACAGCGCGCAGTTTTTTGACGGGTAGTGAGGATGAGATTCGCGCCCAACCGTTGATTTTGCCGCTTTACGCTATGCCGCCAGCACCCGAACAAGAGCAGATGCGGATCTTGCTCATTAGTAGCCCTAGCTGGGTGCGTGAGACGATTCACGACTTGCATCGCCGCAGTTTTGCCAATGCCAACGATTGGAGCAGTTTACAGCCCGGTGCCAATCCGGGTGAAGTGGTGAGCATTTTGACTCGACGGCGATCGCGCCCGTAGAGTCAGAACAGCAGAGACGGGGCGATCGCCCCTCATCCAAAATCTGATCACCCATCCAAAATCTGAGCAACAAACCTCCTGCACAAATGCCTTTTTGAGGGCGTGAATTGTTTCCCAGCTTCGCCGGGAAACAATTCACGCAGGAGGTCTAATGAATGGCAGTAACCCAAAAGAGCGATCGCGTTTCAACGAGCCATTCTTTTGGTGAGCGCTTATCTGGTGGAGCGGGGGTTAATTCTCGAGCCCTATGAGGTAGAGAGCAAAACCAACGAAATCAAAGCCTTGCCGGAGTTCATCAAGCAACTGGCGCTCAAGGGTTTGGTCATTTCCTTTGATGCGATTAGCACCCAAAAAAACTAGTCAGCTCATTGTTGAGAGCGACAATCATAACTTGGGTGCCCTCAAGGGCAATCAAGGCAACTTGCACAAAAGCGTTCAAGCCAACTTTGTTGCTGAAGCCAGCTACACCGAGATCAGTAAAGGCCATGGACGACTCGAAAAGCGGGTCATCAGTCTTTGCACGACCCTCAATAACATCCAGCCCTGGCCAGGGCTGAAGACCCTGGTGCGCGTGGAGAGTGAGCGTCAATTCAAGTACGGCGGACAACTCCGCCTCGAAACCGAGACTCGCTACTACATCGCGTCGTTTTTAGAATCAGCGGAATCCTTTGCACA
>JBBQFG010000290.1:0-5654 GCA_038321765.1 Elainellales cyanobacterium
AAGTAGCTATTGCTGCAAGGAGTGAGATGAATGCCACTTTGGAGACTGTACTATCATCTCGTTTGGGCGACTAAACATCGGCAACCGCTGATTACCCAAACACGAGAGCCAGAACTGTATCGCTATTTGAAAGACAAGACCTATGCGCTCGGATGTGTTTGTCATGCGGTTGGGGGTATGGACGATCATCTTCATCTTGTGGTGTCGATTCCACCAAAGCTGGCTGTTGCGAGTTATGTCCAGCAAATTAAGGGCAGCAGTTCTCATTTTGTCAATCAAGTGTTGCCTTCCGAAGGGTTAGGCTTCACTTGGCAAGCAGAATATGGCGTTTTCTCAATGGGCGAATCGCAATCGCCACGAGCGATCGCCTATGTGCAAAACCAAAAACAGCACCACAGGGCGGGAACCCTGGTCACTGCACTGGAAACCCTCTAAACCTGTTTAACATTCTCTACCTAACCTCTGAGTCCATTTCAATGGACTTCCCCTCATTAGCCCAGAAATTTATTTCCGGGTCTTGTTTGTCGGCAAGCTGGAAAACAGCAAAGGTAAGATAGTCTGGGTTAGAGGAACGATCGCACTTAGTGCGGGTTAAGTTTTTATATCACTTGGCGGATTTTCCGTAGACTCTGGCGTAACGTGAATGTAACGTTTCCCTTTGCGTGTACTGGAGTTTTACGTACGATGGCTCCTTTTATTTCAGTCATCATTCTTTGCTACAACCGCGAGCAGTATCTGGGTGAGGCGATCGCCAGTGTGCTCAATCAAACGCATACCAATCTTGAGCTACTGATTTGGGACGATGGCTCTACCGATCGGTCGCTAGACATTGCTCACCAGTATGCGGCGCAAGATGCGCGAGTGCGGGTAGTGGCGGCGGCGCACGCTGGGGCAGGAGTGGCGATCAAAGGGGCGATCGCGGCCACCACGGGCCTGTATGTGGGCTGGGTAGATAGCGACGATCGGCTAGCCCCTACGGCGTTAGCGCAGACGGCAGCGTGCCTAGAGGCAGATGCTTCACTGGGCATGGTCTACAGCCGCTGTATGGTGATGAACGAGGCGGGTCAGCATTTGGGATGGGATCAACGCAGCACGATTCCCTACTCCAAAGAGCGGCTATTGCTCGATTTTATGACGTTTCACTTTCGTCTGCTGCGGCGCTCGGCAGTAGAGCAGGCGGGCGGAATTAACGAGTCGTTTCAAAACGCCTTTGACTACGACTTGTGCCTGCGGCTCTCAGAAGTGACTAAAATTCGACAGATTCCCCAGCCGCTGTATTACTATCGCTGTCATGCTGCCAGTCTGTCGGGGCAACAGCAACCGCAGCAGCTTGTAGAAGCTCGTCAAGCGATCGCCCAGGCATTGCAGCGCCGTGGATTGAGCGATCGCTTCCAGGTCAACCTCAAGCTAGTGTGGAACAATGGCGAGCTGAGCGGTCGATATACATTACAGTCCAAACGACCCTCTTGGCGAAGACGAGCAGCGGCTCTACTGGCCACCATTCCACTGGCGGGAAGCGTGGGTGCAGGTCAGGCGATCGCCCAATCTGTTACACCTGCCCGCGACGGCACCCGCACAACGGTGACTCGCCAGGGTAATCGGTTGAACATTTCGGGTGGGCAGCGATCGCGCAATGGGCGCAACCTGTTCCATAGCTTTCGGCAGTTTGGCCTCAGCGCCAGCCAAATTGCCAATTTTCAATCTAATCCACAAACCCGCAATATTCTGGCGCGGGTCACAGGTGGCAATGCGTCTGTAATTGATGGCATGTTGCAGGTCACAGGCGGTCAGTCTAACTTGTTTCTGTTAAATCCGGCAGGGGTAATTTTTGGAGCCAATGCCCGGTTAGACCTACCCGCGTCGTTTACAGCTACAACAGCGAGTGGAATTGGCGTAAATGGCGGCTGGTTTAGTGCTGTCGGTAGTAATGACTACGCCAATTTGGTGGGCAACCCAGCCTATTTTGCCTTTACTTTGGCGCAGCCCGGTGCCATCGTCAATGCCGGAAACCTTAGTTTGTCAGAAGGGCAAAACCTAACGCTGTTGGGCGGTAGTGTCACAAATACGGGACAGCTCTCGGTTCCTGCTGGGCAAATTACGGTGGCTAGCGTACCAGGCCAAAACTTAGTACGGCTAAGTCAGGCTGGAGGTTTACTTAGTCTCGATATTCAGCCAGGGATCAGGGGCTGGGGGCTAGGGGCACCAAACGACCTGACCATAACGCCTCCCTCACTACCAGAACTGCTAACCGGTGGTGCAGTCACAAATGCGACAGGGCTAACGGTTAATCCAGATGGCAGCGTTGCTCTAACGGGTTCGGGAATCTCGATTCCGACCCTGGCAGGTACCACTGTGATCGCTGGCACCTTAGATGTATCTACTGAATCCAATCCATCAACTGTACCCAATACAGCGGATTTAACTCGATCGATCAATGTCTTGGGCGATCGCATTGCTCTCACCAACGCTACCCTCAACGCCAATGGCACTACTGGCGGCGGTACCGTGCAGGTGGGCGGCGGCTACCAGGGGCAGGGCACTGTTCCCAACAGCGATCGCACATTTGTCAGCGCCGACTCTACCATTACGGCAGATGCCCTGCAACGCGGTAACGGCGGCCGGGTGATTATTTGGGCAGATGAGACGACCGCGTTTGCGGGACGCATCAGCGCTCAGGGCGGCAGTGCTGGTGGCAATGGCGGCTTTGTAGAAATTTCTGGAAAGGACAACCTATCGTTTCAAGGAACAGTCGATCTGAGCGCCAGTGCTGGCAGTATGGGCAGTCTGCTGCTCGACCCCACCAACATTCTGATTAGCAGTGGCGCAAACGACCCGGCTAGTGTAGCGCTAGCACTACCAGATATTCTGTTGAACGACTTTCCTAATCAAGACATTACAATCAATGCCGCGTCTCTGGAATTTACTAGCGCAGCGATTACTCTGCAAGCCAGCAACAATATCCAGATAGAGTCTGGTCTAGACTTGGACTTTGGCAATGGTTATGGCACGCCTAACCCAATTCAGTTTATTGCCGATGCCGACAATAGTGGAGTGGGCGACTTCATTATGGATACGGGCAACAGCATTTTTACGGGTCGTCGAGATCTTTCGATTTCTGGAGCCAACATCACGGTTGGCACGATTACGACACGCAATGGCGGTATGAGAATATCGGGAGCATCGGGAGATATTAGGCTAGAAGCCCGTAACGATATTACGGCAGGGCGTTTGGCAACCGATAACTCACCGGGTTTTGATGGCGGAGATGTGTTCCTCAGCAGCCAGTTGGGCAACATTACGGTTGAGTCAATTGATACCAGCAGTAGTGAGAGCCGTGGAGGCAATGTCACCATCTCTGCTGACCAGTTTGTGGCCACAGGCACCCTGACTGAAAGCTCAACCAGCATTCTCACTAGAGGCCCCAGCGGATCGGGCACGGTTGATATTACTCATGCAGGCGGCTCGCTTAACGTTCCTTTTACGGTTGGAAGCGGGGCGGTGCCAGATAACGGCACGGTGGGCGACATCGATACGGGAGATGGAACGCTGACTACTGGTTCGTTTCCCGTGCTCAGGGAGGGTGGGGTTGCGGTGCTGCCACCCGATGCGGTAGGAATTACCCTGCGCTCGGTCAATGATGCTCCTACGCTTAGTGCAAATCGGCAATCATTTCGGGTGCGGCAAAATCGGACGTTGACGATTCCCGTTGGCTCAGCGGATGGGCTGCTGCTGACCATTGCTGACCCGAATAGGGACTTGACGACGGTACGCGTAACGGCGATCGCCGCCGGGGTTACCCTGACTCAAAATGGCGTACCCGTACTTCCAGGCAGCGTCATTTCAACCGCAGCGCCGTTGCGGGTAACACTGGCCTCAACCGTGACGGGGCCTGTGAGTCAGGCGTTCACGCTAGCTGCTAACGATACAGAGAACGGTGTTGGCATCTTGGCAGACTCCAATCTTGTCTCGGTTAATTTGCGGTTTCGACTGCGACCCGACCGACCCGACCGACCTGACCGACCCGATCCGCCCGATCCAATTCCTGACGATCCAATTCCTGACGATCCAGAAATTGACTGCTGTACGCCTGATCCCGCGCCCGAGCCAGAGCCATCGTTTAGCTCTAATGTCCAAATCGACACTCGGTTTGAAGGACTCGAATCATCGTTTACTAACGACTTTACATCCTACTTAGGTTTAGAAACTCCACCCTTCACCACCTTAGACGAAGCGCGCGATATCGCTCGCGAAGTGGAAGAAGCAACCGGGATTAAGCCTGCGTTTATTTACCTCAACTTTGTCCCAGCTCAGAGCGATCTACTAAGCCGTGTCATTATTCCCCAAGACACAGATCAGTTAGAGCTAGTCGTTGTGACAGCTCAAGGCGGATTAGTGCGTCACCGCATTCCAGAGGCGACTCGTGCTTTAGTGTTTGAAATGGCTCGTGAGTTCCGCAACCAGGTAACAAACCCCGCTAATGTCCGTAGCACAAGCTATCTACCCTCGGCACAACAGCTTTACCAATGGTTTGTGGCTCCTATTCAGGCGGATTTGCAAGCGTTAGAAATCGACAACCTAGTGTTTTTGCCAGAAGCAGGGTTGCGATCGCTCCCCTTTGCTGCGCTTCACGACGGGCAAAAATTTTTAGTAGAGCAATACAGCGTTGGCCTGATGCCCAGTCTAAGCCTGACCGATACCCGCTATGTCGATGTGCGAAATACGCAAATGCTGGCGATGGGGATCTCCGCCAGTACCCAAGGACAGGTGCCCCTGCCTGCCGTGCCCACCGAACTCAACACCTTGGTACTCAAGCTGTGGCGGGGCAAAATTTTTCTAGACGATAGAAGCACCTTGGCAAACCTGCAATCTGTCCGCGAAAACCAACCGTTTGGCATTATTCACTTGGCTACCCATGCCGATTTTCTGGCTGGCCCAATTGACGAATCCTACATTCAGTTTTGGAACGATCGCCTGCGACTAGACCAGGTTCAACAACTGCGCTGGAATGACCCGCCTGTAGAAATGCTTGTGTTGAGCGCTTGCCGAACTGCTCTGGGCAACGAGCAAGCCGAGCTGGGGTTTGCCGGAATGGCCGTCCAAACCGGAGTAAAAACAGCCGTTGCCAGTCTCTGGTATGTCAGCGATGCGGCTACCTCTGCCTTGATGACCCGGTTTTATCAGAGCCTCAGCACCGCTCCGATTAAGGCCGAAGCCCTTCGACAAGCGCAGATTGGTATGGCGCAGGGGACGGTATTTGTAGACGAAAATGGTCGGCTGCAAGGGTTGGGGGGCTTAGACGGATTGCAGTTGCCCGCCGATAGTGTGGCCGATGTGCTCGGTCAGCCGCTATCCCATCCTTACTATTGGGCAGCGTTTACCATGATTGGCAACCCGTGGTGAGGTGGGCTTGGAGTTTATTTATTTGGATAGTCCTAAATTGGTAAGGATTTTTTGATGGGGGGGGGTGGCGCGCCCCGCCAAAAAAAAAAACAAATTTAAAACACCGCCGGCGCATCCGCGGGAGGCCCCGCCTTTCTTTTTGGAGTAGTCCTATAACTTGTAATGATTTTGGGCATTGCTTAATCTGGGTATGATTTTTTTGAACCGCTCACTCAACAAACGGTTCAAGAAACTGCAACCCATCTGCGCTATTA
>JBBQFG010000291.1:0-5644 GCA_038321765.1 Elainellales cyanobacterium
AGCTACTTAAACCCCAGCAAAACCGATGTCTGAACCCTCTAAATACACCATCCACACCCAATCTAGCCAAATCATTGAGCATAATTCTGGAACCGTCATCGGACTCCAACACAGCTACGCTACAGATCCCGAAGTGCAAAGGGCAGTTGCTGACCTGCAAACCCTGCTCACCCAACTGCAAACCCAGCATCCCCACGTCACGACCGAAACTGAAGCGATCGCCATCATTGATGCCGAATTCACCGAAATCAAGCAATCCCCAGGCAATAAGCTTGGCACCCTTCGCCAACAGATCCTCAACCCTGAGCGTCACGCTCAAGCCCTCAAAGCCACGCTGGGCGAAATCGCTAAACACTACCTCGAAGAAAGCGTGTGGGCAAAAGCGATCCTGACCTACCTCGATAAACTGAGCGAAACCCCTAATCAAGGAGCCTAAATTATGCAAATCACCGTTTCTTCAAACGCTAAGACTTGAATGCAAACTAGAGCAATCAGCAAGGAAAAGCCAGCTAACAAGTCGATGAAGCGGACGGCTAGAGATCGTCAGTGGGGTCGCCAAGATGGTCTGCCGCCGCTTATCTTAGTCGTTAGGATTACAAATGAATTAGCCTGTAATCTTTTTTTGGACGTGCAACTTGCTTCCTAGCTAGGCTGAGAAACACTTTTCGCCCTAGGTTTCATATTGACAGATTCCATTAGGACACTTAGGCGCTGCGATCGCCACATAATCCCCCATAGCCGATGACTCATGTAATTCAACTCACTGCCGACTCAATTAATCAGTTAGACATCACTGCTGCCGAAGCTGTGATCGAAACCTGGTTGACGGCAGAACACGTTACCAATCAACCAGGGCAAGAACGCACCGATCAGGATCAGCAGATTAGTTTTACGATTGACTATCCCCGCGAACTGGGCGACCCCCGTGAGCTATCGGAAATTCCAGAAATTCGGCTTTGGTTTGTCCGATTAGATGCGCGCTACCCCTGGCTGCCGCTGGCGTTGGACTGGGAAGCGGGTGAGCTAGGACGCTACACCGCCATGCTCGTACCCCATCAGTTCAGCTCTACCGAGGGCATTCAATACAACCCTGAAGCCTTAGAACTGTTCATGATGCAAAAAGTATTTGTGGCATCAGACTGGATGAAGCAACGCGGCAGCGTTAGTGCAACCAAACTCAAGTTTATGACGCAGATGTTGGGCTATGAGCTAGATGATGGCTTTTTCGAGTTGCTGTAGATTTATCAACCTCTTGCGTAAATTGTGGTGCGGCTCCGTCGCACCACGATTCACAGTATTGATGTAAGGATTTTTTGATGGGCGAAGCCCGCCCATCAAAAAATCCTTACCAATTTAGGACTACCCAAAAAACCTCTAACGGCTAACCAATTGCTGGCTAATCCAGGCTGCTGCGTCTGCCAGGTCGCGGGCAATATAGTCGGGCTGGGTCGTGTGCTGATAGTTGCCACTGAGGACGCGATCGCCATAGCCAGTTTGCACCAAAATTCCGGTACACCCGGCATTGTGTGCCAAATCTACATCGGTTGCCTTATCGCCCACCATAAAGCTGCGGCGAATATCCAAATCGTATTTCCAGGCAGCGGCAATCAGCATTCCCGTGTTGGGCTTGCGCCAGGTCGTCCAACGGGTAAACTCTGGCACCGTTCCGCCCTCTAGTGGACTCAATTCTGGGCAGTAGTGCAACGCGTCTAACCGGGCGTTGGCTTCGCTTGCTAATAGATCACACAGGCGATCGTGCAGCGCATCGACATGGCTTTGTGGGTAGTAACCCCGCGCCGGACCCGATTGATTGGATACCAGACAGCAGAACAACCCCTGCTCGTTGAACCGCCGCACCGCCTGCGCTACACCCGGTACCAACTGCAAATCGTCTACGTGGTAAATATAGCCCGCTTCGATATTCAGCACACCGTCGCGATCGAGAAATACAGCACGTTGGGACATAAACCACGAGTAAACAGATGTAGGGCGGGGACAGCCTCAGGCATTCCAGAAAAGCAGAGCGCAACCCACGTCGGCTAAGGGATTTATTCCGTTCGCCAGCGCTAAACCATCCTACAGTTAATTACTTCTAGCTTGTAATTTCTTCAAGCAATAGTCTTTAGACTAATCAGTCTTTAAGCTAATCGCAAAACAGAACTCAATGCATACTAGCTGCCTGTCTGTCTGTCAGCCCAATCATGGCTTGCCCCGCCTGTCAGCTTTTGCCAGAATCACCATCGCCTTATCAATATCTCGAACTTTGATGCCGCGTAGGGCGGTGAGGAGCGATTCCTTCGGAGAGCTTCGCTAACGCAGCAGAGCAACTTCATCATCAGAAAGTACAACCATCAGTGAAAACCCCCATAAGATAAATATAGGTACTTATAGGTACCTTACCCTAATTAAAGCATAAGGAAATAGCCTTGACTAGAGGTACGTTAGAGGGCGTTGGCAGTGGTCACAAAGAAAAACCAGGTGACTATCTATTTAGCAGATGAGGTTAGAGACAGGGTTAAGGCGATCGCTGACCGAGAACGGCGATCGTTTAGCTTTGTTGTGGAGGAGCTTTTGGTTAAAGGTCTAGAGGCTACGGAAACTGAGACTAAAGGGAAAGAGTAGCGATCACCTGCTCTGAGGTAATCTAAAGCGATCGCAACAGAGCAACTTCATCATCAGAAAGTACAACCATCAGCAATACCTCACAGTAGTAATTTATAACGCTACAGTAACGTTACCACAAAAACAGAGTGAGGTTCTAAAATCTTGAGAAATCCTGCCAGTTTTGATGTTTGTGTGGCTACAGATAAATCTAGAATCACTGTATATTTGCCCCAAGAGCTAAAAGATCGCCTAACTGTCGTAGCAGAGAAGGACAAGCGATCGGTCAGTGTGCTGATTGAAATTCTGATTCTTGAGGCTTTGGAGGCTAGAGATAAAGGGAAAGAGTAGCGATCGTTTGCTCTAGAGAAAATAGATTAACTAATAAGAAAATGCAAGTCTTACAAGATAGTTTGGCAACACTTTACGAGGCATCTGAACTTTTAAAGGTCTCTCTCGACACTATTCGTCGTTGGGAAAAAAAAGGTTTAATACAAGCTTACCGTTCCATGCAGAAGCACCGATTGTTTAGCATGGATGAGTTGCAACGACTCCAAAATAAATATCTTGGCCATGGAGTAAATGCTGATTTCAAAGTTTTAAAATCAGAGCAAACAAGCGTTACAGCGATCGAATTATTCTCAGGTTGTGGCGGTATGGCATTGGGGTTTGAGAATGCTGGCTTGAATACAAAACTGCTAGTTGAAAAAGACAAGGATTGTGTCAAAACACTCCGTAAAAATAAGCCATCATGGCATGTTATCTCAAGCGACATTAGTCTGGTTGACTTCACGCCATACTCACATAACGTTGATGTCGTAGCTGGTGGCTTTCCATGCCAAGCTTTTAGTTATGCAGGGCATAGCAGAGGGTTTGAAGATACTAGAGGAACCTTATTCTTTGAGTTTGCCCGTTGTGTAAATGAAGTCAGACCAAAACTTGCTTTGGCTGAAAATGTGAGAGGTCTTATTGAGCATGATGGAGGCAATACTCTCAAAACAATGAAGCAAGTTCTTGAGGAACTAGGTTATAAAGTCTCATACAAACTTTTAAGAGCACAGTTTTTAGATGTTCCACAGAAGCGAGAACGGCTATTTATTGTTGGAATCAGAGAAGATCTGAACATTGACCCCATATTTCCAAAGGAGAAAGATTACACGATTTCTTTAAGGGAAGCGTTAAAGGATTGCCCTTCATCTATTGGAGCTAAGTACACTCGGAGAAAAAAAGACATCATGTCACTCGTGCCACCAGGTGGTTACTGGCGAGACTTACCTATAGAGATTCAGAAAGAGTACATGATGAAAAGTTTTTACCTTGGCGGAGGAAAAACAGGCATGGCTCGACGATTATCATGGAATGAGCCATCTTTAACCCTTACTTGTAACCCTGCTCAAAAGCAGACAGAACGGTGTCACCCTGAAGAGACTAGACCGCTCAGCGTAAGCGAGTATGCAAGGATACAGTCATTTCCAGACGATTGGGTATTTGAAGGCTCAGTCTCCTCTCAGTATCGACAAATTGGAAACGCTGTGCCAGTCAACCTAGCTTTTCATGTTGGTAGATGTATTACTGCGATGCTGGAAGGATGGTTTGATGAAAAGAACATGATAGCTGTCAGTAAAATACCTAAAGATAATCTTGAAATTGATATCCCTGAACAGCTATCTTTGGCAATTTAGTGCTCTATTTACTTTACTTATGAGTCGCCGCTATTAGGATATGCCTTGCTGAAGATATATTTTATAACCTTCTCACTTGGGAAGTTATCACCAACAATATCTGCCAACTCTTGAACTGCCTCTATTTCACCCATAGTGATCTTCTCGTCATTTGAAAGATGACTATTGATTACAGTCGGAAGAACCTCTAAGAGCTGAGACAAGGATCTATCCCCTGCGACAAGATTATAGAATTTGTCACCAGAAATTAACCTCACTCTTGCATGAGCATATTGTTTTTTACGAGCCTTAAACACCCATTCTTTATCGTAAGGCTGTTTTTTGTCCCTGATTATATGAACCAAGTAGCATGTTGCCTTCGGATTTTTATTTGCAGTGTCTTGGAGTAGATTAAAAACAGAATCTTGTCGCGTTCCTGTCAAGGTATTGAACTTGTTCTTTATCTCAGCAAACACTGTTTTATCATCTTTCATCAAGTCTAATCCTGTAGAATGTCCTGTCCTGAGATTCGTCCAGCCATTTACAGACCCAAGAATTGTCTGATGAAAATCTCCAAGTGCATTAGTCAAAGTTTTTTGAATCTGCCTTTTCGCTTCGTCAGCGATCCATTGCTCAATATTAAGTTCACTTAGAAAACTCGTTTCAAAAACAAAAGTAAAAGGGTCTATTACATTTCTTGTTATGGCTGTTAAAGTTGTGTTCTTTGCAGCATCTACGAAAACTTTATGCACTTGCTTTACAGCTTTGACAAGATCTTCATCTTCTATCCAACTAAGATATGAGTTAGGCATTGCTAGGTGGCTGCAAAGAGAATTATACAAAATAAGAGATGATTCCTGAAAGGTTTTAGGCCAATCGAACTATCCCCAATAGTATCGCTAGCATTCCCCGCCAACCTTCTGCCATAACATTGCCTATAGCGGTTCCTCTTAACATGAGGTACACGTTGGACAGACAGGGCAAGGGTTTCAGCTTGTTATTCGTACCGCACCAGATCGGTAACCGCTATATCTAATTCTCCTGATATCAAAGTGGTTCATGAGTCTAATTAGAAAGTAATGCCTTTTTTTTCTGATAGTTAGCCGCATCGCACTTTAGGTAATTGTGGTCACGAAAAATAACCCTCCCGCAGGAAGCTACCTCATTTTATTTCGATCGCCCCTTGATTTTCATGCGAGTGAAACACTTTGGGTTCAATTGTTGGAAGCCGCGATCGCCCTCCTCAGCCTCAGAATTTAGAACATTGACCTCAAACCCTGAAATGCCGACCTGTAAAGGGCGATCGCACCCAACATTCGCGGGAAGAAAAGCGATCGCCGTTCGGTAGAATTTGGAAGGGGGCGATCGCTGCTAAATAAACT
>JBBQFG010000292.1:0-5636 GCA_038321765.1 Elainellales cyanobacterium
TTTGACTTCAGACGAATTGGGTAACGTCGATAGCGGTATAGCATCTGCATGAGGCGGATTAGTGGGAGATGAGGTTCGCAGACTCGCGTTCGATGCTGCTTCTGAGGTCTGAGGGGGATCTCGTTGAAAAACAGCTAGATCGAACCAGAAAGTGGTGCCTACACCTACTTCACTAATGAGATGCACTCGGCTGTTGTGCTTAGCAATAATGTTACGGACGATGGATAATCCTAGGCCAGTGCCTTCCAGGGTGTGAACGCGGTTTTCTACTCGAAAGAAGCGATCGAAAATGGCATCTTGATCTTCGGGGTCAATACCAATGCCAGTATCGGATATTTCTACCCGAACTTGGTCGGGCGGGACATGGCGATCGCGCTGGGTGCTGATGGCGTAGGCTCGAATTGCTACTTTGCCACCTGCTTGAGTAAATTTGAGCGAATTGCCCAGTAGGTTATTTAGCACTTGAAGGAGTAGGTCGTAGTTGCCCAATACCAGTGGCAATTCGGGATCGACATCTTGAATCAACTCGATGCCTTTGTCACGGGCATTGAGTTGATGAGTACGCAAGGTTTGTTCAATCGGCTGGGTTAAATAAACTCCTTCAAACTGGTAGCGCTTGTTGGACTCTAACTTTGAGAGGTCTAGCACATCGTTGACTAGCCGAGTCAGGCGATCGGTTTCTCGGTTGGCGGTATCGAGAAACTCGCGGCGTTCTGCTTCGCTCAGATCTTCGCCGTACTCGTGTAGCGTTTCGATGAAGGATTTAATGTTGAAAAGGGGTGTGCGTAGTTCGTGAGAAACATTGCTAATGAATTGGCTTTTGGCCTCGTTTAGCTCAGTTTCTCGGGTAATGTCTTGTACTGTGATGGCAATCCCTTTGACGCTCTCACGCGATTGGTCGAGTACCGTGTTTAGCAAGATCCTCACGGTGCGGTTAGTTGGCTCTGGGATATTGATGCAAAATTCAGATTCTTCGCGATCGCGCAATGCTGCTGGAGAGGCATCAGCGCGGGTAATGTCGTGTAGAGGTTGATGCAAGGCAGTTCGAATGGGGGCAGGTAAATAATGCAGGACGTTATGCCCATCTACATCTGCGTTGTGATCCCAGCCAAATAGGTGACGAGCGGTTGGGTTGACTAACACCACATTCATACTGGTATCGAGCAGCACAGCTCCATCGGCGATCGTAGAAACCAGGGTTTCGAGTTTCGCTTTTTCTGCTGTCAATTCTTCAATATTTTGCTCTTCATAACTGGCTAAGCGTTGTGCCATTTCATTAAAGTTGAGGATTAGCTCGCCTAACTCACCCCCAAATGGCAAATCAATGCGCTGCTGAAAGTTTCCGGCGGCAATGTTTTTGACCCCCCCTAGCAGCTCTTTAATCGGCTTGGTAATTTGCAGTGCGTTAAACACGGCTCCTAAAATCACCATGACCCAGATTGAAACAAAGACGGCGATCGTGACATCTCGTGTGAGGTGTGACGAGATTGCAACAGTTGGGTTGGGATTAGTGCCGATCGCCAATACGCCCAAATACTTGCCGTTATAGTTCAACGGCACAAATACATCCGTTACCTCTCCGTCGGGGGTAAGGTGTTGCCGCACCATGGGGTGGTCTAGACTAGCGTTGTAGTTTTCGGGGAGCTGCATTCGGCGACGAATGGTGAGCGAGTTTTGCACCTCCGACTGCGAAAAAGGAATACCGAAGAAAATTTCGCCGTCTGTGTCGGCATAGAGCATGTAGCGAACGCTAGAGGTGCTGCTGTAAAAACGACTGGTAAACCGCGATAGCTCGGTGAGATCATTTTCACCCACCAGTGGGGACACATTGGCGGCCAGCAACAGCCCTAAATCGCTGCCAAAGCGAGTGTCGTTAACTCGTGCGTCTTGTTGAATAGAATTAACGGCCCAAAACGTTAGCCCACTCATAAGCAGCGACACCATGAGGGTAGCTGCTGCCATCAATTTGGTCTGAAGTGTGAACTCAGACCACCAGCGACGAATAACTTCTCGAATTTGCTTCAGAAGGTCTAGCAACGCAAATTCACCCAACGATAATGGAGTGGAGCATTAACATAATAATTGCTTTCATTCTCGCACGTCCTTAGAACCTACGCGGAAACTTGATTTGGCGTATTAATCAAGATGCTAAGTCAATTCTTTTGAGCCTTGCAAAAAATATTGCAAATTTAGGACTACTTGTTGTTGCACCCAAAGTTCAGATGATGTTGCAGGCGCAGCGCGCCTGCAACATCATCTGAACTTTGCTTGGTTTTTATTTAGGTTGAACTACTTATTTGGCTTTAGTACTATTTGGCTAAGGAATTATCTGAGTACGCGATGCCCAATATCTCGTCGGTAGTACATTGCCTCAAATTCAATGCAGTCTATCGCTGTGTAGGCATTTGCTAGAGCTTCTTTTACTCCATCACCTATGGCAGTCACCCCTAGGACACGACCTCCATCGGTTAGCACTTGGGGTTGAGCGAACTTAGTGCCTGCATGAAACACCAGTGCGCCCGTGGCTTCGGCCTCGGGAATACCCTTAATGGGAAGCCCCTTTTTATAATCAGCGGGATACCCCTCGGCTGCAAGAACGACACAGGCAGCAGCTCCGGTCTTCCACTCTAGTGGGGGCAGTTCTGCCAAACGTTGTTGAGCGCAGGCTAGCAGGAGTTTCTCTAGAGGGGTTTCGAGCAGTGGCAGTACCACTTGGGTTTCGGGATCACCAAAGCGGCAGTTGAATTCGATCACCTTTGGTTCACCTTGAGGTGTAATCATCAAACCTGCGTAGAGAATGCCTCGGTAATCAATCCCTCGCTTGCGTAGTGCGGCGATCGCGGGTTCTAACACCTCGGCTTGAATGCGAGCCATCAGCGCAGGAGTGACTAGGGGAGCGGGGGCGTAGGCACCCATGCCGCCTGTATTTTCGCCTGTATCTCCTTCCCCAATTCGCTTGTGGTCTTGTGCGGGCAAGAGGGGGCGAATCGTGAGCCCATCGGTAATGGCTAGTACCGATACTTCTTCACCTGTCAGGTATTCTTCAATGACCACACGCTTGCCAGCGTCGCCAAATTGGCCATCAAAAATAGCTTGCAGGGCGGCGATCGCCTCATCCACTGTCATTGCTACTGTCACCCCTTTGCCTGCTGCTAGCCCGTCGGCCTTAATCACAGTCGGAGCGCCGTGGCGATTGACGTAGGCGATCGCCTCATCGACCTTGCTAAATACCGCCGCCGCTGCTGTTGGGATGCCCGCTTCAGCCATCAGTTCTTTAGCCCACGCTTTGCTCGATTCAATTTGTGCGCCTGCCTGCGTTGGCCCAAATACTGTCAATCCTTGGGCTTGAAGATAGTCAGTAATTCCGGCAGCCAAGGGCACCTCAGGGCCTACCACAATCAATTCCAGGTTGTTGACCAACGCGCAGCGGGCAATGCCCTCAAACGCACTGACCGACATTGCCAGGTTACGGCAGCGCGGCAGATTAGCAGTGCCGCCGTTGCCAGGAACACAGACTACTTCCTGTACCCCAGAGGACTGGAGCAGTTTCCAAGTCAGCGCATGTTCGCGCCCACCATTGCCAACGACCAAAACCCTCACGCCACCCTCACTTTCATCTACTGTTCGGTCCTGTTCGCCATTGAGGGTTTTGAGACGTTTACGAGCAAACGTTTCAAAACCCTCAATCTGAATCTTTAGAACACCATTTACATTACTTAGAACACTAAGTAGGTGGGCTTAAGTAAGTATAAGATCCTAAAACCCTGTGCCGCCCGCGCAGCGGACGGCGCAGGGTTTTAGGATTTGGTTTTTATTTAGGTTGAACTACTTATCTACTGTTCTATGGCACGCCCAATTGGTTGTAGTTCCGGCGTTCACTCAGCTTGATATTTTATCTCGTGTGTTGTTCAGGTGTGTTGATGATTTTTGAAAAAAGGCACGGTTCGCGTCTTTAAGCCAGAAAATCAGTAGCACAATTGAAACCCTGCTCATTATGGCACGCTGCGTTAGCATCGCCAGAAATCAGCAGGGTTGGAGCGTAGGGAGGGTAAGTAGAACATGGCGATCGCCACACGCGCTGTAAGAACCAGGTAAGAACCAGCCACTTGAGAGCGGCCACTTGCTAAAGTAGGCATTGAGACTTGAAAGGCGATCATGAAAAACCTGGGACTACACGTGAGCGGTTTACCAACGATAGGCAAGGTAACTCTAGACCAGACATGCCTTGTCGCCGTCCTTCAGAGGAGAAGGCTATGGCGGACGTGGCTAAGGGCGATCGCTCCCCTTACTCCAGTTTGGTCAGGTCTCTTGATCGGATCTGCGGTGGTGCTGTTTGCCCCAACCACTGGCGCTCAAATTATCCCGTTTCCGATTCCGACGGCGGTGCCATCGCCCAATGTATCTCCTGGCACTGCCGAAGCTGATCCCGGCGATTCGGCAAGCGAGGCTGATGGGTCCAGCGATCAATCTGACGAGCAAGCACTAGAGGAATTTCCCCCCAGCCCCCTAGAGCCAACCGAAGAACCTGACCCGTTGTTGCCTCAACTGATCGTCGATCGCCCCTATAGTCCCCTAGAGATATTGGCCTTACGGCAGGCTTTAGATGATTTGCAACGCCAGGGAGACGTGCTATATCAAGCCAAACAGACTAATGCCGCCTTTGAGATTTGGTATCGGGAGCTGCGGCTGCGGCGAGTTTTAGGGTTTAACGAAGAAGTGGCGGCACTGGGACGGGTAGGCAGCATTGCGTGGCAAGAAAATCGGGGAAGTGATGTCCGCGTTATTACCGAGCGGCTCCAGGCGATTGAGCTAGAGTTGCAGCTAGAGGTGCTGCAACCCGTGGATTTTGACCTGCTGTTCAGTATTGCTCAGGCGTATCAGGCTATGCGGGTCTACACCCCGGCTGTGGCGCTGTATACCCAAATTTTGACCCAGGCGCGATCGCAACAGGATGTTGTCATTGAGCAGATTGTGTTGACGGCGCTGGCTGACCTGCACGTTGCCTGGTTTAACTTTGCAGATGCGGCGATCGCCTACGAAGATCTGCTTAAACTAGCCCGCGCCGCCAATGACCCGGTGGCAGAACTGAACTATTTGCAGCAATTGGCCTATGTGTACCAAAAAGGGGAGCAACCTGCCCAAGCGATCGCTGTTCAACAGCAGTTGCTAGAGCGCTATCAAATAGACCCATTACTCTTGAGCCGTATCCCATTGCTCAAAATTGACCTGGGCGACAACTACCGCGCTATTGAGCGCCCAGATATCGCTGTTGCTAGTTACCAAGATGCGTTTACCTTGGCACAAAGTCAGCAACAGTACGGCTTTGCCAGCGAATCGCTGTATCATCTTGCCGATCTCTACACAGATCTTGATCGCCCCTTGGATGCACTCACAATTTATCAGCTCTTACTCAGCGTCAACCAGCAGTCCTATGACGTTTTGGGCAATATGAACGTCTATGACCAAATGGGACAAATTTATCGCACCCGGGGCGAAAAAGAATTGGCGATCGCGGCCTTTCAAGAAGCTCTGCAACTGGCTCAGCAGCTTAGCTACAACGCCAAGACCACTTACTTTGCTGAACAGATTCAGCAGGTGAATCAGCCGCAGCCAGAAGCTCAGCCGCAGCCAGAAGT
>JBBQFG010000293.1:0-5574 GCA_038321765.1 Elainellales cyanobacterium
GGTTCTAGGGAAATACGGGCGATCGCCCCCTCATACTCTGTCCAATAATTTCGCTCCAGTTCATCCCGTCCAGCAATCACCAAAATCACATTGACAGGCAAATCACCATAGTGCCCTTCTAAAATTTCTCGTAGCCAACTGTCCAGAAATCCCACCGTTCGTTCATAGGTGTCGAACAACAACAGCAGATTTTTCTGTTCAGTTAATTTACTCAAATCCTGCAAAAATAGCGGAGTCAAGACCTCGACAGGTTTCTGCATCAGATGTACCTCGTCCTTATTGCCAATTTTCTTGGCGACGTACGATGCCCAATCACCTGCTTGGTTGGCGATCGCGTCCTCATCCAAAAATGGCGTGACGACTCCACTACCCGGAACTTGTTTGGCTAACCCTAAGCTGGCTTTGGCGATCGACTTCCCCAAAAAAGCGGAAAATCCTTGAGGGGCATCTGGATCAGCCTCTAATTCTTGCTTCTTCTGAAGATAGACTTTATACCGTTCTGCAAACTGGTTTAGCCTGTGTCCCTGCTGTTCTAGCTGCTCAGCAACTTGTCCCATTACCTCCAGAACATGAGTATCCGAGTCACTGGTATGGGCTGTCAGAAAACCTGCTTCCTCCGCTATCCGACGAAATTGCCGCAATAGCGTACTTTTGCCGACCCCTCCTTGTCCCCAGACACTAAACAGAAAACACCAGTCCGCTGGAGGCAAAGCCAGGTTATAGCGAAAGGCTGTGATGTGCTCCTCTCGTCCAACAAATGTAGATTGTTGCTGTTTTTTGAGGATTTCCTGGCGGCTCTTGGGCTTTTTTTGTGGGTTCATAGCAGCTTGAGAAATCGCGGAGGCTTTTGTATAATCTATTCTTCTTTTCGTCGCAATCCAATTCCAGAGTAGCTTTCTGTGCCTCGTAACGATATTGACCGCATTAGGGAAAA
Organism: Elainellales cyanobacterium; assembly: GCA_038321765.1. Classification (GTDB taxonomy): domain Bacteria; phylum Cyanobacteriota; class Cyanobacteriia; order Elainellales; family Elainellaceae; genus CASBQJ01. The sequence goes on from JBBQFG010000293.1 coordinate 935, forward strand.
AATTCGCCTCCGCCAGTACGATATGTCAGCCCACGCGATGGAAGAGATGGCTGAAGATTTGCTGACTATCTTAGATATAGAGGAAGCTATTCTAGGTGGTCAGGTTATCCGGGTTGAAAAAGACGACCCCAGAGGCACGAGGTATATAGTAATAGGGACTGCATTGGATCAGCAGACACCTGTTGGAGTGGTTGGGCGTTTTGCTAGTAACGGACGTTATCTAATCATTACAGTTTATGAAATCACTGAACTTGAGCGCTAACCCGATGTACGGATATAAATGCGAGTATTGCGAGGGAACTGTTCAACCACGCACGGTTAAACGTGAGGCATTCAAACATAGAGATGGATTCGTCATTCTTGAAGATGTGACGATCGGTGTTTGTGATACCTGCGGCAATCGTTACTACTCAGCCGATATTCTTCATGCGGTTCATGCCGTTGCAACTGGAGCAAAAGCACCAGAAAGAACTGAACAGATTCCTGTGACTCATTTAGAATCGGCGTAGACAGCGCCGCAGCACAAGTCGTTGGAGCCGACCGCCGAGAGGTTATTTGTGGGAATCAAGGGTTGTCTGCGGCGGCTCAACACGACCGTTAGCCCGCTCTCTACATAGAGTCATAGAGTCTTTGCACTCGTCCCCTTAAGGTTATTAGAGCAATCAGAAAGTTGGCTGTTGTGACAGTCTGTGATGTCACAAAGCATTTGGGGGTGACCTTTGCAGTATCTGTGACACAAGGCAGGGGCGAGGGGCGATCGCACCGGGTTGTAAAAGGCTAGAGGCTAACCCGTTGAGCTAAACGCGATCGCCCTTCTTTCCACAACACAGCAAGCTTAAAATATGGGGTTGGAAGTAAGCCAACGGCACATAATGCTGCTGCCACTCAACTCTTAACCTAAGGGCTTTATCGTTTTAAATATCCTTCTACTAACAGATCCGCTCCAATCGACCGCCACGTCACCCGCTCCAGCATTAACGCATCCGTCATCTGCGTTAGTCCCAAATCGCCAACAGGTGATGGAGCCATGTTGCCACCGATAATCTTGGGAGCAATGAAGGCAAGCACTTTTTGGATTGACCCATCGCCGATCGCCTGAGCGGTCAATTGACCGCCACACTCCCAGAGCACCGAAAGCAAGCCGCGATCGCCCAAAACTTTCATGGCAGCAGCAGGAGACAAATCTGCGACTTCAACGACTTCTACTCCTTGCTCTCGCAGTGTGTCTTGACGCTGGGGTTGCGTTCCCGTTTGTGTCAAAATCAAGGTGGGCGCTACATCTACATGTAGAACGTTAGCGTTCTCCGGTAGCTCCAAGCGTTGGGTCATCACCACTCGCAGCGGATTTCGACCCATTCCGTGACTAGTGAGCAATGGATTGTCTCGGCGCACGGTGTTCCCCCCTACCACGATCGCATCACAACCCGCCCGCAGTTCATGAACATACTGCCTTGATGCAGGCGTTGTAACCCAGGCGCTATGCCCCGTAGTTGCCGCAATTTTTCCATCCAGGGTCATCGCATACTTTAGAATTCCAAACGGACGCTGGTGCAAAATTTTGTACACAAACGCTTCATTCAGCGTCTGACATAAGTTTTCTTCTACGCCCACTGTTACCGAAATTCCCGCTGCTTGTAGGCGTGCAATCCCACTGCCTGCCACTTTGGGGTTGGGATCTACCATGCCCACCACCACCCGCGCAATGCTAGCTTGAATTACCGCATCGGCACAGGGCGGTGTTCGACCATAGTGGCTGCATGGTTCTAAATTGACGTAGAGTGTTGCTCCCAGCGATCGCTCCCCTGCTGCCTGCAATGCAAACACCTCTGCGTGAGGCTGACCTGCTTGGGGATGGAACCCTTCACCGACAATCTCGTTGTCCTGCACAACGACAGAACCCACCATTGGGTTAGGTGCCGTCTGTCCTTTGGCTCGCTGAGCCAGTTCCACACACCGCCGCATCATTGCCTGATCGAAAGCCGCATCAATCGTCATGCTCATACTTGAACCCCAGTTGTAAATAGTTCAACCTAAATAAAAACCAAATCCTAAAACCCTGCGCCGCCCGCGCAGCGGGCGGCGCAGGGTTTTAGGATTTTATACTTACTTAAGCCAACCTACTTAGTGTCCTAGGCCTATTGATTAAACCTCACCGGGCAGCGTCAGCGTCAGGGCTGTTTGACCGACGGGGGTTGCATCCAGCGTCAGATCCCCATTGTGGGCACGGGCGATTTCTCGTGACAGGCTCAGTCCTAGTCCAATACCCTCTACTTTGCGCGTTCGAGCTGGATCACCACGATAAAACCGATCAAAAATGCGATCGCGATCGCCCTCTGGAATTGGATTAGACGCATTTGCGATCGTTACCCGAACCGTATTTTGGCAGCGTTGGGTGTAGATTTTGATCCAGCCTTCCGGCAAATTGTACTTGATGGCATTGCTGATCAAATTTTGTAAGACCTGAGCGAGTAAATCGCGATCGCCCCGCACCCAAAGGTGACGATCAATATTTGCCTGCACCGCCAACGACGGAGCCAACAGCTCCATGTCTTCCACTATCACGGCCAACATCTCCGATAAATTCACCTCCACACTGTATAAGCTCATCTTTCCCGCATCGGCCAACGACAGCAATAACAGCTTTCGCACAATTCCACTCAAGCGGCGGACTTCGTCCAGCAAATTGCCGAGATTTTGTTGCACCTCCGAGCCAGATTCGGCATGATGCATGGCTTGTTCTAGCTCTCCCTGCAAAATGGCCAGCGGCGTTTTAAGCTCATGGGCAGCATCGGCACTAAATCGAGATGCCTGCCTAAAACTTCGCTCCAGACGCTCTAGCATCTGGTTGAATACCTGAATAAGTTCAACAAACTCAATGTCAGTGGCTCCCAAATCTACAGCTTGGTCAAGCCCTGCAACGGTTAACTCTCGCATAGCGGTTGTCAGTCGATCAACAGGGTGCAATGCTCGACCCGACAATACCCATGCCCCGCCCGCCACCAGCAGCAGTGTACTGGGAATGGCAACTACAAATATAGTGCGAATCAACCCCATTTCTTGGTCGATTGCGTCTAGGCTAACGGCGATCGCCGCTTGCGTCCGAGCAGAACTTACAGCCACCACTCGCCAACTACCTGTAGCCGTACGTTGCGTTATCAGTTTAGGTTCAGGTAGCACTCCATTCAGAGACAAATAGAGCTGATTATCGGCTAATCCATTCACTGATGTGCCATCCAACGGGCGATCGTTTTTATCTTCTTTTTCATGCAACGACCCCTTTGGAACAGACTGTGACAGAGGCAATAAAACACGCGGCAGTAAGAATGGTCGGAGGTTGAGTGTGGCTGGCTCAAGAGGTGGAAACTCCAGCGGGTAAAGAGTTTCACCTTGCTCATCTAGCACCAACATGAGGATTGGGGTGGCCGCCTCCGTCTCTAGTTCGCGGGGTAAAGAAGCATAAAAAGACGACCACCAATCTTGTTCGCGGGGACGAATAGTGCGCTTCACTTGATTTTCTAGTTTTGCATCTAATCGGCTCACTTTAGCGACATAAATTAGCCTCCAAGCCACAACGCCAAATCCCACTAGCGCACTGCCCGCTAAAATTGCAGAGAATAATGCAATTCGCAATCGAAACGAACGAAGTTTCACAGCCAAATTTCACACGAAATTACTAAGTTATCACACCAGAAAATCATAGGTTTTTTGTTTGTGTTCTTAAAAGATTCACACTACACAACATTCAAAGACGTAAACACCAGATTTGAACGAAAACCCCGCTACACCTCTGGTTTATGGAAGCGATATCCAACTCCACGTACACTCTCGATCCAGCTAGATTCATGCGTCGAATCAATCTTTTTACGAATTCGCTGAATGCAAACATCAACCACATTGGTATTGGGATTAAAATCATATCCCCAAACATGCTCCAGAATCTGAGTGCGGGTGAATACCCGCCCTGGCGATCGCATGAGATATTCCAACAGATTAAACTCACGGGTTGTCAGTTCCACCACCTGCTGCCGATACATGACTTCACGGGTAATCCGATCGAGCTTAAGCAACCCTACCGACAGGGAGTTTTGGCGATCGCCCGCGCTGCGGCGCACCACAGCATGAATGCGAGCAGCCAATTCTTCTACAAAGAAAGGTTTGGCAATGTAGTCATCAGCACCCAAATTTAGCCCTTCTAGCCGATCGTCTAATTCATTACGAGCTGTCACCAACAGCACCGGTGTGTTCCGTCCCGATCGCCGCAGATGCTTGAGAATAAACAGCCCGTCTTTTCCCGGAACCATAATATCGAGCACGATCGCATCGTAGTCACAGGCGATCGCCCGCCTATAGCCATCGTCACCATTGTCGCAATAGTCCACGACAAATCCTTGTTCCTTTAAGCCGGCTTGAACAAAGTTGGCAATCTTCAATTCATCTTCCACAAACAGGACATGCATAATCCGGCGTTTCTCGCTTAGATGGAATATCGTTGGGTTCCCAGTATCCACAAGGCTGCTCCCAACCTAGCTTCTCACCTCGCAAACTTGAGAAGCGCAACCTTGCGTTTAATATAGTCCAATCCAAATAGACTAGTACTCAACGGCGGAAGTGTGACTACATTTGAACAAGGGGCTTAAGCC